>JAUJNC010000080.1 GCA_030446525.1 Armatimonadaceae bacterium
GATCGCGGATCGCCTTGCCCACTCGCTGCGCCTCGGTTTTGTCCAGCTGTCCCATCTCGTTCATCGCGCTCCAGATCAGGATAGACGGATGGTTGCGGTTTCCCTTGACCCAGGCGGGGATCCAGCTGCCGATACTGTTGGCCAGATAGTCCGGGCGCTTGATGGGCGTCGCGCCCCCGGTCGGGCCGTCGATCGCGGACTCGGCGATGAGGCACAGGCCGGTTTCGTCGGCGGCGTCCAGCACGAACTGCGGCGGCGGCTGCTTGTGCAGCCGGACCGCGCGGATGTTGAGGCGCTTGAGGGCATCGATGGTCTTACGCCAACCCTCCGGGCGGTAGCTGTCAGGCCAGTGGTTCTCCTTGCCCCACACAAAATAATCCGACGTCACGTTCAGCCGCACGCCGTTGAGCCGGAACTGGCCCGCCTCGGTCCAGATCTCGCGGAAGCCGAAGCGCCGCGTTTCCTGATCGAGGGTGTTTTTTCCGGCGTCACCTTCGATGAGACGGCTCCGCAGGTGATACAGAGTCGGACGGTCCGGCCACCAGAGTTCGGGGTTTTCCCAGAGCGATTCCACGCGCACGGTTTTCGTCCGGCCGGGCGGCAGGGTGACAGGTGTGCCGGCGATCGTTTTTTCCACGGCGCCGGTACCGGCGCGGACGACATCCGCCGCGACGCGGACGGTGCGCGGCGCGCTCCCGCTGTTTCGCAGCGTGTAGTCGACGCGGATCTTCCTGCCCCGGAACGACGTTTGGATGAAGGCGTCTTCGATGCATGCCTTGCCGTACGCACGCAGCCAGACGTCATCGACGATGCCAGTATACGCGTTATCCAGCGTCGCCCAGGCGTTGCCGACGGGCCAGCGGACGGGGAAGACCGGTTTGCCCGTCTTGGCGTGTGGCTTGCTGGTACCGGGATCGATGATGGGCGCCTTGTTCCGGCTCCCGGCGACGACTTTGAGCGTGAAGGCGTCGCCGGGGCGAAGCGTGTCGGGCAGGGAGACAGAGAACGGAATCCAGCCTCCCACGTGTTCCGCCACCCGCTGATCATCGACGAAGATTTGGGCAACATGATTGACCGCGCCAAATTCGATCGCGATCCGCTTGCCCGCCCAGGAGGCGGGGATCATCACTTTGCGCGCATAGGTCCGTATGTCCGCTTTCTCGCCCGTGTAAATGGGGACCGCACCGCCGTGATCCCAGGTTCCGTTCAGGGAAACCTGTTCGCGGAGCGCGGGCGCAGAAGCGGCTGCCGTCCAGGGCGGCAGGCCGGCTCCCAAAGTCCCTGCAAAAAGTGCCGTCGTAATAAAACGCAATTCTCACTCGCCTCCTTTCCGCCTGTGTAGATGGGGCGTGCGTATCTGGCGGTTGCCGTGGCAGCCCGGCGTATCCCAGCGCTGCTGGTCCGTCAGGATGAAAAGTATGTTCGGGTTTGCCATAAGTCAGTTGCCTGCCGGGATGACGTCGCGCAGCCCTTTCCATTCCCGCCACATGTCGGCCATGACCTCCCACTTCTGGTTCTCGTAGTCGATGTGATGCACGCGGAAGAAGGTCGCGTAACGGGCTTTACCTCACGCACCGGCTTGGGGTGCTGCGGTTGTTGGTCGCTTATCAAAACGCCCCCAGGTTGACTGGCATGCCCGCCTTGCTGCCGGCGGCCCTGGCGATGTCGTCAGGCAGCGCCTCACCCCGTCCGATGGCGGGGCTGCCCGGCCGGAGGTGGTAGTCGCCCTTCGCCGCGTCCACGAAGAGCGGAGGGACCGCCCCCGAAGCGCCGTCAAGCGTCAGGCTGTTCTTCTCGTAGCCGGTGACGCTGGAGAACTCCCGCACGGTCATGAAATCGACGTCTTCCCTGCCGTCGCTCGACCAGCGCGCGACGGGGACCACCCTGGCCGAGGGCGGGCGCCAGTAAAGGTTGAAGTCGGACGAAGCGATCATGGCACTCGACGGCCCGCGCGTGGGATGGGCGCTGAGCATCGAGTTGGCAGAGCCCGGGCGCGCGCCCGCAAGGATGTTGTTACGCAGCACATTGCCGCTGGTCACGAAGACCTCGCCCGTAGCCGTGCCCGCGATCGTTCCCTTGTATTTGTTCGTGCGGCCCGTTTCTTTGACCACGACGGCGGTCGCGTTGCTCGTCAGCGTGTTGTTGTAGATGCGCGCGTTCTTGGAGTTGGAGATCATGATGCCCGTCCCGTTCTCCTCCGCGACGTTAAAGGCGAGAATCGCCGTGTCGGAGATCTCGAAGAACAGCCCGATGCCCTGATTGCGCCGCGCCACATTGCGGACGATGACGGCGTGGTTGGCGTCGATGTCGAGCCACAGGCCGGTTGCCAGGTTGTTTTCGACCACATTGTTGCGGAAGATCACCCCGTCTTCGGGACCGTAGGCAAGATTGGTGATCTTCGTTCCCGCCGCGTCCCAGGCGGTGCGCCAGCGGTCAACGTTGTTCCACGCGAAGACATTGTTCTCGATCCGCAGCCGCCGCGCCCGCGCGACGCGCAGTCCCACGCGCGAGTTACACGCGAACAGGTTGCCTCGAATGGCAGCATGAGGGGCGTCGTAGACGCTGGCGCCGCGCTGTCCGTTCCAGCAGAAGGTGTTATCTTCCAGAACGCCGTCGGCGACACGAAACGACAGCCCCTGATCGCCGTAGTGGCAAAAGCCCAGACCGCGAACGGCGCTGCCGGTCGGGTCCGCGTCCCCGTTCTTCCAGAAATGGAAGGCCTCCGTCGCCACGGCGGCCTCGACGGTCCTGCCGGTGGGATCGTCCCCGATCCAGAGCTGCCTGGCCGCGCCATCCACGAAAAAAGCGCCCGGCCCGACTTCCTGACGAGTCGCCACCTGCCGCAGCGGCTTGCCGTCAAGGAACGCCATGTCGCGCTCGCCGGCCAGGGGATATTTGGGATCCAGGTATTCCGGCCCGATGCGGGCGGCGGGGCCGAACTTGTGGGTCCAGCCGTCGTGCCGCCACAGGGGTTTCTGGGGCGTGCCGTCCTTTGTCCAGGCTTCGACCACGATGCTGCCCTTGATCCACGGCAGCTCGTCCGGATGCGCCTGCAGCGTCACGCGCGCGCGCGGGCCGCAGCCGGTCCAGTCCGCGATAAGCGCCGCCGCGAAACACGATCACGCCGCCCGCCGGCACGATTTTGAGCGCGCTGGCGACCGACGTCGGCGCTTGCGGTTTCCGGAGCCGTCGCTTCCGGTTTGCCGTCCGGCGACACGAAGATCGCGCCGGGCGGAATCGGGTAGTTCGTCTTTTTCAGTGGCAGGACCGAGGGGCGCGGATGCCGCCCGCGATGGGCGCAAGGTCCTGCGCGCCGAGCGCGGCCATTGCGTCGTTGCCCGCGGCGGGATCGGCAGGTCGGGCGGGCGCTGTTTTTTCGCCGAAGGCGCCGGCACCACTCCCGGCGGCAGGGCGGCCTGCGGGCCGTCTTGCAGCAGGCGCTTCATGTCCGCGAGCAGAGCGGCGTGTGCCGGGTCGCCCGCCAGATTACGGTATTCGTGTGTGGATCGTTCTGATGGTCGTAAAGCTCCGCGCCTTGACGGCCCTCATCCCATTCGGTGTAGCGATAGCGTGCGGTGTGAACCGAGCGGCCGAGCGTTCTGGGATTCTGGCGCCCGACCACGACAAAGGCGGCCTTCTTCCACGGGCGATTGGGGTTTCCAGCAGCGGCGCGAAGCTGATGCCTTCCAATCCCGGCGGCGCGGGCAGGCCGCACAGGCTGGTCAGGGTCGGAAACAGGTCCACCAGTTCCACCAGGCCTTGCGAGACGGCGCCCGCTTTCTTGCCGGGCGCGGCGACGACGAGGGGACGCGCGCCGATTCCTGGAACAGCACCATCTTCTGCCACAGGCCGCCGTGCTCGCCCAATTGAAAGCCGTGGTCGCTGACGAAGACGACGATCGTGTCGTCCTACAGCTTCAGCCGGTCCATCGCGTCGAGCAGGACCCCCACCTGCGCGTCCATGAACGAGATCGCGGCGTAGTAGGCCCGGATGGCTTCGCGGCGCTCCCCGTCCGAAAGCGGGGCGATGGTGGTCGCGTTTTTCCGCGCCAGGGGCGGCAGCGCCGTCACGCGGGCGGGCGGCTCCTGCGGCCAGGTGATTTTTTCGGGCGAGTACAGATCGAAATACCTTTTCGGCACGTTCAGGGGCAGGTGCGGCTTGCGAAAGCCCGCCGCCAGGAAAACGGCTTGCCCGCTTCGCTCGATTGCTCCATCCACTGCGCAACGCGGCGCGCGACGATGCCGTCGCCCATCTGTTCGTCGGGCAGGTCGAACGACCCCAGAACAGGTCCTGTCCGGTTTTCGCCTTGCCGCGCGAGATGCCGGGCGGTAGAGCCCCGGCTTTGGGGCGCAGCAGATCGCCCAGACTTTCGAGCTTCGGCCCGTTGCCGGATTCGGAGATGTCCCAGCCTCGGCTTGTCATCGTAGACGTAATGAAACGTCTTGCCCGAATTGGCCACGAAGTAGCCCTGCTTACGGAACTGCTGCGGCAGGAACACCGTGTCGGGCCGGTGCCTGCGGGGCGGCGTCGTGTTGTCCATGACCCCGATGGTTTCAGGCCGTAGCCCGCTCAGGAACGAGGCGCGGCGGGGTTGCACACGGGGTACTGGCAATACGCCTGATCGAAGCGCACTTCGCGCTTCGCCGCCGGTCGATGTTCGGCGTTTTGACGACGGGATGGCCGTAGCAGCCCAGATCGGTGTTCAGGTCGTCGGACACGATGAACAGCACGTTGGTTTTCGCGCCGGCGTCTGCGCCGCGGCGTGCGGGCAACCGCCGAGAGCGGCCAGCAGGGACAGGAATACCAGAACCACGTGTTTCATTTCCGATCTTCTGTTTGAACGCGGCGCAGCGCCAGGGTCGCCTCGTCGAGCGTGATCCCCAGGCCCGGCCCGGAGGGCAGGACGAGCCTCACCCGCCTCGATGCATTCCGGCGGCGCGATCACGTGGGCCCGCCACGGCACTTCGCCCCAGGCGTATTCGAGAGCGCGCAGGTGCGGCAGGGTGGCCGCGACGTGCGCGCTGGCGAGGTTACCACCGGCCCGGGATTGTGGGGCGAGACCGCGACGCCGCGCGCGTCCGCCGCCCGGGCGATGGCGGTCATCGCCGCGACCCCGCCGCAGTGCTTGACGTCGGGCATGATCACGTCCCACACGCCCGCCGCCAGGTAAGGCCAATAGCCCTCCACGCCATACAGCCGCTCGCCGCCGATCACCTCCATCCCCTGGCTATCGATGAGCGGGCGCAGGCGCAGGAGCGCGTCCAGGTCTTCGGTGGGCACCGGCTCGAACCAGGTGACGCCGAGCGCGCGCGGACTCTCCCGGGCGACCTCGACCGCGGTCGGCACGTCCAGGTGGCCGTGGCAATCGACCAGCACCTCGACCCCGTCGCCCACCGCCTCGCGCACCGCCGCGACGCAGGCCAGGCCCAGCGCGACGCGCCCGCGCTGGTCGCGCTCGCGCACACGCTGTCGCTGCACGCCGTCGAAGGGCGCGCACTTGACCGCCCTGGAACCCCGCGGCGGCCGCCGCCGCGGCGCCGCCGGCGAAGCCCCCGGCGTCCGGTCGGCCGTCGCCCGGTTGATGTTGGCGTACAGCGGTATGCGCTCGCGCACCGGGCCGCCCAGCAGTCGGTACACCGGGAGGCCGGCCGCCTGGCGGCCAGATCCCACAGGGCCTGCTCGCAGGCCGACACCGCCGTCGCCGCGGCGATGCCGTCTACCAGCGGCTGCAGCGCGGCCGTGGCGGCAACGGGCGCGCGCGGGTCACGCCCGCGCAGCAGGGGCAGGCACTGCCGTTCGAGGATGGCGGCGACCGCGCGCGTCCCGGTCGGGGCCGAACCCGCCGTGCGATGCCTCGCCGATGCCGGTCGGCCCTCGTCGGTCGCGAGCCGCACCAGCAGCCAGTCGCCGCGCCGGTTGACGCCGAGACGGAGAACCTCAAGGCCGGTGATTCGCATAGCGCCCTCTCTGATTTCCGGCGCGTCAGACGGTGAAAAGCTCCGACAGATCGCGCCAGACCGCGTCCAGGCCTCCTGGTGGTCCAAGGCGTCCAGCGGGGAGCGGGCACGCCCGCGCACCGTCGTATGCGCGATCACGCCGCGCCGGCGCAAAACCTCTTTGCACAGCGCCACGCCGAACCGCCCCTCCAGGTTGAGCAGCGGCAGCAGGCGATTGAAGAGGCGCCGCGCCCTCCTCGTCCCCCGCATCGAGCGCGTTCCAGACGGCGGCGTGGACGTCGGGCGCCTGGCAGGCCGGCATCGTCCCGCAGGGAGCCGCGCCGGAACTCGTCGAACAGGAAGCGCCCGCCCATGCCGCCCATCACGCCCCGGCAGGCGTCGCCGGCCGCGGCGGCGAGCATCGCCGTCATCGCGTGTCCCGCATCCTGCGCCTCTTCTTTGACGTAAGACACGTTGGGAATTTCGGTCAGCAGACGGACGGCTTCGCGGCACGCCCAGCGGCGAGCCGGCCGGGCTGGCCCAGTTCTGGATGAAGACCGGCAGACCCTGCGCCGCATCGGCCACCCTCTGATAAAAGCCAAAGACGAACTCGGGATCCGTGGACCGGCTCCCGTAGGGCGGCACCGCGATCACCGCGCTTGCCCCAGCCTCGCGCGCCCACCGGGCGTAGAGGACCGACGCCTGCGTGCTGGGTGCCGGACACGCCGATGAGGACGGGGATTCGTCCCGCCGTGGTCTCGGTCGCGATGCGCGTCACGCGCCGGCGCTCGTCGTCGGTGAGCGTCGGCCCTCGCTCGCCATGACGGGCGCGACGATGCCGTGCCCCGGCGCGGACGCACCAGTCCACCTCGCGCCGGAGCGAATCCTCGTCCAGGTCGCCCGCCGGGTCGAACGGGGTTACGAGGATGACAAAGACGCCGCGGAAACCCCGTGCCATGCAAGAACCCCGTTCAGTCCCAGTGATCCTGTGCCGTCTTCAGGTTGTGCCTTGCCCGGTCCCGGTTGACCGCGTTGGTGAACGGCTGGTTGTCGAGCTTCCACATATTCATGCTGCCGGAGCCGCCATCCGCCGTAGATATGGTCGCCAGCGGCTTCATGGATTTTACGTGCCCGTCGCAGAACAGGAAGTTCGCCATGCCGCTGTGACCTGCGAACAGCATGCCGTTATTGTCATTGGGGCGGGGTTGGTGACGGCGGACACTGCGGGCCGCCGTGAACGATGTACGAACCAAAGCGGATGGTGGATTCGACGACGGCTATCGTCGAGGCGGGCGCCTGCATGCTGGCGATCGGCACCGTGTCCGGGGTGTTCTGGGGGCGGGTGCAGGCTTATCCTTGAAGACGCCGCCCACGCCGTCGTCGCAGCGCGCGGCGGAGTAGGACACGTACAGCCCCTGCCCTTCCACCTGGGTGAGGTCTTTGCGCGGGTTGGAAGCGCACTTCAGCACCTCGGCGTTCTTCATGTACGGCTGGATGGCCTCACGCCAGGTCACGTTCCTGCGCGTCATCGCCGGGGATAACCCTTCAGCGAAGCGCGGCGGCATGGTCTCGTCGTAGTCCTGGACGTACTGCATCAGGGCGAGGCCGATCTGCTTCTGGTTGGACACGCAGGAGATCTGGCGCGCCTTCTCCGCGCCTGGGCGAAGACGGGAAAAAGGATCGCAGCGAGGATCGCTATTATCGCGATGACGACAGAAGGTCGATCAGCGTGAACCCGCTGGATCGAGAGGGGCGATGATGGTGCGTACGTTGCATGGCGTTCTCCCTCCGTTGTCGAGTAAGGTGTAGGGCCTGTCAGGGCGGCGCGGGGCGGCGCGCAGGAGGCGCGGCACACCAGCGTCGGCGTGATGAGCGTTGTCGAGACGGCCTTCCGCGGCGGGTGCAGCGAAAGGAGGTTGAGCGCGTGGCGCACCTGCTCGTCCATGTGCAGGTCGATGGTGTCGAGCGGCGGCGCGTAGTGCGCCCGATGGGCAGGTTGTCATACCCCATCACGGACACGTCGCCGGGCACCTCAAGCCCCGCCCGGCGCAGCGCGTCGATGACCAGCACCGCGTCCACGCATCGTACCAGGCCACGACCGCCGGCGCGTCTGGCGGCGAAGTAGCGGCGCGCCGCGTCCGGCGCGCCCAGCCACGAGCGGACCGCGTGCTGCTCGATCACCGGATGCGGATCGGGGACGCCGCCTCGCGCAGCGCCCGCTCGTGGCCCCGCCAGCGCCGCTTGCGCTGCGCACCGGCGCCCCTTGCGTGCCGGAGCGCGTACGCGATGCGCCGGTGCCCCAGATCCAGCAGCCGCTTGGTCGCCAGATAGCCGGCGTACTCGGCGTCGGCATGTCGGTGGGCAGCGCTCGGCACGGCCTCCGCGCTCGGGTCGCCGATCAGCACGACCGCGCCCGCGCTCCCGCAGCGCGGCCGCCAGCCACTCCAGCCCCATCCCCAACACGACGAAGCCGGCACGATCGAGCGCCTCGAAGCGCAGGGCGTCTTTCAGAGTCAGGTTATCGTCCGCGTGGCGGCACTCCACCGCCAGCCCCGCCGCCGCCGCCTCCCGGATCAGGTGCTCCACGCAGTTCTGGAAAAACGGGTTCGAGCAGAGGGCGAACACGGCCAGCGTGCGCGTCGTCACCGGCGCCGCCGCGCGATCGCCGAACCGGCCGTCACCGTCCGGAACGGCCCTGGATCGGGGCCGTTCCGCGACATACGTACCGGAGCGGGGGCGGATACCACCGACCCTTCGCGGCTCAGGACTCCGAGGGCTACTTTAACGGTATCCGTGGCCACCCCGAACTGGCGCGCCAGATCCAGAACCGAGGGCAGGCGCTCGCCCGGCGACATCGTCGTCGTCATCTCCCGCAGACGCTGCGCGATCTGCTGGCGTTTACGCGCGGGCGGTTTGGAGATAGTTTGCGTTCCCACCACGGCGTTCTCCTAGCCCCTCACTTGCTTCCGGCCCTGAAATAGCGCTGGGCCACTTCTGAGCCAGATTATAAACCTATCTGAGCCGGTTTGTCAACTGGTTTTTTGCCGGGCGGGACTTTCTCCTCCTCTACGGAGAAAAGGGGCACGGTTTGTCGCCCCTACGGGGTTGATTGCCTGTAGGCAGAGCCAGGATTACTCCCGTAGGCAGGCACCCTTCTCCCGTTTTCGGGAGAGGGACCGGGGGTGAGGGCCGGGAGGCTGCCACCGCGTTCTAGAAGGCAGACCGTTTCCGGTAAATCGGTTTCGGCAGCAGTCGGTTTTTCTACCAGCGTTCTGTTATCCGGTTCGACGCTGTTGGCGCCGGTTGTTGCCGCGCCGAAGTCTGCGAAGTGATCCGGGTCTTCTTCGACCACTTGACATGTCCGTCACAATACGTACCCGATTACCGCCGTCGTTGTGCAGAAGGTCCCAGTTGGCGTTTGTTAAACTTCCAGTACAGGCCGGGGCCGATATATTGGGGATACCACCCTTGGCTATCAGTAAACTTCCGGGGACGCATCGAGGCCCACTCCCGGTAGTCGTTTTCCTCACGCATAAAAATGATGCTTGCCGGTTCGGGTATCGCGGCGAGCGTGCGGAACATCACGATACCGTTGTACGGGCAGGAGGTGTTGGCGTCTTTCGGTTGAACTAAGGCGGTAGCAGGCCCGGGCTTGGCCTGCGGGCAAATGAATAGATCCCAGTTCTTGATATACGGCTGTATATCGCGCGGAATGAGATTCAAGGTGTTGTTACTGGCGGCAGACCTCCTGGGCGGGCTCTTGATTCCCAGGCCCGTGTTATCACCCCAGCTCCGCTGTTGCCGGGTAGGGTCTCGTCATAGTCCTGGGCGTACATCATCAGACCGGTGCCGATCTGCTTCATGTTGTTCAGGCAGGTTGCTTGGCGTGCCCCAGCGCGTGCTTGCGCGAAAACAGGAAAGAGGATAGCAGCGAGGATCGCTATTATCGCGATCACGACGAGAAGCTCGATCAGCGTGAACGCTGAACGGTGGTTACGTGGTCTCATCAGAGACTCCTTTCTTTATGTGGCGGAAGCGGCGTTACCGTCCGCTAGTGATACTACCCATCAGAAAACGAAACCAAGCAACCTGGTGACCCCCCGGCCCCTCTCCCACAGCATGGGGAGGGGCCGGGGGGTGAGGATTCCTATTTGTCGTCCCAGCTGTTGTTGGCGTGGCCATAGGGCCAGCCGCGAAGGCCATTCTGCGGCATGCCCAGGAACCGGTCCGCCCGCGACCACTTGGCGTGCCCGTCGCAGTAGATCACGTTCACGCCGTCGTTGTGGCGCGGTACCGGCCGCGTCTTCCAGTAGTCGTTGCTCCCGCCGGGGTTCTCGTAAAGGTAGCGGTTAGGCACCCCGGTCGTGGCGTTGCCGGCGAAGCTCGACGGCGGCAGCCAGTTCCCTGATGGGCCGTTCGGCCCGTAGTCCTTGAATTCCATGGGATTGTTTTCGCTGATAACGCCCGCGTCATTGAAAGACGCGGCGTCCACGATCAAGGACGTTCCGGCCACGTCGCCCAGAGCCGCCAATGACTTGGCGGTATTGTACTCGCAGATGTTCACGTTGATGGCGTAGCCCCGGTTGGGCGGGTTTCCCGTAGGGCTGATGCTTGAGGCCGAGGGGCAGACGAGGATCTGCGCGTTCTTGGTGTAGGGCAAAAGCTTCTTATTACCATTGATCCTCGTTGACGGGTGCCGGCAGGGGGTGCGAGGTCCCCAGCACGAGCATCTCGTCGTAATCCTGCGTGTACATGGCAACGGCATTGCCGAGTTGCTTGGTGTTGGACAGGCAGGCGGTTTGCCGGGCCTTCTCGCGGGCCTGGGCGAAGACGGGAAAAAGGATCGCGGCGAGGATCGCTATTATCGCTATCACGACGAGAAGCTCGATCAGCGTGAAGCCTGAGCGGTGATTACGTGGTCTCATCAGAGACTCCTCTCGTTGTCGGTGCGAGCGGCCTCGCCGCCCGCTAGTGATACTACCCCATCAGAAAACAGAACCGATCAGCCTCATGGCCCCCACCCCCGAGCCCTCTCCCACATTGTGGGAGAGGGGAGTGACAGATTTAGCCCCACCGGTCTCCCCTTCTCCCGAAGAGTCGGGAGAGGGGACGGGGGGTGAGGGTTCCTACTGGTTATCCCAGCTGTTCTTAGGGTCTCCGTAGGGCCAGCCTTTCGGCCTGCTCGGATTGACGCCCAGAAACTGCTCGATCTTGCTCCATTTGGCATGACCGTCGGCGTAGATGACGTTCAAACCGCCATTGTGACGCGGAACCGGACGACGAGCGCCGTAGTCAATACGAGTATCTGCATAGCTTGTCGCATCACTGTTGGTATAACCGCTGGGGGGCACCGCATTCCAATTCACGGCGTGCGTGTCGTACTTCTTCCACTCCTCCGGCCGGTACAGGTCAGCGGCGTTCGCGCCCAGCTGGTTCAGCTGCGCGGCTTCGCTGACGAGGAAGGTGCCGGCCGAGTCGCTGATCTCGGCCAGGGACCGGGCCCGGTTCTCCATGCTCAGGTTCATGTTGATCCCGTAGCCCAGCGCGATGTCCCTCCTGGCGCCGTTGGCCAGCGTGTAGGTGGTCGGCCTCAGACCGGTGGCCGACGGGCAAACGAACACGTCATCGTTCTTGATGTAAGGATCCACCATCAGGAACCACATAGCGCGGGCGCCCAGCGGGACCTGCCGGCCGATCGGCAGCGTCTCGTCGTAGTCTTGCATGTACAGGGCCAGGCCCGTGCCGATCTGTTTGCTGTTGGACAGGCAGGCGGTTTGCCGGGCCTTCTCGCGGGCCTGGGCGAAGACGGGAAAAAGGATAGCAGCGAGGATCGCTATTATCGCGATCACGACGAGAAGCTCGATCAGGGTAAAACCTTTTCGCCTCATTGGTAAAACCTCCATTGGACTTGCCTCCCTGTTCGGAGACGTTTTTAGTACTGTTTTTGAACAGGAACGCGTTCCTGTTCGGGCGTTTCCCCCATCGGCGCGACACTTTGCCGCTCGACCAGGGTCACGGGGAAGAGCGTTGTTTGGGTCTCACGCTTGCCGGTCTCGATCTGCCGGATCAGCACCTCGGCGGCTTTGCTGCCGATGTCGTGCAGCGGTTGGTGTAGGGTGCTGAGCGGCGGGTCGGCTAGGCGCGCGGCTTCTATGTCGTCGATGCCGAGGAGGGAAATGTCCTCGGGGACCCGCACCCCCTGGTCGCGACAGGCCTGCAGCGCGCCCAGCGCCATCTGGTCGTTGCCGCCGATAAGCGCCGTCAGGCGGGGGCGCACCGAAAGCAGCTGAACGGCGCCCTCGTAACCGGATTCCGCGCTGTAGCTGCCCTGAAACCGCCACCCGGCGGACGGGACGACGCCCAGATCCTGCAGGGCCCGCCCGTACGCCTCTTCCCGGAGGCACGAGCTGGCTTTCGTGCGCGGGCCGTTCAAAAAGCCGATGCGCTCGTGTCCCCGCCCCACCAGCCAGCGGACCGCCTGGTGCATCAGCGCGGTGTTGTCGACATCGACGCAGGCCAGCCGGGCCTCCGGCGGGAGGGTGGTGCCGACGACCACGGACGGGAAGTGACTTTCCCGGGCCCAGGCGAGCAGCGGGCAGGAAACGTCCGGCGTCAGAAGCGCGACGCCCTCCACGAATCCGTTCTGGATGTAGGAGACGATGCTGAACGGTTCGTCGTGCGGCAGGGTGATGATCGCGGTCTGATACCCGTGGTTCACCGCGTAGTCGAGCACGCCGTCGAGCAGCTCGGCGACGTCGGCGTTGCGCGTCAGCACCTGACCGCGCCCCTGGATCACCACGCCGAGCATGTGGGTGCGCCGGCGGACGAGGCTGCGGGCCACATGGTTGGGGGAATATTTGAGGGCGGTGGCCGCGTCGCGCACCCGCTGCACGGTCGGCGGCGCGTAGGCGCTGCTGTTGCCCCGCAAAACCTTGGAGACCGTGGCCGTCGAAACCCCGGCAAGCCCCGCCACGTCTTTGATGGTTGGTAAACGCTGCGACATCGCTGCCCTATTATCCCCACGATCCGGCTTATGTAAACGTTTACATAACAATAGCACATGCCACGCGGCTGTGTCAAGAGCAGGATGGAGGACGTTTACCGCGCGGCGACGCTGCCGCCGGGGGCCGTCAGCGGCAGCGCCGTTATCCTGCCGCTCATCGAGCCGATGTAGACGCGGGCGCCATCGGCGGCGGGCGAGGCGAGGACGTGGCCGGGGCCCAGCCGGTATTGCCACTGCAGCGCCCCGTCGCTGGCGCGGACGGCCGAGAACGTGCCGTCGACGGAGCCGACGTAGACGTTGCCGCCGCCCCACGCGCACGACGAGTCGTAGATGACCGAGCCGGTCGGCGTCTCCCAGAGCTTGGCGCCGGTCTTGGCGTCGAAGCAGAAGACCAGTCCCTTCCCGGTGAGCGAGGCGTTGTAGATGCGCCCGTCCCGGTACAGCGGGCCCGAGTACCCGAGCGACGGGCCGGGCACCTCCCACAAGACCTGGCCCGTGGCGGCGTCCATGGCGTGCAGGTAGCCGTCGTTCGAGGTGACGAAGACCTTGCCCTCGCCTGTGGTCGGCGAGCCGATGGCCGGGGCGTAGTAGAACGAGCGGCCGAACTTGTTCTTCCAAAGCTCGCGGCCCGTCCTCACATCGAGCGCGCGGAAGTAGTTGTCCCAGCCGCCGACGAAGAAACGCTCGCCGTCGGTCGCCGCCTGGCTCTGGTACATCCCCTCCCCCTGCGCCGTCCAGAGGACCTTGCCCGAGCCGGCGTCCAGGCCGTAGATCTTTGTGTCCACGGACGCGATGCAGACGACACCGCCCGCGGTGGCCGCGCCCGCGAAGACCGCCCCGCCGGTCCGGGTCTTCCAACGCACCTTGCCGCTCGCGGCGTCCACGGCGTAGACGAAATGATCGGCCGAGCCGAAGTAGACCGCGCCGTCGGCGACGTGCGGCGTGGAGAACACGGCGCCGCCGGTCTTCACCCGCCACTTCTCCTTACCCGTCGCCGGGTCCATCGCCACCAGATCGCCGCCCATGGACGAGACGTACAGCATGTCGCCCGAACGCACCAGGCGCGACTGCACGGCCCCGCCGGCGTTGGCGGCCCACACGGGCTTGAAGCCGTCCGGGCCGGTCAGCGTCATCGGCGCGGGAAGCTGGTAAGCGCGGCCGTCGGGGAGTGTGGCCTGGACCGTCACGGTATGCTCACCGGGAACGAGGCCTTCCGTGGACAGGTCGGCAGCCCACCCCTGTCCGGTTGCCGCCATCGGCGCGTACTTGCCGGTGTTGATGCGGAAGGCAAGCTGGGCGCCCTGAGGCAGATCGCCGCGCAGGACCGTGACCTGCCCCCTGCCGTCTTTCACCCGCACGTCCGCCTTCCAGCCGGGGGACGCGGGCCGGGCGAGCGGCACGGACAGCACCTCCTCGGTGGGCGCCGGCTTCTTTTCGCTGCGGCGCAGCACGCGCAGCCGGTCCTTGGTGACCTCGATCAGGTGGTACGAGCCCTGGTACAGGCCCCTGGCCATGATCGCCGGGACGCCGTTCACGCTCCACCGGATGTCGGAGTGCCCGTGCCCGATCAGCCACAGCCGGACGTTGTAGGGGGCGACGAGGTCGAGCAGCTCCTTCTCGTTGTCCACCTGCACCGCCTCGCGCCCGATCCAGTGGTGGAAGCCGATGACGACGGGCCGCTCGCGCCCCACCTTCTCCAGGTCCTGCTTCAGCCAGTCGAGCATCGCCCGGTCGAAATGCCCCCAGTGCTGCAGGAGGACGGTGGAGTCCAGGGTGACGAAGTGGACGTTTTCGTGGTCCCAGGACTGGTAGAGCGGCTGACCCGCGCCGCGCACGTAGCCCTCCTTGCCCCGCGGGTTCCAGCGCACGTCGTGGTTGCCCGGCGCGTCGTAGCGCGGCAGCGTCAGGTTCGCCAGCGCCTTGCGGTAAACGGCGTACTCGGCGTCGGTCCCGATCTCGCACACGTCGCCGGTGTTGATCACGAACGCGGGCCGGGGCGACAGCGCGGAGATTTCCCGCCACAGGGCGGCGTCCTTGTCGGCGTTGGAGCCGGGCTTGTCGGTCGCCCCGACGTGCGTGTCCGTGGTGTGGACGAAGGTGAAGTCGGCGCGCGCGGGCAGCATGGCGAGCGCGAGCAGGCTAAGCAGCATAGAAAAGCGATAAAGGCGGTTCACATGGCTCTCCGAGGTAAAACTAGGCAGATTATACAGGCTGCCGCGCCCCTTGTCGAGGCACCCTGCGTCTACGACCGCATTTCGATGTAAATGGGATTGGTGAGGCCGGCAAGGCGTTTGTCGGGACGCAGGAGCCTCGGCGCGCACGTAGGAGGCGCGCGCACGGTCCACCGGCACGGCGTGGCGCAGCGTGGCGTCGTCGTTTTCGACCGGCAGCCCGACGTCGACCCGGGCCCGATGAGTCGCAGGGTCAGGCCCTTGCCGCCGACCACCCGCACCTGCACGGGGACCGTCTTGTCCGGGCCAGGGCGAACGGTATCGCCGGGCAGCGCCGCGCCCTGCACCGTGGACAGGTACAGCTTCGGGCCACCCGGCCCCTCCGACAGGAAGGCGCGTCCCCGGCGCAGCGCGTCCATCACGGCGGGCTGCGACAGGTTGTCCGCCCGGACCCAGGTGGCGGGAACCAGCGCGTCCTCGCCGCGATGGTAGTCGGTGCCGCCCAGGGCGTGGACGCGCCGCCCGGCCTTCAGCATCCTGTCCCACCAGTCCACGGCCTGACGGTCATCGGGCGTCCACGCCCCGTTCCACACCTCGACGGCGTCGGCCTTCGCCCACTCGCCTTCCGGGTAGCGCCACGGGCACGTCGTGCAGCCGGCGCAGGGGTGGTTGATCATAAACAGCGCGCCCTGCCGGTGCGCCTCGCCGATGACCGTCCGGAGGCGCCCGTCACCGCCGTCGATGCGGAAGTCGAACCAGTGGCCGGGGCGCTGCCCGATGATGTTGGCGTGGCCGTAGGGCGAGGTGAACTCATCTCCGAAGAGCAGCAGGTGGCCGGGATGCGCGCGGGCGGCCTGGGCAAAGCGGTAATGGGCCGCGGGCGTGTTGTGATCGGTCGAGGCCAGGAAGTGGAACCCGGCCGCCTTGTTGCGGGCCGCCAACTCTTCCAGGGTCCGCGCGCCGTCGGAGTGGAGGGTGTGCGCGTGCAGGTTGCCCGCGTACCAGCCCGGCCGGGGGTTCAGGACGCCGGGGTGGTAGGCGGGCACGGCCGGCATCCGCCGGGGCGGCCGCTTGCCGTCAAAGGAGAGCGTGACGGTGTACTGGTAGCCCAGCCCCGCCGGCGTGGACCGGATGAACCACTGGGCCAGGTGCCAGTGGCCGGCGGGGAGGGGGCCGGCCAGGTAGTACGGCGCCGTCGTCGCGAAGTCCCCGGTCAACACCAGGTCGCCGGGCATGCCGCCCTGCCAGCCCCGGAACCCCGGTCCGCCCCACCCATAGCCGCGCGGGTCGAACAGGCCATGATCCACCATGCCGCGCTGCTTCGGGTCCGGCCCGTGGTCGAACTCTTTCTTGATGGTGATGCCGGTGACGCCCTCCGGCACCTCGAACGGCAAGTAGCGGATCGACTTGGCGCTGACCGCCGCCTCCCCCGGCCCACGCCGCCCCTGGATGACGATGACCTCATCCGATCTCATAGGTTCAGCAATGAACAGCGACGGTGACCTAAAGGCCATTATCGCCGTGGTAATAGGCACCCACAGCTCGTCAGTTGGCGTACTTCCAGGTTTGGGAGATCGTCCACATCGAGAACGAGCCATCGGGCTTGAAGGTCTGCTCCGGTTTGTGCCACTTGACGTGCCCATCACAGAACAGGAAATTTGCACCGTCTGAATGGCGCGCATCCAGATTGGAAAACGCGGCTCCTTGAATACCGGGTATGGTGCGATCAAAGCGCGACGGATTGGAAGGATTCCGCGTGTACATGTTGACGACGTTGTCATCGTGGCACGGCGGATAGTAAAGCATTTGGTTGAAGTTCAGGAACTGCTCGCCGAGCAGAATGGTCGAGGCAGGCTGCGCAAAGACAGCCAGCGGGCGGAAGGAGGCAGGATTTACCGGGCCACCTCCGGGTGGACGACTACCCACCGCCCAGTCGTTCATTCCGTAGGAGATCCGGACATAGTCGCCCGCTACGAGGCGTTTCGTGCTCATACTGGGGCAGAGGGCGATTTTGGCTTGCGCCTCGGATGTCGGCTGGCCGATGATCCGGTTGCCTGCGTCGATGTTCTTTTTGTTTTCGGCGTAAGGCTGGATGACGGTGATCCAGGAAAACGAGGGCGCGCCCGGCACGTCTCCGCCGAACTGTTGTGAGGGAAAGGTCTCGTCGTAGTCCTGGATGTACATCATGAAGCCGTTGCCCCACTGCTTCATGTTGGACAGGCATTGAGTCTGCCGCGCCTTCTCTCTTGCCTGGGCAAAGACGGGAAAAAGGATCGCGGCGAGGATCGCTATTATCGCGATCACGACGAGAAGCTCGATCAGCGTGAAGGCTCGGCGTGGGTGTCGGGTGAACATGTTGGCCCCTCCTTGGTAGGAATTGTATCGTGTTTTTCCATGGCAAGATTAAGGGAGTGTTAATTGTTTTCCTTCTCCGCGTTGGTGTGGGTCAGGATCAGGAGGGTCCGACTCGCGCCGTGTCGCTCACCGACCCGGCAACAAACGCCAGACACTACCCGACGATCAGGAAGACCACGCCCAGCGCCATGGCGCCGGCGGCCAACAGGCGGCGTCGGGCGTTGCCTTCGGCCAGCAGGCGGCTTCCCATGGCCGCGCCGATCAGGATGCTCACTTCCCGCGCGGGGGCGATATAGCTCACGGGACTGGACACGAGGGCAACCAGGACGAGGATGTACGACAGCGGACTGAGCACGGCCACCCCGAGCGCTTCCCAGCGATAGGCGCGCCATGCCGCGCGGATCTGATCCCCACGGCCCAGCACAAACGGGCTCAGTAATCCGGTGCGGATGAGGTTCGAAGACCAGTCGAAGACGAGGGGCGGGACCAGAAACCGGCTGACAACCTGCTTGTCCCAGAGCGTATAGGCGGCAATGCATGCCCCGGTCAGGAGGGCGTACACGACGGCATTGTAGGACTCGCCGTGTCGGCGCTGGCGCGGCCCGCCGGCGATCACAAAGACCCCCACGCCGATGAGCCCGGCGCCGATGACAGCGAGGGCGGTCGGCCGCTCCCCGAAGAACGCGATGGCCGCCGCGGTGGAGAGCAAAGGCCCCGTGCCGCGCGCCAGCGGATAAACGAGCGAAAGGTCGCCCACGCGGTAGCCGCTTTGCAGCAGCGTGAAATAGGCGATGTGGAGCAGAGCGCTCCCCGCGATGAA
The DNA here is from genome assembly GCA_030446525.1 of Armatimonadaceae bacterium. The sequence continues at coordinate 18,286 of JAUJNC010000080.1, forward strand.
GAGGACCTCCCGCGGGCCGAGACGGGGCTGCTCAAGAACGATCACGGTGATCGCGACCGGGGCGAAAAGGACGGCGCTGAGCGCGGTGAACAGCCAGACGAAGACGACGCCCCCGCTTTTTCCGGCGCGCTTGGCCAGGAGGTTCCATGTCGCGTGCAGCACGGCGGACGTCAGGACGAGCGCGAGCGCCAACGGGCTCATCGGCGTCGTCTCATGGCCCGGGTGGTGATACCGCCGTTTTCCACATTGACTCTATTCAATCTTCCATCTAATCGAAGTTGGCCAGGATGCCCCTGGGCTGGATCGGCAGGCCCGCGGCGTACAGGTGCGAGACGTCACCCACTCCGATGCAGCGGGGAACCGCGTAGTCCGCTGAGCGCTCCTCGAACAAGACCGTCGTGACCGAGGACGGCGGCAGCCAGAAGCCGGACCACACCATCGGAAGCGGGATCTCCAACAGATGCGCCAGCCAGGCTAATCCCAGGCCCCCGTGGCAGAACACGGCGATCCTGTCGCGGTGGGGCCGCACGCAGCGGTAGCACCCACCCTCCCGCTTGTAGCCGTGCCGCTCCAGAAACCCATCCCCGTTGGCTTTGATGGCTTCGAACTTTTCCCGCAGGGCCAGATCCTCCAGGTGAGGAAGCTGGTGCCAGGTCTCGTGCGACGGATACGGCTCCTGGGCGCGGATAACTTCGCCCGGCAGGTCCCAGGCCGCTATAACGCCCTGCGGGGGGTGCTCGATGGTCCAGCCTAACTCCTGCGTCCACTCTTCGATCTCCACGGGTTTGTGCAAAAGATCCGCGGTGTACTGGGCGGTCGTCATGGCGCGGGGAAGGGGCGAGCTGTAAATGTGGTCAAGCCCATGGGCGGCCAGGCGCCGGGCCAGCGCTTGCGCCTCCAGATGCCCGGCGGCGGTTATGGTCTTGTTGGGGTAATCCGGATCGGCGTGACGGATAAGGTAGAGACGCATACGGTTTACAGGTTTCCGGATCAGGACCCTTACAAGGTTTGGAGAAGGTCGGCGCGATTGCTGATGATGCCGTCCGCGCCGTCCTGGACCAGGCGGCGCATGGTCGAAAGGTCGTCCACCGTCCAGGCAAAGACGCGGACGCCGCGCGCGTGCAGCGCGCCGATGCGCTCGCCGGTCAGCAGCGGGTGTTCCCAGGTGACGGCCTTTGTGTCCAGCACGGCGAGAAACCGTTCGAAGCCGGAGCCGTCGAGCCGGGAGCGCGCGCCGTTGCCCAGCGAAAGCGAGAGCGGCAGGTCCGGGTCCAGGGCGCGGAACCGGCCCCGACTCTCGTCGCCGGCGCCCGGCACGATCTTGGCCTCGGGCGGCAGGGCCGCCAGCGCCTCCACGACCTTCGCCTCCACGCCGCCGCCCTCGCACTTCATGTCGGCCATGACGGCGCAGCGCCCCCGCGCCCACCCCGCCAGCTCCGCCAGCGCCGGCACCCCCTCGCCCGCGCCCCGATCGAGCGCGCGCAGCTCCGCGCCCGGATGCCGGCTGATCTCGTAGCGCCGCCCGCGCGTGTCGGTGACGTGCGCGTCGTGGGCCAGGACGAGGATCCCGTCCGCGGCCTGCCGCACGTCGCACTCGACCATCGTGCAGCCCAGTTCGAGGGCGCGCCGGAACGAGCGCAGGGTGTTGGCGGGGAACTCGCGCGGCGCGCCGCGATGCCCGACTTTGTGGAGGGGCGGGGGGCTTTTTACCACCGCAGGACCGGCGGGAAGTACCCGGCGATCAGCTCCCGATAGAACGGCGTGAGCCCGGCCACGTCCGGGCGCTCCTCGCTTTTGGAGTATAGATCGTAGGGGTTGAAGCGGCGCACCCAGTCGAACATCTCGCGGTCGCGGTCGTTCATCAGGTGGCCGTAGGCGCCCTCCTTATGCGCGGCGTAGAAGGAGTGGTAGCGGATCATGTAGAGCGCTTCCGCAGGCAGGAAGTCCTTCACCACGTGGTACAGGTACTCGTCGTGGCCCCAGGACAGGTGGACGTTGTCCAGGCCGCAGCCCTCCTCGTAGATCCCGCACGGCGTCTGGTACCCAGGCACCTGCGAGTCCGGGTTGGCCGCGAAGAACTCGGGAAAGACGACCTTCTCGGAGTAGGCGCAGCCCACGGGGAACGTGTCGCCCACGACGGCCCACTGCGGCTCGCCCCACAGGCAGAGGATCTTGCCCAGGTCGTGGATCAGCCCGGTGAGGAGGAACCAGCGCGGATGGCCGTCCTGGCGGATCGCCTCCGCCGTCTGCATCAGGTGTTCGACCTGCGAAAGGTCGGTGTCCGGGTCGCTGTCATCCACCAGCGTATTGAGGTACTCCATCGCCTCCCAGATCCCCATCCGCCGCTTCTCTAGAGGCAGATACTGTTGTTTCTTCTCCTGCACAAAGGCGAAGGTCTGGTGCGCGTGGTTGAGCCGGTAAAACGCCTTCACGCCCGGGCGCGCTTGGGCGCGATAATCGCGGAACTCGTGCTCTTGCTTCTTCTCAGGCCCGGCGTCCTCCATCGCCAGCGCAACGGACGAATCCGGCGCCGTTTCCGGGTAGCGGAGCTTCAGGAACTGTGCCCAATCCTCCAGGTCCGCCAAGGGCTTGTTGTCGCTTCTCGGTTCGCTTGGGGCTGCCATCATCGGTCTCCCGGAAAAAGAAATGCTTCCCTCATTATACATGGGTTTTCAACTCATATTTTGTTAAGCAGCCGCCCGTCGGTGACATTTCGCAAGGGGGCGTGGCCGCGCAGGAAGGCGATGGCGGCGTCACGCACGGTGGGCGCCTGGACATCGTCGGCGAGGATCTCGACGCCTTCTTTGCCCAGCAGGTAGTCCTGGAGGATGTGGGCCGCCCCGGCGACGGTGTAGGTCTGCGCGTCGTCCCGCGGCGCGCCCCCGACGGTGATCGCGGCTGCGACGCGCGGGCCGGCAACGGGAACGCGCACCGTTTCCCCGTCCAGCGCGCGGGGGCGCAGCTCGCGCAGGCGGGCGCCGGGGAGGCGGGGGCCGACGGGGTGCTGGGGGGTGTGCGCCCCGAGTCGCGCGTACAGGTCCCGCACGCGAACCGGGCCGGCGCCCAGACCCTGGGGTTGATCTGGCTGCCCGCGGCGACGGCCACGTCGGTCTTCGCCTGTCGGCGCACCGCGTCGGCCAGGAGGTTGCCCAGGGCGGTCTCGCGGCGGAGGGCCTCGCCCGCGGGCAGCGGCTCGGCGGCGGTCGTCAGGACCTCGTCGAGAACCGGGCGCAGCCGGTCGGCGAACGGGCGGTAGGCGGCGAGCACGGCAGGGTCGTCCGGTACCGCCTCGGTCAGCGACAGGAGCGGGCCGGCCGGGTAGGTGCGCCCCAGCGGCGCGCGCACCCCGTCGTGCTCCACCAGCGCCCGCCGCGCCTCGCAGGCGACGGTCGCCCGTTAATCAGCGCGACCCTGCCCTGACCGTCTGCTCCCTTGCGGACGATCAAATCAACGCGGCCGAGCGCATGCCCGTGCGCGCCGGTCTGCAGGATCAGGGTGTCGCCCACCCAGACCTGTTCCGCCAGGGTGGTGTGGGAATGCCCGCCGAGGATCACGTCGATGCCCGGCACGGCCGCGGCCAGCAGGCCGTCGGCGAGGGCGCCGAGGTGGCTCAGGGCGATCACGACATCGGCGCGCTCCTCGTCCCGGAGGCGCGGCACGAGGGCGCGGGCGGTCTCGACGGGATCGGCGAAGCGGATGCCAAGGAGGGTACGCGGCCATTCGAACTTGATCGTGTCCCGCGTCGTCAGGCCCAAGACGGCAACGCGCGCACCCTCCACCGTGCGCACGATGTAGGATATCAGCCCGCCCCACGCCTTCCCGGTGCGCTCGTCGAGGACGTTGGCGGAAAGGAAGGGGAAGCGGGCAGAGCGGAGGGCGCCCCGGAGCACGTCCTGCCCGAAGCCGAACTCGTGGTTCCCCGCGGTCGCCACATCGTAGCCGAGCGCGTTCATCGCCGAGATGCCAGGCTCCCCACGGAACGCCTTCTCTTCCGGCGTTCCGTGGATGATGTCCCCGGCGTCCATCAGGAGGACATTCGGCATCTCGGCGCGGACGCGGCGCACCAGCGTCGCGATCTTGGTCAGCCCCTGCGCCTGCCCCGGCAGGTAAACGCGCCCGTGCAGGTCGTTGGTATGGAGCAGCGTGAGGGGAATATAGCGCACTCGGCCCGTCTCCAGCGCAAAAGCAGCGGGGGCGGCACCGCTCAGCAGCGCCGCCCCCAGGAACTTTCGGCGAGTGAGGAACGCCATCAGCCGCCGTACTCAGACTGAACCAACGGATCCGTGAGCGGGTGGCAGTTAGGAAAGGCCCAGTGGTAAGGCTTGTACCCTCCCCGACTGTCCCGCTCGGAATAGATGCGAATCGCCTTGACATGACCATCCGCAAAGACCATGGGCATCAGATAGCGAGGGCGATTTTGCTCGATATTGGCGCCGCCATCTGTATGGTGCTGGGTATGCCGGTCAGAGATCATGAAGAATTGCGCCGGGTAGGTACAGGCAGCCATGGTATTGCCGTGCATCGAAGCGCGCACAGTGGTCGCCCTTCGCGCCGGGTCCGAGTCGAAGTTGAAATTCATACGGTAATCCACCGGTATGTCGTCCGGCTGCGCAGGCCAGGGCGTTGGGTTGTTTCCAGAAGTGCGTTCAGCGAAGACGTCACACTCTGGGTCATCATAGATCTTGGTGTTCTTGATATAAGATTGGATCACCTGGAAGCCGTAGTTATACTTGAGCGTAAGGTCGCCCGGGGCGGGAGAAGACGGCGGCGGGTCCGTGTAGGGATTGAGTGTGGGCACGATCAATGGCATCGTCTCGTCGTAGTCCTGGGCGTATTGCAGCATAGCTAGCCCCATCTGCTTGTTGTTGGAAAGGCACGAGGTCAGGCGCGCACGCTTGCGGGCCTGGGCGAAGACGGGAAAAAGGATGGCGGCGAGGATCGCGATTATCGCGATCACGACGAGAAGCTCGATCAGGGTGAAGCCGCCCGACGCTCTGTGGTTTCTCATAGGTTCGCTCCTTAACTGTATTACTACACTATACCCGGACGACGACCCGGTTATGTTAAGGAAACGGTAAGCGGCGGTGAGCGAGAAGACAAGGGCCCGATGGCGGGAAGGTGACCCCCGAAGACGGCTGCGTCCTCTGGTCGAGTGACGCTGGCGCGATTTTAGCTTAGCGGCGAGCGCTGGCGCGCAGGGATTCCCGCGCTGGGGTCAAGAAGACCTTGACGCGGCGATCCGGGCCGGCGCCGGTGATGAGCAGGCGGATGGTGCCCGAAACGGGGGCCACCAAGACGCGGCGCAGGTCGCCGTCCAGGCCCAGCACCTCCCCCTTGCGGATGGGCGCGCCATCCTGCAGGATCGAGGCGTACAGCGGGTGCAGATCGAACGTCAACGTCATGCCGTTTCTCACGGTTTTGGCTACCTCGGAAAAGAAAAACTCGGGCGGCGGTCCGAAGACACGCGTCCCCATTATCGGCGGATGGGGGCGGGCGCTTGAGGGACAAAGCTGCCGTGCGGTCGCTTCCTGCCCTAAGACGCGGAATCCTCGCCCGAAGTTCCCGCGGGCGCGGCGGCGCCGCGGGAATCTTGCGCGTCGCGCACGTAGATGGGGTTGGAAAAGATCCAGGGGCGCGCGCCGGCGAACAGCGGCCCGACGCGCCGCGCGTAGCGGTACGCCTCCACGCGGTACACGCCCGGGGTCGTGGCGGTGAACACGAGCTGCCCGTCGCCCGCGGCGGCCACGACCTTGCCGTCGCATAGGAGGCGCAGCAGAACGCGCGGCGCGGCTTCCCCGTCCGCCCGCGGCGCCCGCGCCCGGAACCGGACGCTCCCGTCCAGCCGGATACGCTCGCCCATGACGGCCTCGCCGTGGTCATTGGTGGCGGTGAAGCGGAAGCCGGTCGGGTCGCCCAGACAGTCGTAGGCCAG
>JAUJNC010000081.1 GCA_030446525.1 Armatimonadaceae bacterium
GGTGCAGGCCCTGTGCTTTGGATACCAGGGTATGCCCCTAAACTACACATGAGCCTCGAACTTTTATCGGGCAATCTGCTCCAGATCGAGATGACCGACGGCGGCGAGGTTCTGGTCGACACGCTGTAGCCGCCGCGCCTTATTGGCTTCCCGTGGCCCCTCCTGCTCGTCCCCACTTTGTCATTTTGCCCGACCCTGCCGCCCAAGAGGGAGCCATGGAAGGTGCCTTCAACTGCCATCAACCATCAACTAGCTTGTAACTTTGCGAACGTTTCGCGCGCGTTCTCGTGGTAGATGCGGCGGCGCAGGTCGTCGGGCAGCAGGCGCAGGGCCGCGAACGGGTCGTCGAAGTCCCAGTGCGGGTAGTCCGACGAATACAGCAGCATGCGGTCGGTGCCCAGCATGTCCAGGATCGAAAGCAGGTGCTTCGGGTTTTCCGGCTCCTCGATCGGCTGGGTCGTCAGGCGGATGTGCTCCCGCATTACCGTGCTCGGCATCTCGGTCAGCCAGGGCGTGAGCTGGCGCAGCGCCTTGTAGTTCTTGTCCATCCGCCACATCAGGTGCGGCATCCACGCCACGCCCCCCTCGGTCAGCACGAACTTGAGGCCCGGGAACTTCTGGAAGACGCCCTCGCAGACGAGCGACACCGTGTGCGCCATGTAGCCCTGCGACAGGTTCGTGTGCCACTCGAAGTACGAGGACGGCCAGCCCGCCGCCGTCGGCGGCCCGGAGACGCCCGCGCCCTCCGCGCCCGGGTGGATGGCGATCGGCAGGCCCATCTTCTCGGCGGCGCCGTAGATCGGCCAGAACCGCCGCTGCCCGAAGGGCGTGTTGGACGCCGAGGTGAACAGGACCGACACGATGCGGGGGTGGCCGCCGACGCGCTCGATCTCGCGGGCGGCGCGCTCGGGATCCTGGGTGGCGATCAGGCAGGCGGCGTAGTAGTGCTCGTTGCCGCTCAGCCAGGGCGAGTGGATGATCCAGTCGTTGTAGGCCGCGCAGACGGCCGCGGCGAAGTCGGCGTCGGGGGAGCAGGAGATGCTCAGGATGCCCGCGGGGTTCAGGACCGCCTTCTCGATGTGGTACGGTTTCAGGTGGTGCTCGAGGAGGAACTGCGGGTCCGAGCCGGGCGGGCCGCCGCCCGGGGGGCTGGCGTCCTCGCGGTTGACCCCGATGGGCGAGGAGTAACCGTGCCCCGTGCCCAGACCGCGCCCCCGGGCGACCTGCGTCCGCCACGGCTCCGCCAGATACGGCAACAGATCCTGCTGGCTGCGGTACGAGTGGTGAACATCACTGTCGATCAGCGTTTCCTTCGCCGGGCGCGCGTCCTGTGCCCGCCCGGGTTCCATCGTCCCTGCGGGGATAGCAGCTGCCGTCATGGATGGCTTCCTCCGGTCTTCTATTTCGCTGCGGCCGCACGTTCTTCCTGCGCGCGGGCGTGCGGTTGGCGTTTTCGTTGCCGATCCTGTAGAATGAAATAAGCGTGCCGCCTCTTTCGCCGAGGTTTGCGTGCCCGCGCCTAGAACGCCGCCGCCAAACGAGGAAGCTTTCTGAATGCCCCGTCCCACCAAGCGTAAAAACGCCGTCATCGACACAGAGCCCGCCGAGACCGCCCAGGATGACCTGTTCCTGAACGCCGAGATCGGCATCAGCGGCGAGGACGACGAGGAGCCGCGCGTCCTCCCCGAGACGCTGCCCCTGATCCCCATCCGTGACAGCGTGTACTTCCCGCACATGATCTTCCCGCTCTTCATCGGGCGGGACAAGTCGGTCAAGGCGCTCGACGCGGCGATGGAATCGAACCGGTTCGTCCTGCTGGCCGCGCAGCGGCAGCTCGCCACCGAGGAGCCGGAGCCGGACGAGATCTACGGCATGGGCATCGCCGCCGAGGTGATGCAGCTCCTGCGGGTGCCCGACGGGACGGTGCGCGTGATGCTGGAAGGCATACAGCGCGTCCGCCTGCGCCAGTTCCTGCAGACCGACCCGTACTTCCTGGTGCGGATCGAGCCGGTCGAGACGCAGGAGGATCGCTCGCTCGAGGTGGAGGCCCTGGGCCGCTCGGTCACGGCCCAGTTCGAGCAGATCGCGAGCGTGGGCAAGAACATCCCCCCCGAGGCCCTCGTCAATGTCATGAACCTGGACGACCCCGGGCGGCTCGCCGACTCGATCACCCCGTACCTTTCCCTGCGCGTCGAGCAGAAGCAGCAGGTCCTGGAAACCCTGTCCGTGCGCGAGCGGCTCGACCGGCTGAGCGCACTGCTGGTCAAGGAGTACGAGATCCTCGAGATCCAGAAGAACATCCGCTCCCGGGTCGAGAAGGAGATGGGCGACACCCAGCGCGAGTTCATCCTGCGCGAACAGATGAAGGCGATCCAGCAGGAGCTGGGCGAGCGCGACGAGAAGACCAGCGACGCCGACGAGTACCGCGAGAAGATCGAGGCGGCGGGGATGCCCGACGAAACGCGCGAGCGCGCCCTGAAAGAGCTGGACCGCTTCGAGAAGACCCCGCTCGCCTCGCCCGAGACCGGCATCCTGCGCACGTATCTGGACTGGCTGGTCGCCCTGCCGTGGGCCAAGCGGACCGAGGAGACGCTGGACATCACCGAAGCGGAAGCGATCCTGAACGAGGACCACTACGGCCTCCAGAAGGTCAAGGAGCGCATCCTCGAATTCCTGGCGGTCCGCAAGCTGGCCGGGACGCTGAAGGGGCCGATCCTGTGCTTCGTGGGCCCGCCCGGCGTCGGCAAGACCAGCTTGGGGCGCTCCATCGCCCGCGCGCTGGGGCGCAGGTTCATCCGCGTGAGCCTCGGCGGCGTGCGCGACGAGGCGGAGATCCGGGGGCACCGGCGCACCTACGTCGGCGCGATGCCCGGGCGCATCCTCCAGGCGATCAAGCAGACCGGCTACCGCAACCCGGTCTTCATGCTCGACGAGATCGACAAGATCGGCAGCGACTTCCGCGGCGACCCGTCGGCGGCGCTCCTGGAGGCGCTCGACCCCGAGCAGAACGGCGAGTTTTCCGACCACTACCTGGAGGTCCCCTTCGACCTGCGCGACGTGATGTTCATCACGACGGCGAACCTGTTAGACCCGATACCGCCCGCCCTGCGCGACCGTATGGAGGTCATCAACTTCACCGGCTATATCGAGGATGAGAAGCTCGCTGCAGAAGCAGATACGCGATCACGGGCTGACGGACGAGCTTTGCCTTCGAGCGCTCCGGCTCTGCTGCGCCTCGTCTCGCGAATACACACGCGCGAGGCGGGCGTCCGCAACCTGGAGCGCGAGGTCGGCAGCATCTGCCGCAAGGTGGGCCTGGCGGGTCGCGGGGGGTGACACGGCGATGACCGTCGTCCGCGCCGACGATCTGAAGGGCTACCTGGGCGGGCGGCGTTTCCACTACGGCGTGGCGGAGGAGCGGACGAGTGTCGGCTCGGCGACGGGCCTGGTCTATACCGAGTTCGGCGGCGACACCGTTTCCATCGAGGTTCCCTGATCAAGGCGGGCGGGAGCGATGGACGGCTCACGCTCACCGGCCGCCTCGGCGACGTGATGAAGGAGTCGTGGCGCAGGCCGCCTGGACGTCTGTCTCCCGCGCCACGGGGCTGGGTCTTGCCCGAGGACGCGGGCGGCGGGCGCGACATCCACATCCACGTGCCCGCGGGCGCCGTCCCTGCGCGACGGCCCGTCCGCAGGCGTGACGATCGCCACCGCGCTCGCCTCGGCCCTGACCGGCCGCAAGGTCCGCAAGGACGTCGCGATGACCGGCGAGATCACGCTGCGCGGGCGCGTCCTGCCCGTCGGCGGCATCAAGGAAAAGGTGCTGGCGGCGCACCGGGCCGGCATCAAGCGGGTCCTGCTCCCCGCCGAGAACGAGAAGGACCTGGAGGACATCCCCGCCGACGTGCGCGCCGACCTGTCCTTCGAGCTGGTCTCCTACGCCGACGAAGTGCTGCGCCTGGCCCTGCTGGACAAGGAAGCGTCGTGCGTCCTGACGAACTGAGCGGCCGCGGGTTCCCTTACCGCCTCGCCGCCGTTGATCTGGACGACACGCTGCTCGGGCCGGACAAGGCGATAAGCGCCGCGAACGCCGCCGCGGTGCGCGAGCTGCGGCGGCGCGGCGTGCGCGTGGTGCTGGCGTCCGGCCGGCGGCACGAGAACATGCTCCGTTTCCACCGGCAGCTGGAACTGGACGGCCCGCTGGTTTCCTGCAACGGCGCCCTCGTCAAGCACGCCGAATCGGGCGAGGTACTGCACGAGCACCTGGTCCCGGCGGATCTGGCCGCGGGGGTGCTGGCGGACGGCAACGCGCGCGGCCTAAGCCAGAACTATTACCACACCGACGGCTGTCTCTATGTCCGCGAGCGGACGCGCTGGACGGACCTGTACCAGGACCGCACCGGCAGCGACCTGGTCGTGGCCGGCGACCTGCTGCGCCTGGCGGGCGGCGGCGCACAGAAGATCATCTGGGTCACGGCCCCGGAGCAGGTGGCGGCGCTGTTCCCCGAGATGGAGGCGCGGTACGCGGGACGGCTGTACGTCACGGTCACGGACCCCGAGTACCTGGAGTTCATGGCGCCCGGCGTCAACAAGGCGGTCGGCGTCGCGGCGGTGGCAAGGCACTACGGCATAGAACCGGCACAGGTGCTCACCTTCGGCGATGGAAATAACGACGTCCCGATGCTCGAATGGGCAGGACTGGGCGTGGCCATGAGCGACGGCCGCCCCAGCGCCAAGGCCGCCGCCGCACTCGTCTCCCCTCCCGGCGACCCCGAGACGAGCCTCGCCCGCGCCATTGCTGCGGTTCTGGACGGCAACTCTTCAACGCAAAGAGCAGTATGATCTAGATGAGTCCACAGCAGCCCTCTAATCCTTTCATACAGCGGGGTATGATCCGTAACCCGGAGGAGTTCTTCGGGCGGAAAGCGGAGTTGGATCAGATATTCGGGCTGCTGACAAAGATGACCAGCGTATCCGTCGTCGGCGAACAGCGTATCGGCAAATCGTCGTTGCTCTATCACGTGTTCCAAACCGGTTTGGCGCGCGTGCCGGAGGGAGTTCAGCTCCTGTACCTGGATGTCCATAGGGTGAACACTGAGCAGGAGTTCTACACCCTGCTGCTGGAGAAGCTGGGCGCGCGGGGGAACACGTACTCAGACCTTGTGAAGACGGTAAGCGGGAGAAAAATCGTCGTGTGCGTGGATGAGTTCGAGAAGGTGGCAGGCAACGCCGCTTTTACCGTCGGCTTCTTTGACGGTTTGCGCAGCCTGGCGCAGGAAAGCTTTACCCTCGCCACAGCCACGCAGTATTCGCTTGCGGACCTGTGCCGCGACAAGCAGTTCGCAGGTTCCAAGTTCTGGAACATCTTCCAGCCAGTAGATTTGGGGCTGCTCAGCCAGGCAGAGGCCGAGGAGTACATTCGCGCCCGGTTCGAAGCGGTGGGTATCCAGGTGTCCCAAGAGGACATTGACCGATTGCTGCTTCTGGCCGGTCGGTGGCCGTTTTTCCTGGAGCTTGCCTGCTACCGTTTGTTTGAGATGAAGGCTGGTCGAAGCGAAGAGTGGGAGATGACGTTCCGGCAGGATGCCAATAGTCACCTGCGCTCGCTGTGGGACGCCCGCACGCCTGACGAGCGGAAGGCATTGCAGTGGGTGTTGAACGTAGGGCAACGGTTGCCGGATGACCGCATTTGCAGAAGTCTGGAGCGGAGGGGGGTACTGGTAAAGTATAGCCAGGAGACGTCCGGTTATTGGGTTTTCTCAGAGGCGTTCCAGGACATCGTCCGAGTCCCACCCCGCCCAAGCCGTTCACAAGCCTGGTGGAGACGATTACTCCCCTGGATCAAAGGAGGCGAAGTTGAAGTGAGCAAGGAAGGTCCAAAAGTGAAGATTCAGGCGGAACGACCTCAGGACAAGCACTGATGCAAGCCACCAAATCCTTCCTTCACGACTGCCTCCGGCTGCTGTGGATGGTATTTTTCCGCCCCAACAGCTTCAGGCGGGAAGTGGAAAAGTTCGACGGCCAGCAGAGACGGCGGCTCATCACTCAGGCGTTTGTAGTCACGGCAACGGCCCCTTTCCTCCTCACAACGCTTACAGGTCTGTTGCTACAGGCAGCGAAGTATCCTTTTAATTTCATTACAAATTTTGGGCGCGATGGCGCGGCGTGATGGCCCGCGATGGCCGTCCTGATGGCCGGCGCGTTGGGCGGCGTGATGGCCGGCGCGAGGGTCGGCGTGGCGGTCGGCGTGGCGTTCGGCGTGGCGTTCGGTGTGGCGGGCGGCGTGGCGTTCGGCGTGGCGGGCGGAGCGGCGGGCGGCGTGGCGGGCGGCGTGGCGAACGCCGCGCTGATCGGCGTGGCGTTGGGAGCGGCGGGCCGCAGGGCGTTCGGCGTGGCGATTGGCGTGGCGTTCGGCGCGGCGAACGCCGCGCTGATCGGCGTGGCGGCCGGCGCGATGGCCGGCGTGGCGGCCGGCGTGGCCTCGATGGTTGGCTACTTTCGCCCGTTTATGTATTTCATCGAAGTGCCCTCCACTTTCTGGACGCTTCTTCGGGCGAGACGACAACCCCAATATGCGGCGCATTGCCTCCGCTATTCCCTCGCATACTGGGACGAAGCAATGCCGTTGCCGCAACCCTTCTTGACGCCACTGCTGGTTCTCGCGGGGGAACAGGGTGGGAAAGCCGGAAGGGAGGCGATTTTCCACGTAGCCACGAATACCCTCCAGCGGCGGGCGGCGACGAACGCGTTGCTGGAACTGGATGGGCGCGATCTGTTACGCCGCCGAACGGTCGAGGCGATAGCGCAGCTCCCGCGATCATCGAGCTGGCTGCCTTCTGTCGCGGCAAATAAGACAGGCGAGAATCCGGACAGGGTCTCGGGCGACCTTTCCTCTGACCAGCCTTTCGGAGAATTATTACGGCAGCGGCGATCGCTGGAGGCCCGGCAGCGGTGCCTACAGATCAGTGCCGACGTTGCCGCCGCCCTCTCTGCCACCAGCAACTATCAGAAACTCACCGCCCTCAACCGCGCCCGCCGGCAACTGGACGACCTGCGCCAGTTCGTGGTCGTGGGGCTGCGCGGGCGGGAAAGTCAGGTTTTCACGCAGGTCGCCCAGCAATGGCTCGACGCCGTGAATGCTGAGGTTGACCGCCTGACGGAGGAAGCGCGCGTCGAGGAGCGGATTCCCAACCCTTACGTCGCACCGCGCCCGCTGCGACCTGGAGACGATGTTTTTGTAGGAAGAACCGGGGTATTCCGCTTTGTGGAAGAGCACTTTCTTCGATCAGACCAGAACGTGCCCATCGTGCTGTACGGGCAGCCGCGCATCGGCAAAAGCTCCCTCCTGCGTCACTTCACAACCAGCCTGTCGACCAATCTCATCCCGATCTACGTGGACATGCAGGGAGCGGCACAGGTGGGAAGTACCAGTGGCCTGGTGTTCAACCTCGCGGATACCATTGCGCAGGAACTCGCACGGCGCGGCGTGAGCGTGCCCACACCATCCTTCACCGAATATGCCGCCGAGCCGTTCATCTTCTTCGGCAAATTCCTGGATGCAGTGGAAGCCGCCATCGGTGCGCCGGGGAATCGCGTTATACTCGCTCTTGACGAGTTTGAGGAGATCGAGCGAAAGCTGACAGAAGGCAAAATCAGCCGCGACCTGATGCCGTATCTGCGCAACATGATGCAGCACCGCCAGGGCATCGCCCTGCTCTTCGCCGGCACGCACAACCTGGACGAGATGATCCAGGACTATTGGATACCCTACTTCCGCAGCGCGGTACCCTGCAAGGTGAGCTACCTGGACGAGCCGGACGCTCGCAAGCTCGTCACCAACCCCATCGAGGAGTTCCCGCTCGACTACGAGCTGGACGCGGTGGAGCTTCTCCTGCGGGAGACGCATTGCCATCCCTGCCTGATACAGCTTGCGTGCTCGGCGTTGGTAGACCATGAAAATGCACACAAATCACGCCATGCTTCTGTGGAAGATGTCAAGCACGCATTGACGAAGACACTGGAGACAGGTGAATACGTTTTTCGTGGTGTGTGGGAGTGGATACCCACGCCGGAGCGCGCGGTTTTGTCCGAGTTGGCAAACGAAGAGCAGTCCACTGCCAGAGAACTGGCGCGTTCACTGCGGCTCTCTGATGGCGAGGTCCGGCGCATGGTCGAGCGGTTGACCGAAGTAGAGGTCGTTGAAGCGACCGCCAATGGTGACCGCCAGCCTGCCTATCGGTTTCAAGTGGAATTGTTTCGGCAGTGGGTCGAGCGGCATAGTATACGCTCAGAAATCCATTTGGAGTCGGCGCGGTCGTAACCCTACTGCCATGCCCCTCGCCGCTTTCCCGAAATGTTTTCTCGACGATCTGGTGGTCCGCCGGACGATGACGGCGGAGCAGTGGGTCGACCAGGCGGCCGATCAGCTCGACATCGACGGGCTGGAGTTCTACTGGGGCTTCACGCCGCACGAGGACGCGAAGCGGCGCTCGCGAGGCTACGGGAGCGTATCGAGGCGCGCGGGCTCCTGGATGCCGCCGATGCTACTCGCCCGATTTCGTCCAGCCGGATGCGCGGCGCGCCGCGGTGGACAAGCAGCGGCACGCCATCGCCGTTACGGCCGCCCTGGGCGGCAGGTTCTGCCGGGTCCTGAGCGGGCAGCGCCGCCCGGGCGTCGGGCGTGCCGACGGCGTCCGCTGGGCGGCCGAGTGCATCACGGCGCTGCTCCTCCCTGCGCGGGCGTGCGGCGTGACCCTGGTCCTGGAGAACCACTACAAGGACGGCTACTGGCAGTTCCCGGAGTTCGCGCAGAAGACGGACGTTTTCCTCGAGCTGCTCGACGCCATCCCCGAAAGCCCCTTTTTCGGCGTCAACTACGATCCCTCGAACGCCCTGATCGCCGGGGAAGATCCGATCGCCCTGCTCGATGCGGTGAAGCACCGCGTCGTCAGCATGCACGCCAGTGACCGCTACTTCGAAGGCGGCACCGCCCAGGACCTGCGGCGGTTGGACGCCCACCCGCAGCTGGGGTATGCGCCCCTCTTGAAGCACGGCGTCATCGGCCGGGGGCTGAACGACTACGACCGCATCTTCTCCCTCCTCCGCGGCGCCGGCTTCAACGGCTGGATCAGCATCGAGGACGGAGACGACCCGGCGGCCGGCATGGAACATCTGCGCCTTTCCGCCGCCTTTGTGCGCCGGAAGATGGCCGAACACGGTCTGGGCTAGCGGGCGTCTAGGGCAGGCGCAGGGTGAGGCATTTGGCCGCGCCGCCGGCCTTCAGGAACTCGGTCAGCGGGGTGGGATGCGCCTCGAACCCGCGCCCCCGCAGCCAGGCCGCCAGGTCGTCCGAGCAGGCGTTCAGCACCACCGCGTCCCCCACCGACTGGGCGTTGCAGGCGAAGCGCAAGGCGTCCTCCTCCCCCACGGCCCGCCGGAGCGGCGCGGCGACCCGCGCCTCGACGCTCGCCCGGCTTGCGGCGTCGAAGGCGGGCGGGTACCAGAGGAGGTGGCCGCCCGGCAGCGGGCAGAAGCAGGTGTCCAGGTGGTAGAAGCACGGATCCACCAGGCGCAGCGGGACCACCTCGACGTCGAGCGCCTGCGCGAGCAGGGCGTGCGCCCGCTCGTCGGTGCGGAAGCCGTGCGCCGCCCAGAGCAGGGACGGGTTCCCCCCGTCGAAGAGGGCGTCCCCGGCGCCCTCGAACGCCACGTCCGCGGGGAGCGGCTGCATGCCCCAGCCGCCCTGCGCGAACCACGTCGTGAAGTGCGGCTCCTCGCCCCGGCGCTCCCGACACCGGAACCGCGCCGGGACGAACACGCGGCCGCGCACCAGCCCGGCATTCGCCGTGAACACCATGTCCGGCAGCCCCGGCTGGGGAGGCGCCAGCGCCACCTCCGCTCCGAGCGTGTCGGTAAGCAAGGAGAACAGCGCGTCCCACTGCGCGACCGCCGCCGCGCGGTCCACGGCGCCCCGGTTCCCCCGCATCCACGGGTTGATCACATATTCGACGCCGAAGAACTCCGGCGGGCACATCAAGAAGCGCGGTTTATCCATATTTCATTGTACCAAGCTAGCACGACTCGTGCCACTTCGCCCGCAAACGCCGGCCACCCACAGCCTTTATGTTGAGACGGTAAAGGAGGATTTTTAGCGGTAATGACGGAGGAGACGCACCTCAAGGGTTCGCCAGCGGTAGCTTGATAATTCTGTATGGCGTTTGGATGACGACTCCGCCCCAAAGCCGTGGCGAGCTTCTTGGGTGCTCCTTGCGCGTGCTGGGGCCGCGATAACGTTGCTATAGCGCGCCCCACTGCCCTGGCACGCAGGAGATGCGCGCCGGCGCGTCTAAACTGAGGCTATGTCCGCCCCGAACCCTACCGCGTCGCCCGCCTTCGTCCCCGTCCCCGTTCGCCTGCCCGCCGTCCTGCACGGCGGCGACTATAACCCCGAACAGTGGCCCGAGGCCGTATGGGCCGAAGACCGGCGGCTGATGCGCGCGGCTAACGTCAACGTCGCCACGCTGCCCGTGTTCGGCTGGGTCAGCCTCCAGCCCGCCGAGGACACCTTCACCTTCGACTGGCTCGACCGCGTGATCGACGGCCTATGGGAGAGCGGGGTTTATGTCTGCCTGGCGACGGCGACCGCGAGCGTGCCCGCCTGGCTGACGCAGAGGTACCCCGACGTCCTGGCGACCGACGAGCGGGGCGTCCGCCGCCGCCACGGCGCGCGCCACACATTCTGCCCCACCTCGCCCGACTTCCGTCGCCTGTCAGCGGGGCTGGCGCGGCGGCTGGCGGAGCGGTACAAGGACCACCCGGCCGTGCTGCTGTGGCACATCAACAACGAGTACGGCGGCAACGCCACCGGCGGACGCTGCTTCTGCGACCGCTGCTGCGCCGCGTTCCGCGATTGGCTCCGGGCCAAGTACGGCGACCTGGACACACTGAACGACCGCTGGTACACCCGCTTCTGGGGCCACACGTATACCGACTGGGCGCAGGTGGAGCCGCCGTTTGCGAACGGCGAAAACTTGACCCACCAGGCGATGCGTCTTGACTGGAGCCGGTGCCAGGACCAGATGCTGCGCGAGTGCTTCACCGGCGAGCGCGACGCCGTGCGCGCCGTGACGCCCGACATCCCCGTGACCACGAACCTGATGGGAGCCTTCTTCCCGCTCGATTACCGCGCGTGGGCCAAGGAGATGGATGTGGTGTCCTGGGACAACTATCCGAGGCCCAACGCCCCGCCCGCGAGCGTCGCCTTCGCCCACGCGCTGATGCGCGGCCTGCGCGAGGGACAGCCGTTCCTGCTCATGGAGCAGTCGCCGTCGCAGCAGAACTGGCAGCCCTACAACTGGCTGAAGAAGCCCGGTCTGCTGCGCCTCCAGTCGTTCCAGGCCGTCGCGCAGGGGGCGGACTCGGTGATGTACTTCCAGTGGCGCCGCGGTAAGGGTGGTATCGAGAAGCTGCATGGGGCGGTCGTCGAGCACCACGGGCGCGAGGACGCCCGCGTGTTCCGCGAGGTGTCCGAGATCGGGGCGGACCTTTCGCGCCTGGGGACGCGGACGCTCGGCGGGCGGGTCGCCGCGCGCGCGGCCGTGCTGTGGGACTGGGAGAACTGGTGGGGCCTGCGCTTCTCGTCCGGGCCGAGCCGCGACTTCGAGTACAATGACGAGTGCCGCGCGGTTTACACCGCTCTATGGGAACTGGGCGTACAGACCGACGTGGTTCGCCCGAGGCCGACCTGTCGGCGTATGACCTCATCGTCGCGCCGTCCTTGACGATGGTGCGCCCCGCCGACGCAGCCCGCATCGAGGCGCGGGTCGCGGCGGCGCCACATTGCTGGAGCCACCGTCTTCACGGGCCTCGTGGACGAGAACGACCTGGTCCACGAAGGCGGCGCGCCCGGCCCGCTGCGGCGCGCGCTCGGCCTGTGGGTGGAGGAGACCGACGCCCTGGAGCCGGGCCGCGACAACGGGCTTCGCCTGACCGGTTCGCTCGGCGGCCTGACGGGCGCGACCGTCGGCGGCGGGCGCCTGTGTGACCGCGTGCGCGGAGACGGCCGAAACCGTCGCCGTGTACGCCAGCGACTTCTACGCCGACGAACCCGCGCTGACCGTCAACCGATACGGCAAGGGCCAGCCTACTACCTCGCGACCCGCCCGTCCGGCGGCGACGACCTGCGGACGCTGCTGGGCGCGCTGTGCGCCGGTTCGGGATCGGCTCGCCGCTGCCGGACGGCGCGCCGCCCCGGCGGGCGTCGAGGTGACGCTGCGCGTTTCCTCGAAACCGGTGACGGTCTGCTGTACCTGTTGAACCACGCTGCGGGGCCGGTGTCCATCCGCTGGAGGGCGGCGTCGCCTATACCGACCTGCTCACCGGCGCGTCCGTGACCGGCGCGGCCGACCTCGACGTGCGCGGCGTCCGCATCCTCGCGCGCACGGGGCGACGGTGGGCAGGATAAGGAACAGGCGGGGCGGCGCGCATTCCTGACCTTGGAAGACTGCCTAGAACCTGTGCCGGAGAAACCGCTGCTGGGACGCCTTGCGGGCCATCGGGATCGTCGAGGGTGTCTCGTTTCTGTTGCTACTGGGCATCGCCATGCCGACGACCTGACCCTCCGCATCCTGCGCGCGGCGGGAGACCCGGCACCTCCACCACGACTTCCCGCCCCGTCTCGGAGGCGGCGCCGGGTCGCGGAGTCACGGACCGACAGCAGTCGCACCACCTGGACACCGGGGCGCAAATGGCGCCGGGCAAATCCACGCCGAGAAGTTCCAGGTCCTTGTGGTTGAAGGGCGGCGAGGCCCATGGAACATCGCCACCGATCGGGATGGTCGAACCAGAGCAGGTAATCCACAATTTTGGCCTCTTCAATAAGGGCGTTATCAGCGTTCGGCTGCATTCGTATACTTTGCCCTTCATAACCCGTACAGCACCGCCACCCGTTCGTCCCGCTCCCACCCTTCGCACCTGACGTTCTTTGCGTTCAGGCACATCCGCGCCAGAGAAATAGGCATATTAGACGGTGTTATGAACTTTGAATCAGCAATGACTGATGCTGGCTGTTAACAAATAATAGACAGGTCGCTTCATTGATAATGCTCGCTTGCCAGAGTTCAAGCGAGCGGACAAGCCGGATTGCAGTAAACGGCGGCTTGCGACTCCGTTGCTTCGCAACTCCGCCGCTGCACACGCCGGCCCTGCGGGCGGGGCATTCACCCGCCCTTAGCCAGAGGGAAGCCTCTGGACTCCCCGATAACCGGTTCCCACGCCGCAAGCGGCGGGGCATAGACGTCGTCGTAAAACACGGCCAGCAGCCAATTTCGGTCATTTTTGAGCAGGCTGGCAGTTCCGAAGTTCATAACACGCTCTAGGGAACGGGCACCGGGTCCTTGATAGTTTTAGCCTATCCGCGTTGCCGGTTTCTATACACGGCGTTACCACAGATGGTGGTTCCGGCAACGGGTAGGCAGTCATCTGACGGGATGTTCTAGCCGACGGAGCATCCGCGACGAGGGCAACTCAACGACCTACGTCGTTGGATCCGGGACGGCAGTAATTTCCAGCGGGGGCAGAATGAGGGAAACGTCAGCAGGGTGTTCGCACAGATAGTGGGCGATGTCCTTTTGCAACGCCTCGATCTTGCGAACGTAGGCTTTGGATGTGACTTCCAGAAGAGCAGGATTGGAGGTTTCTAACTGGTCGCGCAGCATTTGCAAAGCCTCCTGCCAGAGGACGAGATGGCGCGCGGCGACTTCAATTCCTTTTGTTTGCAATCATAGCGGCACCTCAACAGATCCTTTAAGAACGCCGTCTTTCGTTTCGTTCCAAATCGAGCGTAGCAAAGGCAGATTCAGTGAATCCTCTGGCGTGTAATAGATGGAGTAGCCGCGTTCCTGTTCTGCGGTTTCCGCATCCAGTAGCCGGGCGGCGTTCGGGGTTGGCATCCTTTCTCGCTTGGATGCCTGCTGGGGCGATCAACAGCACATCAAAGTCGCCAGGTTCCGGTTTGGCGGAGATATAGCTGCCGTTCAGTAGGAATGTACCGGTTACCCCATGCGCCCGCAACGCGTCGCGGAGCGCCAGCAAGCTGCGGGTCGGCTCCGCCCTCCTGCTGCCTTCCCCGCCGCCGAACGTAGCAACCACTTCCTCCCAGGTGGCGCGATGGTGCCCTTCGGGAAGCCAACCGTCCTCGAAATGCGGGTATCGGCAATGCGCGTTCCTGTTGCTATTATACACCGAGCGGCGCAGGCGGCTCACAACCCATACAGCGCCGCCACCCGCTCGTCTATCTCGCGCTCCCATTCTTCACACCCCACACCCTTCACATCCAAGCACTTCTGCACCAGCGCAGCGATGGCAGCACGGTCGGCGTCAGAGGCATTGGGAACGGGGAGGCTCATTACCTGCGGGGTTTGCATAGCAAAAGTGCGCCGCCCTGCAGCTTCGAGCAGACGCTGACAAGATACTGCCAAGCCGGGGCAGAGTTAAGGACACCCAACAGGTACAGGTCGTCGGCGCATACCATGAAAGCTTTATTGTTGATGTAAGCGCCCTCTCGTCTCGAACGCAAATGATTGGAAGGTGGCACTCTTGGTAAAGGATCTTGCGGCTGTCAAAAAGATGGGCGTACTCAGCCCCGTACCTTGCCATACACCACCATTTGTAACGCCCATCGCGACATTCTGGGCGGTTTGCGAGTTCTGATTTCCAGCGGCTTAGGTGTCGCTCCACTGCTGGGTAAGCCGATATTTCCAAGTTCCAAGGTGAGTAAATCAACCACGAGTTTCGGTAGTTGACTGACCATTTACGGATGTCGCGGCCAACGACCAGCGGTTTAATGAGTTCGGCGCTTCTTGGGTCGGCGTCAATGAGTTCGGCGCGTTTTGTACCGTCAATCACAAAGCTGTTGTTGAAGCCCGTCTTCACGCCGTAGTAGATTTGCCCTTAACGTACTCGCCGAGCGGCACGCCCACCGCCCTTATCTTGCGCAGCCGGTCGGTGGAGGCGGCGTCGGTCAGCGTCCAGTCTTTGCCGTGCATGGCACTGGCGTGGCAGGGCGTGGCCCGCTTTGCTGAAATCGCGAGCACGTCCGGGTACGGCGGCGCGACTTAACCTGTGTGAAGACGGCGGTGCCACACGGCTTGGCTTTTTGCGCCACGAAAATCATCGGATAGGCGATCGCACCCTGAAATACGGGCAGGTCGCCGAAGTCAGTGATGCTTTTAGTTGCACAGGTTTCGGCGATGTGCACCCGCAGCTTCGCGCCGTAGTTTGCGGAACCACTTGTTGGACGAGATGAAGACGAGCATCCCGCCGGGCCGCAGGAGTTGCAGCGCGCGGGCGTAGAAGTAGCAGTACAGGTCGGCGGTCCCGGTGTAGATGGCAGGGTAGACGGCCTTCAGCGTCGGCTTCTGCTTCTTGATAAGCTCCTGCCGGACATAGGGCGGATTAGCGAGCACGATGTCGAAACCGCCGGGCCGGGGCGGTTCGGTAAGCGTGCCGCCGAGGTTTAGTGCGCCGCCCAAGTCGGTCTCGGGTTCCTTCGGCGCAAAGACTTCGGCGAACTCGACGCGCCAATCGAAGCCCTGCACCGTCTGGCCGGGGTGCGTCCAATTTGCGATGTCGTTTCGTAGCTTCAGGATTTCCCGCTTCAAGTCGGACTTATTGCCCGTATAATAGGGGCTGGCGTAGTCGCGCTTCATTTTGTCGAACCGCGTGATGTCGGTTTGGCGAAACATATCTGGGTCGCCCGTGCCGCCCTGTGGGTCGGGGGCGCTGAGGCTGTCGCCGCACTCGATCTTGAAGTCCAGGTTCGGCAGCGGTTCGGGCGTGTCGCCCGTGTACTCGACGGCCAGCGAGAGCCATAGGCGCAACCGGGCGATATTGAACGGCGAACTCATCTTTGTCTACGCCATACAGGTTGTTTTGGATGATCTCCAGCTTGCGCCGGTAATCGCTCACTGGGTCCACGCGCTTACTGGCGAAAAGACTCTGGCGCAGCGCGACGAGTTCCTGAAGCATTCCCAGCAGATAGGCCCGCTGCCGCAGGCCGGATCCACGACCTTAACGTTTTTTAGCGCCTCCAGAACCCTTTCTGCGTATCGAACTCGCGCGTCGATCGTCCACGAACTTTGCGATTTCCTCGACTCCGCCCAGGTAGCCTTTGAGCGCCTCGCGGCACATAAAGGCGACAACCGGGCGCGGGTGTAGTAGGAGCCGGTCTCGTGCCGCCCGGTGACCAACTCCTCGAACATCTTTCCCAGCATCTCCGGGTCCACGGCCACCTCGACGTCAAGCGGCGTGCTCTCGGTGACGGTGAAGTTGAACCGGGCGAAGAGGTCATTCAAGGATCAGGTCAAAGGCATCGTCTCGGATGTGGACAGCCCCTCGTGTATCGTCGGCATCCACCATCTCAAACAACCCACCATTGAGAAAGGGTACGTTACCCCCCGCTCTCGTAACTCTTCCAGATTGTGGACTTCGCGGCTGTCGTTAAGCGTTCCGAGACCATAGAAGAACAGCCAGTAGAGCCGGTCGCGATAGAAGTTCTCACTTTGTTTCCGGGCAGCCTCGCGAAGAACGGCAAGATAGTTTGTGCTGCCGCCGAACCGGAGCCAGTCCTTCTTTTGCAGGAACTGCACAAACATCAGGCGGTTGAAGAGCCGCTGCGTGAAGAGCCGCTTGTCGCCCTGCACGCCTTCGATCATGCCCTCCACCTGCCCGAACACGCGCCGGTACTCTTCGAAGAACCTTTTTCGTGACCTTCTCGACATCGAAGGCGGCTGTCCCTGCCGCAGCCAGGCGCCGGCATCCGCCGGGTTGTCCGGCCAGCGCAGCGCGGGCAGATTCTTCGCAGAGGGTGCGGATGGGTTCGTCCGGGCGTCCAGCCGAAGGCGGAGAGCTTGGCGCGGGCGGGTTATCTTTGTCCCCGGTGAAGTGCGCGATGGTGAGCTTCTGGAAGTCGGGGCTGGCGCAGAGGAACAGCAGGTTTTCCTTCTCCCAGGTCGGCAGGTTGGACTGTCTGCGCTGATTGGGCACCAGGCCGCGCAGGACCCGCGCAGGGCGGTGCGATAAACACGGTCGGAGGCGAACTCGACGAGGAAGACGCCCCATGGCTGGTCCGCGGTGAATGGCCGTATCTGGCGCACGCGCCCTACCTTCCCGGAGACGGACTCCGTCAGGCCGAGTTCGTCGGCGTAGAAGTCATAGGTGGCAGCCGTGCCGACAATCGGCCAATGAAGTTCCTCCGCCAGAAACTTGAACAGAGATTCTTCGCTATCAATCTGTCGTACAGCACTCTCTTATAGGCATCCGCGGGTCTCCGTGATTAGGCCGAGGTTACGCGTAAATCAAACGGCCCTTCGGTTCTGGAATGGTCCTGCCGAGTTCTCGAGCCGTCTCCAGCCACTCCTCGGGCCTGCTCGACATTGATCAGGGCCTCCTGCAGTGTGGCCCCGTCGGCCATGCAGCCTGGTAGTTCCGGGACTTCAGCCAGATAACAGCCGTCTTCCTCACTCCAGTACATGATGACTTCGTATTTAATCATGGTCGCCTCCCGGTTTAATCATCATCGCTTCCCAGCTTGTAGCGGATTATCACGGAACGAACCTGCTTTACCTGGTACGGCTTCGCCCTTGCCGTCCGGGCGTGGCTGTAGATTGAGAATCTCCACCACCTCATCCCTGGTAAAGATGTGGTGCCCGCCCTTAATACGCTCGGCGAAACCAAGATATGCCAGGTAGCCGACGAGATCAGTGAAGGCTATATTCTGATCCGACTGCCCGCTCAGCAATCTCTGCCTTAGTTTAGCCCACCGCCCCATGTGTCAGCAAACCTCCATCCAGCAGACCAGCGCCGCCTTCGCGCCCGCGACGGCCTGCATATCCCGCAAGTGCCGGTTGACCTTCAGCACCTCGATCTCGCGCCGTGCTTTGGTTAGTTCGCCCGTGCCGGCCTCCGTCACCCGCAGCGTGTCGTGCTCGCAGCGGATCAGGGCGGCGATCGCCTCCACACCTTCGGTGATCGCGCCGGTCGTGGCGTCACGGAAGTACCAGCGCAGCTCGCCCGTCGCCTCCTCGGACGGGGCCGGGTAACGGTAGGCACAGAACAGCCCGCGTGAGCTGCCGTCGCCAGCCCGCTTGCCACTGAACAGGCGGCGCGGCAGGTCCGGCAGGCTCTCGTAAAGCGCCGGGTGCTCCTTCTCGAGGCGCTGCAGCTCCAGTTCCAGCGCCTCGGTCTCGTTCTCCTGCTGCTCGTATCGCTCATTGAACAACTTAATCGCCGCCTCGGGGTCGTCGGGCGTAAGAACCGGCGCCTCGATGCCGAGCGTGGTGTTGATACGCAGGATCTTGCCGGAGACACGCTTCAAGAGGTTCAGCAGGTGTTCCAACTCCTGCGGGGGCAGGAAGTTGTAGATATGGACCGTCTCGTGACGGACCGGCTTGGACCTATCCAGGCGGCGGTCCACGCGGCCGATGCGTTGCATCAGGCGGACCGGATTCCAGTGGACGTCGTAGTTGACCAGGATGTTGGCGTCCTGGAGGTTCAAGCCCTCGGAAAGCACGTCGGTGCTGACGAGGATGTCGATCTGATCAGCCAGATAACTGCTGAGTTCCGGTGGGTTGCAGTTGTAGTAGGGTGCGAACCGCTTGATCACCTTCTCGCGATCGATCTTACGGCTGCTGTCCAGCTCCTCGATGCTCGCCTCCGGCAGACGCTCCTTGAGCGCGCGGTACAGGTACCGCGCCGTGTCGCGGAACTCGGTGAAGATCACCAGCTTGCGTCTCGCAAGGTCGCGCGACCGCAGCGGCGCCGTAAGCTGGGTCAGCTTGTCGTCGGTCACGGGCGACAGCTTCTGGTACACCTTGGTCAGGATCGTGACCAAGTGCGTCATATCGCCCAGCATCTGGGTCAGCAGGGACGCAACGTCGTATTGTTCGGGATCCAACGATCGCGGCAACTCGGGCGCATCGTTCTCTTCCTCATCCTCGCTGCCCTCTTCCCGCTCTTGCCGGCGCTGTTCCTGGTGCAGAAGTGTGGTCGTCCAGAGCGTTTTGTGCTGCCGCTGCCAGGCCTGCCACATCTCCGGCGCGTTCGCCTGGACGAACAGAGCCATTTTATGCAGCAGGTCTTCCAGGCTCGCCTCGAACGCCTTGTAGCTGCTTTCCAGCCGCTTCAAGAGCAGGGTTCGGATCAGACCAACCACATTGCTCTGGTAATCGAGCGTCGCTTTATCTTGATCCCGCCGTTTGAACGCCTCCGTGTTGTAGACGGCCAGCGACAGCAGGGGGAACTCACGGTCGAACGCGAGCTTGATGTCCTCGTACAGCCCGGCATACACTTTGTTGAGTGAATAGTTGACCACGACGGGCGGCATCCGCCGGGGAAAGCATGGCCGGTTCTCTTCCAACGCCTCCGAGTCCATCACGAAGCGGCGGCTGCGCTGGATCAGGACTTCCTTGAGCAGGACATCCGTGCGCAGGAAATCAGTGGACTGCGCCTGCGCTTGCACGTCGCCGATCGCGGCAGCGGCATCGGTCTCCTGCCCAATGCGCTTCTCCGCCTCGGTGAAGTGACGCCGCAGGTTCTGGATGCCGATGCGGGCGAAGTGCCGGCTGTCGTCCTGGGCGAAGAAGTTGGTCAGGTTATACAGGTCCACCAGACTGTTGTTGATGGGCGTGGCGGTCAGGAGATAAACCTGCTTCCCCTCGCACAGGTGCATCAGCCGCCGGGCTCGGTTGCGGTGACTGTGGCGGAAGTGGTGCGCCTCGTCCACGAGGACGACGTCAAAGTAGTCCCGGTAATACTCGACATCCTCTTCGGTAATGGTCCCGTCGCGTCCAAAGTCGGTGTGGTTGTGGATCTGTATCTGGTCACGGTAGGCGCGGCGGTACTTCGGCCTGAGGTACAGGTTGAGGTTGCGCTCCCAAACGCTCTTGCGGGCCGACTTGGGCACGATCAGCAACGCTTTTTTCTTGTGGTAGAGGGCGTGCTCCAGCAGCATTAAGCCGATGAACGTCTTACCCAGGCCGACGCCGTCACAAATGAGCGCGCCCCCCCAGCTGTCCGCAATCTGCAGCGCACGGTGGTAGCCGTCGCGCTGGTACTTGGACAGCATTCTATAGAGAACCGACTCGTGCTTTTCCCAGTCGGTCTGTGTCTTCTCACGACCCGCGAAGTACTCATAGAGCGCCTTCGCATACACCTCGAACGGAAGGTACTCGCGAAGATGCCGCTCGACGACCTTCAGCACCTCCTCGCTGACATCCTCCCCTTCCTTCCACACCTGCTGGTACCATTCGCGTAGCGCATTGATCTGGTGCTGCTCCGTAGTCAGGATGTTCAGTTCGAGGTTCTGCGTGAGGCCGGGGTGCGTGAAGTTGCTTGATCCGACTACGGCGAAGTCCACCGGGCTGGTATCGTTGCTGTCCATGATGTAGCCCTTGGCATGGAACTTCGCCCTGGTATACACCCGCGCCTTGATGTGCTTGCTTGCGAGTGAGTCGCGGATCGCCGCTAGCCCGGTCAGGGAGTCGTCGCGCTCCTTCGCCTTTTCAATGCTCTCGTCGCTCTGTTGGCGCAGGCTGTTTAACAGTTCGGCACGGGTGCGCCGCGTGACCTCATCGCCAAGGAGGATGCGCATCTCTTCCAACGGCTGCCACAGCCCGTCGAGGTCGAGCAACGACCCAATCTCGAAGTACCCGGTCGCCACGTCCCAGCGTCGGGAGTGGGGGAGTAATCTGCGGAAAGCCTGGAGGACGGTGTTGTCGTCGCGATTGTCAAGAAGCGTGGGCAACTTTTCCGCCATGCGAATCTGAATATCCTTGTATCAGGGGTGAGCTCCGGAACCAACTACCGCTATGTTCGGCAGGAAACCGCTGTTTCCCTAGCAGCCCGTGACAACAGCGACACAGCAGGTTGTTCGACGATCCCTGGCGAAACAGGACGCGGAGCTTGAACATGACCAGAACACACCGGAGGAGCTTTGAGATCGAGGGGCATCTGCTTGATACGGGGCTGATGGGGGAGATGCTCGACCTGGTGACGGCGGGGGGCGGG
The DNA here is from genome assembly GCA_030446525.1 of Armatimonadaceae bacterium. The sequence continues at coordinate 21,064 of JAUJNC010000081.1, forward strand.
ACGTTCGAGATGCTGCGCTTCGACGCGGGACGCACGCGCGACGAGACCTCGCGCGCCGCTTTGCGCGTCACGGCGCCGGACGCCGCGACGCTCGACGCGATCACCGAGAACCTGATCGGGCGCGGGGCGCGGTTGCCGGAGGGCGAACAGGCGGACGCGCGGCTGGAGGCGGCGGACAAGGACGGCGTCGCCCCGGAGGACTTCTACGCCACCACCCTGTACCGCACCCAGGTCCGCGTGGGCGGGCGCTGGCTGCCGGCGGCGGGCCAGCGCATGGACGTGGTGATCGTGGTCGAGGGCGGCGGGGAGGCGGCGTCCGCCCGCTGCGCCCTGATCCGCGACCTGCGGGCGGGCGAGCGGGTGGTCTGCGGCGTCGAGGGGATCCGCACCTTCCCCCCGGAGCGGCCCGACATGTCGGGCGTGACCGACGAGTTCGCGTTCATGGCCTCGTCGGTTTCGTCGGAGCGCCGGGTCGAGCTGGCCGTGGACCAGATCGCGCGTGATCTGATCCGCCTGCGCGACGAGGCGGGAAAGGTGGTCGTCGTGCCCGGGCCGGTCGTCGTCCACACGGGCGGCGCGCCGTACCTGGCCTCGCTGGTCCGCGAGGGCTATGTGCGGGCCCTGCTGGGCGGCAACGCGATCGCCACCCACGACATCGAGCTGGCCCTCTTCGGCACGTCGCTGGGGGTGAACCTGGAGCGCGGCCAGCCGGTGCACGAGGGGCATAAGCACCACCTGCGGGCCATCAACCTGGTGCGCCGCCACGGGGGCATCGCGGCCGCCGTGCGCGCGGGCGCGATCCCGGGCGGGATCATGGCCGAGTGCGTCCGCCGGGGCGTCCCCTTCGTGCTCGCCGGCTCGATCCGCGATGACGGCCCGCTCCCGGACACCCTGATGGATCTGGTCGCCGCCCAGGCCGCCTACGCTCGCGCGCTGGAGGGAGCCGACCTGATCCTGATGCTCTCCTCCATGCTCCACTCCATCGGCGTCGGCAACATGACCCCGGCGGGCGTCCATCTGCTCCGCACGGACGGAACCGTTGATCCGCCGCAAACCACCGAAGTCTACAAACCGATCAAGATCGTGTGCGTCGACATAAACCCGGCCGTCGTCACCAAGCTGCTGGACCGGGGGTCGACCGAGGCGATCGGCGTTGTTACCGATGTGGGCTTGTTCCTTCGCCTTCTGGCCCAGCGCCTGGGGCTTGTCTGAGGCCCCGGACGACAATCTGTACTTAAGTGGCTGAGAAGATCCTTCACGGCCGGAGGCGCTGCGCCAGCCACGCGAAGGCCGCGTCTTGCATGGGAATGTCGAACTTGTGCGGCCCCGGATAGAACTGCCCGGCGTAGTTGCCCGGGCGCCCGGCCGCCGCGTAGTGCTGGGCGATGCGCGCGTCCGCCATCTTCATGCCTTCGAGGGTAAAGAGCCGGTCGTCCCGGTCGTACTGCACGAGCAGCGGCGAGGGCGCGCGGCACGCGGCCAGGTCGGGATAGTCGCCGTGGCGCGTCCAGCCGGCGGGATACAGCATCCAGGTGTGCGAAACGATGTTGTGGTCGAGCAGCCCGGCGTAGCTGCTCATCATGGCGACGATGACCGCCGCCTT
>JAUJNC010000082.1 GCA_030446525.1 Armatimonadaceae bacterium
GCTGACGTACCCTGCTCCGATCCTGCGTCTTCGCTCTGTCTGCACCTGTTGCGCGAGCTGCTCTCTGACTTCATTGTCCTGTGGCTGTAGTGCGTGGCTCCGGACCTGACAAACGTGGTGCAGACGGCCAACTATCGCGATGTGATCGAGATCCTCGATGAGGAGCACCGGACGCTGACTTCGTACGGCCAGGATGCTAACGGCCAGTGGCACGAGTTTATGAAGGCTCACTACACGCGGCTGTGAATGCGTCTGCGCCCCGAGATCCCCCCGTTGCCCTTGCCTGCCATTGAGGGGAAAACCCGTCGTTGCTGGCTGCAGCAACGACGGGTTTGGCGTACATGAAGGCTTTTGCACGAAGGTTGGGCTTACCCCAGGCTTACCCCCTACCGTCGGAAATTGTCATGTGAACTGTCGTTTGAATGACTCCCCACATAGACGTCTGTTGAGGTTATCAAACCTGTCAGATAACCCGTCACTCAATCAACGTCGCATGAACCGTTGTTCAGAGACGCGTGATGACGGCAAAATCGGCAGAATCGGGCTGTCCAAGAGGCGGATTCGGAAAAGTGTGTGGATTTTACACGAATCCTTACCGCCCTCCAACTCCTGCGCCGATGCGCGCATCAAGTTGCGGCGGCTCTACCCGACACTAAAATGACAAAATTAAATTAGCTAAGGACTAGTGGGTCATCCGCCACGGAAACCGCCTTTGGCTGCGCCTACAAGCTCTCGGGATCTCTTCGGGAATCGCGCCTCCAGGACCTTGGGGCGAAGGGCTATACGCGTGACGAATGACCCACTAGCTATAAGTGCGCGGCAGGGGTCCTATGCGATTGGCGCTTCGCGCCGGGAGTGTCTCCCTCCGAGGGGTGACCTCCTTTAGCGGTGAGCGTTGCGGAAAGGAATAGGGCGTGAACAGGGATAATTTTGATGACATGGGACGACCCGCGCGGGCTGTTTGCCCCCGATGCAGGGGCCATGCGCCGGAGCGGTCCACGCAGGGCGTACCCGGAGCTTGCTCGCCACGAAAGGCAGGTACGTTATGAGCATCAGGCAGCACCGCCGTGCTTTTTTCCGGCGCGACAGCCCGCCGGCAATCGGGCGACGCCGCCCTACCCGCTCGCGCGCCCTTGTGCGGCTGCTGCCGCTTTTGCCGGTGCTTGCGCTTCACCTCGCCCTCGCCCGGCCGCTGTCGCCCGCCGCGCCGCCGGCGGCCGCGCCCCCCCCGCCCGCGACCTTCACCAACCCGCTCGTGGCCGGGCGCTCGGCGGCCGACCCCTGGATCGTGCGGAAGGACGGCTGGTACTACTTCACGTTCACGGCGGGCAACCGCATCGAGATCTGGAAGGCGCGGACCATCGCCGGCCTGGCGGACGCCGCCAAGGTCACCGTCTGGCGCGCGCCGAAGACCGGGCCCAACGCCGGGGACGTGTGGGCGCCGGAGCTCCACTTCGTTCGCGGCAAGTGGCACCTCTACTACACGGCCACAAACGAAAGCCGCTCGGACGCGAACCGCCGCGTGTTCGCGCTGGAGGCGGCCACCGACGACCCGCAGGGGCCGTACCGGGACCGGGGCAAGGTCGCCGTCGAGGGGGATGACCACTACGCGATCGACGGCACGATCTTCCAGAAGCCGGGCGAGGGCGGCCTGTACTTTTTGTGGTCGGGGCGCAAAGAGAGCGCCCGCGGGCCGCAGAACATCTACATCGCGCGGATGCGCGACCCCTGGACGCTGGCGGGGCCGCGCGTGCTGCTGTCCACGCCGACCTACGACTGGGAGCGGGTCGGCTGGCCCGTGAACGAGGGGCCGGAGGTGCTGACCCGGGGCGGCAAGACGTTCGTGGTCTACTCCGCGAGCGGCGGCACGAGGCCCGACTACGCACTCGGCCTGCTGACGAACACGGGCGGCGATCTGCTCGACCCCGGCGCCTGGACCAAGTCCCCCGTCCCCGTCTTCCGCCAGTACCGGGGCCCGAGCGGCGCGGGCGTTTATGCGCCGGGCCACAACGGCTTCTTCAACTCCCCGGACGGGACCGAGGACTGGATCGTCTACCACGGCAAGGAGAAGCCCGAAACCACCTGGGGGGGCCGGCTCGTCCGGGCCCAGCGCTTCCACTGGAACGCGCACGACGGCAGCCCCAACTTCGGCCACCCCATCCCCAGCGGCATGCCGCTGGCCGTGCCCGCCGGCGAGGCGGGCGCCCCGTCGAAGCCGCTCCCCTTCACCGGCACGGGCGCCGGCCTGCGCGGCGACTACTTCGAAGGGGAGGCGTTCGGGCGCCTCGCCCGGACGCGCGTGGACCCCACGCTCAACTTCGACTGGCGCCTCGACGCGCCCACGGCGGCCGTCGCGCCGGACCACTTCTCGGCCCGCTGGCGCGGCCAGGTGCAGCCGCGTTACAGCGAGACCTACACCTTTCACGTGTATGCCGATGACGGCGTGCGGCTGTGGGTGGACGGACGGAAGCTCGTGGACAGCTGGGAAAACCAGGCGGCCACCGCTTCCGAGGCGGCCGTCCCGCTCCAGGCCGGGCGCCGGTACGAGATCGTGCTGGAATATTACGAGCACGATGACCGGGCGCAACTTCTCCTGGCGTGGAACAGCCCGAGCCAGCCCTTCGAGGTCATCCCGCGCAGCCAGCTGTACCCGGCGCCCCCGCTCGGGGTGAGGGGGCGCCGGTGAGTGCGGCCGCAGGCGGGGCCGTACGGCGCTTCGGTGCTCCTTCAGGACCAATCTTTATCCGGCCGCGTCTGCAGGCGCTTCGCCGCGGAAACGACGTCGTCCAGGTCGACGGGATCGTTGAAGGGATCCTCATCCAGCTTCGTGACCCGGTTGAGCAGCTTCTCCCAGCGCCGCAGCTCCTCCACGTACGGCGCGAAGGGGACGCGCCGCAGGACGCCCGCCTCCTCCACCAGATCGCAGATCCCGTTGTGCAGCCACTCGCCGGTGTGCCAGTTGGGCATATCGGCGCAGGGGAACAGGCAGACGCCGTGCAGGTCGACCCCCCTGACCACCGCCGCCAGGCACTCTTCCATGACGTCCTTGAGCCAGGCCGGCCGGCCGTCGCCTAGCCCACTGGTTTCGGCGATGATCATCGGCCGACCGTAACGCTCCCAGGCGCGCTGCAGCAGATCGCACAGCGACACGATCCCCTCAGCGTGCGGCTCCAGGGCCTTGTGCTGGCCGTTGTCCGCGTACGCCATCTGCCCGAAGGCGTAGCAGTTGGCGCCCACGATGTCCAGGATCTCGGGCGAGCCGCCCATCTCGGGATGCCGCAGGCCCGCCAGGACGTCCCAGGCGAAGAAGGTGTCCTCGAACGTCTCGTGCCGGGCTTTTTCCACGAGATCGGGACGGTCCCTGGGCGCCACCACCTGCACCAGCGGGTCCACATGGACCATGCGCGCCGCGGGCTCCACCTCGCGGATGGCGCGCACGCCGGCGATCGCCGCCCGGCACAGCGCGAGGCGCAAGCGCTCCCGGCTTTCGTCGGTCCGCTCGTACGGCGCGACCCACCCCCACGCCCCGCCGCAGTCCGCGAAGAACGAGATCTCGTTGATCGGCGTGAAAAAGTGCGGGCCGCGCACGCGGGGTAGGACGTACTCCGCCGCCGCGCGGCAGTAGCGCGCGAACCGGTCGGCGAAGTCGGCGGCGAAGGGGTCGGTATCATCGGGGTAGCCGTAGTGACAAAGGTCCCAGACCGGGAGGATCTGGCAGCGGTTCATCGCCGCGATCATCGGGTCGATGAAAGAGAAGTCGTACTCGCCGCCCTTGTCGACGAACGGCCACGGTATCCCCTCGCGGGCGACGGCGATGCCAAGCTCGCGCAGGATGCCGTAGTCCTCCTCGACATGCTCCCGGTGCTGTGTCTCGTCGACGAGATCGCGCCGCCCGTGATCTTTCCAGCAGAACGTCGAGCACTCGAATCCCGACAGAAAGAACGTCGGGAAGATGCCCGGGTGCCCGGTCACGGGAGCGCCGTCCCGGGCGGGTGTGGTCTTCGGTTCCTCTTGTTTCATGGTTGCTCCTTTTGAGTCTTTTACCCCGGAAACGCAAGAAACTCGCGGGCTTGTTGACATTGCGGCCATATGATGGCAATATAATCAACGTACCGGCGAGCGCGTGCGCCGCGCAGACCACAAAGAAAGAACCCGAAAGGAACGAAACCGTATGTCCCAGAAGCCGCCCATGGCCTCTGACGCCCCGATACCGCGCCCCGAACACCCCCGACCCGATTTCCGACGCGAACCCTGGATCAACCTGAACGGCCGCTGGCGCTTCACCTTCGACCCGAACAACATCGGCGAGCAGAGGCGCTGGTACCGCATGTCACACCCGGCGACGATGACGAGCGGCGCCACGAGCGGCGCCACGAGCGACGGCACGTCGATAGCCCTGTTGACAGTGATGCAGGATCCGTTCGGCGCGCACATCGTGGTCCCGTTCCCGTGGGAAAGTCATCTGTCCGAAGTGCGCGCGCCCGAGTACAAGGGCGCGGCCTGGTACCAGCGGGTGATCGAGGTCCCCGCGGATTGGGCCGAAGAGGACGCACCCAGCGGCGCGCGCGACGCCCGCGGTCTGCCCGGCGCGGAGGATACGGTCGCGTCTACGACGGCCATGGGGGCCGCCGTCAAATGGCGGCTGCGGCCGTTCCTGTGCTTCGGGGCGGTGGACTGGAGCGCCAAGGTGTGGGTGAACGGGCGCTTCGTGGCCGAGCATGCCGGCGGTTACACGCCGTTCGAACTGGACCTGGGGCGCTACGTGCGCCCGGGCAGGCCCGCCACGCTCACCGTGCGCGTCTGGGACGCCTGCGACGCGGACACCCTGCTGGGCAAGCAGACCTACAACTGGTACACCCCTTCGAGCGGCATCTGGCAGACCGTCTGGATGGAAGGGCGCCCCGCCGTCCACCTGTCGCACGCGCACGTCACCCCGCACCTCGAATCCGGCAGCGCGACCTTCGCCGTCGGCATCGCCCACGCGGGCGGGGAGGTCGGCGGCGCCTATCGGCTCCGGGTCACGTCTGCCGACGGCAGTTTCCCCCCGGTCGAGCGGACGGTCGAGGTGGCGCAGGCAACGGCCACGCTCGACGTGCCGGTGCCGAGCCCCCGGGCATGGTCGCCCGAAGATCCGCACCTGTATGACTGCACCGTCGCGCTCGTGCCGGAAGCGGGCGGCGCGGGGGACACCGTTTCGACCTATTTCGGACTCCGCTCCGTCTCCAAAGGTTTCTGGGAGAACAAACCGTACGAATACGTTTTCCTGAACGGCGAGCCCGTCTACCTGCGCGGCGCGCTCGACCAGGCGCTTCACCCCCGGGGCCTGCACACCTACCCGTCCGACGAGGCCATCCGCGCCGACATACAGGCCGCCAAGGACCTCGGCCTCAACATGCTCCGGTGCCACATAAAGATCAACGAGCCGCGCTACTACTACTGGGCCGACAAGCTCGGTGTCCTGATGATGTACGACCTTCCCTCGGCGAGCGTGTACACGCCCACGGCCCGCGCCCACTGGGAAAGCACCTTCCGCGGCGCGCTCGACCGCGACTTCTCGCACCCGTGCATCTTCTCCTGGATCTTGTTCAACGAGACGTGGGGCCTGGAGGAGCACCAGACCCCGGCGAGCTGGAACTGGGTCGCGCAGATGTACGACCTCGCCAAAGAGCTCGACCCGACGCGCCTGGTCGAGGACAATTCGGCCTGCCTGTACGACCACGTGAAGACCGACATCAACACGTGGCACTTCTACATCGCCCAGTACGGCCGGGCACGGCGTCACGTCGAGCGCATCGTCGCGCAGACCTACGAGGGCTCGCCGTTCAACTACGTCGGCCACCGGTACGGCCATGTCGAAGGCGCCCTCGACTACAAGCAGACGACCGAGCCGCTGCTCAACAGCGAATACGCCGGCCTGGGGGCCAGCGGCGGTGACAAGGACGTAGCCTACACCTTCAAGTTCCTGACGACCGAGCTCCGCCGGCATTCCAAGGTCTGCGGCTACGTCTATACGGAGCTGTCGGACATCGAGTGGGAGCACAACGGCTTCCTGAACTACGACCGCACGGAGAAGCGGTTCGGCTACGACGCGTTCGTGCCCGGGATGGCCGTGCGCGACCTGAACGGCGCCGACTTCGTCGGCCTGGACTGCCCGCCCTGCCAGACGCTCGCGCCGGGCGGCCTTTTCCGGGCGCCCGCCTTCGTGTCGCACTGGGGGGCGGACCTGCGGGAGAGCGCGCGGCTGTGCTGGCGCATCACGGCGGTCGACGGCGCGGGCCAGACCCGGCCCGTAGACGAAGGGCGGCGGACGATCCAGCCCCGCCGCTACGACGTCACGGACGCGGGCCACGTCGAGGCGCGCCTCCCGGATGCGCCCTGTCTCCTGACCGTGGCGGTCTGGCTCGAAGACGGCGACGGCCAGGTGCGCGCGCGCAACTACGTGAACGTGGACGTACACGACGGGCGGCCGGCGGCCCGGTCCGAGAAGGGGCCGCGCGGCTACGTCCTGCGTTTCCGGCCCGGAGACTTCACGGACACCTCGTGGCCGACACCGATTTTCGGGCCGCAGGGCGGCAAGTTCGGCGGCGGCGGCGCGGGCTGGGTCGAATACGCGATCCCGCTGCCCGACGATCTGGACGTCGCGTCGGTGCAAGGCATGCGCCTGCTCTTCGAGGCGGGCGCGCGCACGGCCAGCAGCCGTCTGGGATGGAGACGGGTCGGGCAGAACCCGACCCTCAATTACCCGCAGACGGAGACGCGCGCGCTCCCCAGTGATGTCGCCGTCTCCATCAACGGCGTCCCGCTGGGAACCACCCGCCTCGCCGACGACCCCGCCGACGCGCGCGGCGTGCTCAGCGCCCACCTGAACGAGAACTTCGAGTACGCTTCCTACGGCTTCCTGACCGCGCTGGAAGCGGACGCCGAGACCTCGCGCCGCATCCTCGCCGCCGCCCAGGACGGCGAGCTCACTATCTGCTTCGAGGTGCCGCGCACGGGCAAGGCGGGCGGCCTTAACCTGTACGGGGCGCGCATGGGCGCGTTCCCCCTGGATCCAACGCTGTTCCTGGACCTCGAGGCCTGAAAACAAGAAAGGGGGCGTGCTGCCACGCCCCCTTTCTTCTTCTGACCGGCGCCGTCACATCTCCCGGCGGCCTTCCAGCGCCCGGATCAGGGTCGCCGGATCCGCGTAGTTCAGGTCGCCGCCGATGGGGACGCCCAGCGCGATGCGCGTGGTCCGCACGCCCAGCGGCTTGAGCAGGCCCGCCAGATACATCGCCGTGGCCTCGCCCTCCACGGTGGGGTTGGTGGCGAGCACCACCTCCCGGATATCGCCTTCGCGAATCCGCGCCAGCAGTTCCCGGACCTTGAGCTGGTCGGGGCCGATGCCCTCCATCGGGGCGAGCACACCCTGAAGGACGTGGTAGCGGCCCTTAAACTCGCCCGTCTTTTCCATCGCGACCAGGTCGCCCGGGTCGGAGACCACGCAGACCAGGGACGGGTCGCGCCGCGGGTCGCGGCAGATGTCGCACACGTCCTGGTCCGTGAAGTTGAAGCACACCCGGCAGAAGCCGATGCGCGCCTTGACGTCGGTGATGGCGTCGGACAGAGCGCGCGCCTCCTCCTCGGACTGGCGCAGGACGTAGAAGGCGAGGCGCTGCGCCGACTTGGGGCCGATGCCCGGCAGCTTCTCGAACTCGCCCACCAGCCGGGCGAGCGGCCTGGCGTACTGGACCATCAAAGACCCAGGTTGCCGAGGCCGGGGATGTTCATGCCGCCCAGGTTCGCGGGCAGCAGCTTCTGCTGCTCCTCGGCCTGCATCTCCTTGGCCTTGTCCAGCGCTTCGCGCACGGCGGTCACGACCAGGTCCTGCAGCATCTCCACGTCCTCGGGGTCCACCACGTCGGGCGCGATCGCGATCTCCATCAGGTTCCCGGACCCGCTCACCACGGCCTTGACCATGCCGCCGCCCGAGGAGGCCTCGAGGCGGGCGTTGTCGAGCCGCTCTTGCATCTTCTGCGCCTGCTCGATCATCTGCTTCTGGGCGTTCTCCAGCATCTTCTGCATGCCGGCGCCGCCCATCCCACGAAACGGATTTGCCATCAGTTTTCCATCCTCTCACTCAGTTGCGTCAGTCATCCACGATCTCGCCGCCGAAGATCGAGAGCGCCTCCTGCACCAGCGGCTCGTTCATCGCGGCGGCACGCGCCGCGGACGCGGCGTCGTCGGCGCCGCTCGCCGTATGCGACGGCGCGGGCGCTTCGGGTGCGGCCCGCTTTTCCCGCCCCGGCGGGGCCGGGGCGAAGGCGGAGGGGGCCGGGTACGCCCGGGGGGTGACAAGCTCATCGAACCCGTCCGAAGGCGGCGGCTGGTCGAGCGCGGCCACCAGATCACGCTCGCGGGACGCTCTAGGGCGCCGGGTCGGTTTGGGCGGCGAGACGGTGGTGTCCAGCACGAAGTTCACCCGCACGTTATCCACGTCCAGGCAGCGCGCCAGCAGCTTGCGGACGAACTCCTGCTTTTTGGGGAAGCTCATCATCTCGTAATTGGCGCGGGTGGTGAAGGTGATGGTGACCACCGTGCCCGCGGCGCCCGTGGGCACGGAGCTCGCCATCATCACCGCCGCCTGCTTGGAGATGCGCTCCGCGTCCTGCAGGAACCGGGGCCACACCTGCAGCACCCGCTCCACGGTGAAGCCGCCTTCCGCGGCCGGCGCGGGGTCGCGCTCGCCGGACACGACGGGCCCGGCCCCGCGCCCCGGTGTCATCAGCGCGTCCAGTTCTCGCGTCGCGTCGGCGGCGTCGGCCAGGAACCGGTGGCCGGCGGGCGCGGGAGGTGTCGCCGGATCTACGGGCACGTCCGCTTCGGGCTTCGGGGCGGCAGGGGGCGCCGCAGACGGCTCCTCGAAGAGGCCCGGCTCCTCCTCGTCCGTCCCGGAAAGGGCCACGTTCACCGGCGCGGACCGCTCGTCCTCTTCGGCGGGCAGGTACTCGTCCTCGTCGTCCTCGTCCGCACGATCTTCCGCGGAGAAATAGCTCGCGGGCATCTCGTCGGAGCCCGCCTCCGGTGACGCCCCCCCCGCCCCCGGGTACCCGCCCGGAGCGGGGGGGGTGATTGGGGGAGCCGGAGGCGACATGGCGGGGGGGACCTGCGGCGCCGCGGCCGGGAAGACGATGGGGGCCGTGGCGAACGCCGCGCCGGCGGGGGACGTCCCGTCGCCCAGGTCCATCAGCTTCAGGAAGGTGAGCTCCACCAGGAGCCGTTGCTGGTTGTTCCAGCGCGTTTCGCCCTGCGCCTCGTTCAAAACGTCCATCGCCCGCATCATCTGCGGGGGGGAGAAGCGGCGCGCCTGCTCCTGCAGGCGGCCCGCCTCTTCCGGGGTAAGCTCCAGGGGCACGGCCGGGCCGCCGACGGAGACGAGCAGCAGATCACGGAAATGCGCCGACAGCGTCCGCAGCAGGGTGCGCGCCTCCTTGCCGGCGTCCAGCAGCTCCCCGGCCAGCGCGAAGGCCCCGGGCGCATCGCGGCGGGCCACCACCTCGACAACCCGGGCCAGTCCCTCGGCGTCCAGGGTGCCCAGCACGGCGTCCACATCGCCCGCGCTCAGGTGCTTGGGGGCGAAGGCGAGCACCTGTTCCAGCAGCGACAGGGCGTCCCGCCAGGACCCCTCGGCGTTGCGGGCGACCAGGGTGACGGCTTCCGGGGTGTAGGTGACGCCCTCGCAGTCCAGCACGTAGCGGAGCCGCCGGGCGATGTCGGCGAGCGACCCGCGCCGGAAGTCGAACTGCTGGCAGCGCGAGCGGATGGTGATGGGGATGCTCTGCGGCTCGGTCGTCGCCAGGAGGAACACGACATTGTCCGGCGGCTCTTCGAGGGTCTTCAGGAACGCGTCCTTGGCGTCCGAGGAGAGCTGGTGCGCCTCGTCGACGATGAAGACCTTGGACCGGAACTGCATCGGCCCGTAGCCGACCTGCTTACGGATCTCCTCGATATCGGCGACGCCGCGGTGCGACGCCGCGTCCATCTCGACCACGTCGATGCAGCTCCCCTCCGTGATGCTCGTGCACGCATCGCACCGGTTACACGGCTCGGGCGCGGGACCCTGGTCGCAGTTCAGCGCCTTGGCGAGCAGCCGGGCCACCGTCGTCTTGGCCGTCCCGCGCGTGCCCGTGAACAGATACCCGTGCGCGACGCGCCCGCCCCGCAGGGCGTTCTGCAGCGTCCGCGTGACGTGCTCCTGGCCCATCACGTCGGCGAAGGTCTGCGGGCGGTATTTGCGGTAAAGGGAGACGTAAGCCATATGCGCTCCGGGGCGAATGCCTTCTCATTGTAGCAGAAAACGGGGGGCATCGCAACGCGGCTGCCTAGGCCAGGATGTCGTACCGCTCCAGGGTCACCTCGGTGGCGAGCGGCTGACCGGTGAGGAAGCGCTCGATCTCGCCGAGGGCGTGGTGGGCGACGCGGCGCAGGCTTTGTTTGGTCGGCCCGGCGATGTGCGGGGTGATAAAGATGTTGGGCGAGCTCCAGCCGTCGTGGGTCGGCGGCAGCGGTTCGGGCGTGGTCACGTCGAGGTAGGCCTGTATCTCGCCGGCGAGCGCGCGGGCGAACAGGGCGTTCTGATCCACGAGCTGGGCGCGCGCGGTGTTGACAAGGACCGCGCCGGGCCTGAGCAGGGCGATGCGGCGCGCGTCGAGCAGGTTCTCGGTTTCGGGGGTTACGGGGGTATGGAGGGAAAGCACGTCGGAGCGCGCGACAAGCTCGTCCAGGTCGGCGGTCAGGGAGACGCCGAGATGGCGGGCGTCCTCGCTCTTCCAATAGGGGTCGTAGGCGAGCAGGTGGCAGCCGAACGGGAGCAGGAGCGGCGGGACGCGCCTGCCCACCTGTGACAGACCCACCAGGCCCACCGTCAGCCCCTCCAGGTCCTGATACGGAAAGGCGCCCTCGTAGCGCGCGCCCGCGCGCAGCGCCGCGCTACGCGCCACGCCCTGGCGCAGGGCCAGGATGATCAGCCCCACGGTGTACTGGGCGACGGCGAACGCGATCGCCGAAGCGGACTGCGTCAGCCGCACCCCGCGCGCCAGCATCTCCCGGGGCACGATGCCGCGCACCGAGCCCGCGCTGTGCGCCACCAGGAGCGGCGAATCGCGCTCCGGCAGGTCCTCCGGCGTCAGCTTCCGGCTGCCCCAGCACGTGAGCATGACGTCGGACCGGGCGAGCAGCGCCCCGAACGCGCCCGCCTCGTCCTTCTGCGGGTCGAAGAAGACGGTCTCGCCCAGCGCGGCGAGCCGCTGGAAATCGTCGTCCACGAAGACACGCCTGCGGCTGGCATCGGTCAGGTTCACGAGGATCTGTGGCATGGTTGCCTCCTTACGGGCCGACGACGCCGAAGTAGTGCGCGAAGAAGCGTTCCGGGTCCACGTCCACGGCGACGGTGTGCGGGGCCCCGGCGTCCTTGTCGTTCCAGCGGGTCAGGCCGGCGAGCGGCGCGTCGTCGGCCAGGACGGCGGCCCGCCCGCTCTCGTAGGCGCACAGGTCCGGCTCGAAGACGAGCGCGGCGGCCAGCGGGTCGTGGAACTTGATCTCCGGCCGGTTTCGGAACCAGATTTCCGCCATCTCCGCGACGACCGCAAGCGCTCCCCCGGCGGCGGTGAACCGGCGGCGGCACTCGTCGGCGGGGAGGCGGCAGCGCGTGGTGACCTCCAGGCCGACCGAGAGCAGCTTGCCCGCCGCGCCCTGGAACACGAGGGCCGTCGCGACCGGGTCCCACAGCGCGTTCCACTCCCGTGCCCCCGGCCCGTGCCCGGCGCGGCCGGTGAAGACGCCGCACATCAGGACGACGCGCCGCAGGAGCGCGGGGATCTCCGGGTCCGCGACGAACAGGGCGGCGACGTTCGTCATCGGCCCGACGGCGAGGAGCGTGATCTTGCCGGGCCGCGCGCGAATCGTCTGCCGCAGAAAATCAATCGCCGTGTTCGTCGGCCAGTTCTTCCGATGGCGGCGGCGCGCAACGGCCTCGTACTGGGGCACCTCGGGCTGGCCCGGCCCGTGGAGCAGCACCTTGCCCGCGCCCGCATGGATCGGCACGTCCCGCCGCCCGGACGCCCCCGCGATGATCTCGGCGAGCGCGGCGCGCTTGGCCGTGTCACCCGTCACCGTCGTGATGCCCAGCAGTTCGCAGCGTGGCTGGGCGAGCAGGTACGCGAGCGCGAGCGCGTCATCGATGTCCGAGCCGATGTCCGTGTCGAAGAGGACCGGTATGGTGTCGGAAGCCACGATAACTCTATGCTCCAGCCGGCGGTGGGCACACTTCGTTGATGCGCGCCATCTCGTCCCCGGTCAGGGGCAGGTCCGCCGCGGCGGCGTTGGCCCGCGCCTGCTCCGGGTTTTTGGCGCCGGGGATGGCGACGGTTGCGCCCGGGTGCGCCAGCACGAACGCGAGGGCCGCCTGGGCCATGGTGCGCCCCTCGCTCTGGAGGAAGCGCAGGCGGTCGACCCTTTCGAGATCACGCACGAAGTTCGCCTTGCCGTCGCCCTGCGTCCATTTCTGCCGCGTGTCGGTATCCGGGAACGTGGTGTCCGGGGCCATCTTTCCGGTCAGCTTGCCCATCGCGAGCGGGCCGCGGATGAGGGTGCCGATGTTGTTCTCGCGGCAGTAAGGCAGCAGGTCCGCCTCGGGCTTGCGGTTCAGGATCGAGTAGTCGAGCTGCACCACGGCGCAGGTGCCGCGCGCATTGAAGGCCTGCGCCGCCGCGAGGCTGTTCGTGGAGATGCCGTAGGCGCGCACCTTACCCGCCTGCACCAGCTCGTCCAGGGCGTCGAGGAACATCTCCGGCTCCGGCGGGCTGCCGATGTGACACTGGTACAGGTCGATGACGTCGCTCTTGAGGCGGAACAGCGACGCGTCGCAGCAGGCGAAGACGTGGTACTTGGAGGTGAACGGTAGCGGGTAGCCGATCCCGCGCGCCCAGTTGCCGAACTTGGTGGCGATGAAGACGCCGTCGCGCCGCGGCCCCAGCGCGCGGGCGATCAGCTCCTCGGAATGCCCCAGCCCGTAAGCGTCCGCCGTGTCGAGCAGGTTGACGCCCGCGTCGATGCTGGCCTGGATGGCCGCGATCGAATCGCTGTCGTCGGTCGGGCCCCACATGTTGCCGCCGATGGCCCAGCACCCCATGCCGACGGCCGACACCTTCCAACCCGTCTTACCGAACGTCCGGTACTGCACTGGCTCTGTCCCCCTTGCCGCGCTTCAGGCGGCGCTTGCACCGGGCGAAGAGTTCGCCACAGGATGGCGGTTTTCCTGCCGGGACCGCAAAAGCCCGGGGGTGTCCATACCCCCGGGCTTTTGCGTGCTGCAGACGTCAGCGCCAGCTGGGCGGGAGTTTCTTTTCGATCTCGATGTTTTCGAACACCACGGGGGTCGCGGCACCCCGGGACAGGACCCACTCGGCCATCCGGTGGAGGCCGGTCTTCAGATCCAGGGGGGCGGGCGGGTCGAACACGGAGCGGACCTTGCCGTGATCGGCGAAGGCGTGCACCACCTCGTTACGCGCCGGCAGATGTCGGACGTGACAGGGTCGCTTCAGCGCGTCGGCAACCTCGTGCGCCAGCGTGAGGACCGGGTACGGCGTGTCCGCCCCGACATTGAAGACTTCGTCCCGGGCCGCGGGGACGAGCGGGGCGCGCGCGATGATGGGCGCGACGTCGTCGACGTGCGAAAACGCCCGCGTCTGCGACCCGTCGCCGAAGATGGTCATCGGCTGATCCTGCAGAAGCTGGTTCATGAAGATCCCGATGACGTTGCGGTATTTGTCCGCAATATTCTGCCGCTCGCCGTAAACGTTATGCGGGCGGAAAATGACGTAGGGGAGGCCGAACATCTCGCGGGCCGCTTTGAGGTCCAGCTCGACCGCGTACTTGGACACGCCGTACGGGTCTTCGGGCTGCGGGGTCAGGCTCTCCACCATCGGCACCTGGTTCCTGCCGTACACGGCGATGGAGGAGGTGAAGACGAAGCACTTCGCCTCGTGTTTGACCGACTCGTTGATCAGGTTGATCGAGGCGATCAGGTTCGTCTCGTAGTTGTAACGCCGGATGAAGTGTGACAAACCCTCGGCGGCGTATGCGGCGACGTGGTAGACATAGTCGAAACGCCCCTGCCGCCACAGGGAAGAAACGAAACCGGGCTCCTTCAGATCGCCTTGCAGGAAGGCGCATCCCTCGGGGACATTGGATAAGAATCCCCCGGACAGGTCGTCGGTCGCTACGACCTCCATCCCCTGCGATATGCAGTGATCCGCCACGTGAGAACCGATAAAACCGGCCGCGCCGGTGACCAAGACGCGTGGTCCAGGCATAGGCATGTCCTTCCTTTACCGCTTCGTTCTGTCTTCTTTATTCGGTTTCCCGCTCGTCCCGGATGCTCTCGATCACGGATTCGGCCATGTAGATCGGGGCGCGGGTGCGCAGAGCGAGTGCGATCGCGTCGGACGGGCGCGCGTCGATGTCCTGCGTCTGGCCGTTCTTCTGCGAGATGGTGATCTTGGCATAGAACGTCTGCTGCCACAGGTCGTCGATGGTGATCCGCTCCACCGTCCCGCCCAGGCGGTCTATGGCGTTCTTGAGCAGGTCGTGCGTGAGCGGCCGGTCGACCGTCCCGCCTTCCAGCGCCATCGAGATCGCGAACGTTTCGAACGGGCCGATGAAGATGGGCACGCGGCGCCCCCGGTTGTCCCGCATCAGGACGAAGGTCTGGCGTGGGGCGGCGTCCGGGTTGTTGGGGTCCTGGTAGCCGTAAACGCCCTGCACCTTGACCTCCTTCTCGTTGAGCGCGCGCGGCGTCCGGTTCTCCGTCTCGGACGTTTCCTCGTACGGGTTGCCGTCCATGCCCTCGCCGCGCCCCGGGCGCGGCGCCCCGCCCTCACCGGATTTCCAATCTCCGAACAGGTCGCGAAAGTCGTCGCCCATCGGTCCCATCGTTCTCTTTACTCGCTTTCTTCCGCCTGAGGTCTATTCGCTGTCCTTCCCGGCCTTGTTCACCATGCCCAGGAACTCTTTGTTGGACTTGGTCGCCGCCAGGCGATTGATGAGAAGCTCGGTGGCCTCTTTGGTGCCCAGGCCCGCGAGAACGCGGTGAAGCTGCCAGATCTTCTTCAGCTCTTCCTCGGGGTACAGCAGCTCGTCATGGCGCGTCCCCGACGCCTTGACGTCGATGGCGGGGTAGACGCGCTGCTCCGCCAGGCCGCGGTCGAGCTTGAGCTCCATGTTGCCCGTGGCCTTGAACTCCTCGAAGATGCTGTCGTCCATGCGCGAGCCGGTCTCGACCAGCGCCGTCGCGATGATGGTGAGCGAACCGCCGTTTTCGATATTACGCGCCGCGCCGTAGAAACGTTTCGGGCGGTAGATCGCCGCCGGGTCGAGGCCGCCCTGGAGGGTGCGCCCCGACGGGTTCACGGTCAGGTTCGAGGCGCGCGACAGGCGCGTGATCGAGTCCAGCAGGACGACCACGTCCTTGCCCATCTCCACCAGCCGCTTGGCCTTCTCGAGAACCATGTCGGCGACCCGCATGTGGTTCTCCGGCAGCTCGTCGAACGTGGACGCGATCACCTCGCCCTGCACCGACCGCCGGATGTCGGTGACCTCTTCCGGGCGCTCGTCGATCAGCAGCACCAGGAGCTGGATCTCCGGGTGGTTGGTCGTGATCGAGTTCGCCACCGTTTTGAGCAGCGTCGTTTTGCCGGCCTTGGGCGGCGCCACGATCAGGCCGCGCTGCCCCTTGCCGATGGGGGCCACCAGGTCGATGAAGCGCGCCGAGATGTTCTTGGGGTCGATCTCGAGGATGATGCGCTCGTTGGGGTAGATGGGGGTCAGCTCGTCGAACTGCGGCCGGCTCCGCGCCGTCTCCGGATCGACCCCGTTGACCCGCTCGACGCGCAGCAGGCCGAAGTACTTTTCTGACTCTTTCGGGGGGCGGATCTGGCCCGTCACCGTGTCACCGGTCTTGAGACCGAAGCGTTTGATCTGCGTCTGCGAGACGTAGATGTCCTCCCCGTTGGCCGAAAAGCCGTTGTGGCGCAGGAACCCCCAACCCTCGGGCAATATCTCCAGCACCCCCTGCCCCAGCATCTGGTCTTCCCCGGCGGGCGCGCCGCCGCGGTCATAGCCGGACCGTTCCCCCGCGCTCCTTTCG
>JAUJNC010000083.1 GCA_030446525.1 Armatimonadaceae bacterium
CGGGCTGCTCGATGTGCCTGGGCATGAACCCCGACATCCTGCAGCCGGGCGAGCGGTGCGCGTCCACGTCCAACCGCAACTTCGAAGGCCGCCAGGGCAAGGGCGGGCGCACGCACCTGGTCAGCCCGGAGATGGCCGCCGCCGCCGCGATCGCCGGACACCTGGTGGACGTGCGCGAGGTGACCAAGTGACCCCTCCCCTGCAAGGGGAGAAGGCCGGGGGAGGGGTATGATCTCCGCGCGCGAGCAGTTCGACCGGCAGGCGACCCAATACGACGAGCGCTGGGCGTCCTGGTCCGACGAGACGCTGCGCCGCATGCGGGAGATGGCCGACCCGCAGCCCGGATGGCGCGTGCTCGACGTGGCGACCGGGGCGGGCTTCACCGCACTCGCCTTCGCGCCGCACGTCCGCGAGGTCGTCGGGACGGACATCTCAACCGGGATGCTGGCGCAGGCGTGCCGCCGCGCCGACGAGGCGGGTGTCACGAACATCGTCTGGCAGGAGGCCGCGGCGGAATCGCTGCCGTTCAACGACGCCTCGTTCGATCTGGTGATCGTGCGCATCGCGCCGCACCATTTCATCGACGTCCCGGCCTTCCTGCGCGAAACGCGGCGCGTGCTCCGGCCCGGCGGCGCGCTCGTCCTCGGCGACACCACGGTTCCCGACGACGAGCCCGAGGCCGCCCAATGGCAGAACGCCGTCGAGCGCGAGCGCGACCCGTCGCACGCCGCCAACCTGTCGCCGGAAGCGTGGCGCGCGCTCTGCGCGGAGGCCGGTCTGGCCATCACTGATCTCGACCACACGTCCGGACGCATCACCATCTCGCTCGGGGCGTGGCTCGATACGGCGGGCTGCACCGGGGAGCGGGCCGAGCGCGTGCGGACGCTGTTCGCCCATGCCCCCGCCTCCGCGCGGCGGCAGTTCCGGATCGAAGTGGATGCGCCGAGTGGCGAGACACAGTTCTCCTGGCAGCGCGTCGTGCTGCGGGCCGTATTGCACGGATTGCAGGAGGGAAACCAATGAGTGTCACCGCCGGATCGAAATCCGCCAAAACCAAAAGCCGCACGCAGAAAGACGTCCCCGGCGTGACCCGCCCGATGACCTACGAGGAGTACCTCGCCGGGCCGGAGGAAATGGCCCGCTATGACATCATCGACGGCATCAAAGTCTACCGGCTCTATGGTTCAGGAGAGAAGCTGTTGCCGAACCCAACGCGCAGCCACCAGCGTGTCCAGAAAAATTTAGTTTCGCCTTTCCACGACTTTGAAAAGCGCACACGTGCCGGCCAAATTATCATCGCCCCCTGTGATGTTCTCATCACGCGTAGCCCACTGCATACGCGCCAGCCCGACCTCCTTTTCATCAGCGGCGAGCGGCTGGCAAAGAACCCGCCCTCCGATGATCCCGCCCCGCTTTCGCCCGCGGCGGAGCTTGTCGTCGAGATCGTCTCGCCCTCAGACAAACCATCGGTGCTGGCCGCCAAGATCGCCGACTACCGCACGGTGGACGTGCGTGAGGTTTGGGTCGTACGGGCGGAGACGCATACGGTCGAGGTCGTTCGGCTGACGCTCGACGAGATCGAAACCGTCGCCGTGTACGGACGCGGACAGACCGTCACCTCGCTCACGTTCCCCGGCCTTGCCGTTGCCATAGACGACATTTTTGCAGAGTAAAGGTGTGAAATGGAACCATTTACGAAACTGACCGGTGTCGCGGCCCCGCTGGACCGCGTGAACGCCGACACCGACCAGATCATCCCCAAACAGTTCTTGAAGCGTATCGAGCGCACCGGCTTCGGCCAGTTTCTTTTCTTCGACTGGCGCTACCGCGACGACGGCAAAACGCCGAACCCGAACTTCGAGCTGAACGCCCCGGCCCTGCAAGGGGCAACCATCCTCGTGACGGGCAAGAACTTCGGCTGCGGGTCGTCGCGCGAGCACGCGCCCTGGGCCGTGCTGGACTGCGGGTTTCGCGCCCTCATCGCGCCGGCGGTCGCGGACAGCTTCTATAACAACTGCTTCAAGAACGGCATCCTGCCGTCGTCCTGCCCGAGGAGCAGGTGACGGACCTGATGGCGCGCCTGCAGGCGTCGCCCGGCGCCGAGGTGACTGTAGACCTGGAAGCGTGCTGCGTGTCCGGCCCCCGGCGGCTTCGAGGCGACCTTACCGTCGACCCGTTCCGCCGCGAGTGCCTGCTGAAAGGGCTGGACGACATCGGCCTGACGCTCCAGAATGAGGGCGACATTGCCGTGTTCGAAGCAAGGAGGATACAGTGACGCTCCTGGACCGCGGATGTTCGCTCCGTCCAGGTGTCCGATTTGATGGCGTGACTGCCGCGCGTTTTCGGGCGCTCCTTACGAGAGACTTGCGCTGGCGCGGATGGCCGTCTCCGCCAGCCGGCGCTGCAGGTCCGCGGGCGTTCGCGGGTTGTTGTTCTGTACCTCGACCGCCAGGTGCGGGCAGGAGCGGTCGACGGCTCCCAGCGCTGCTCGAAGTAGACGCGCTGCTGGCCCGTATAGCCGAGGACGCGGGGCTCTTGCGTCTGGGCGTCCTCCACCGGACGCCATGCCTCGGTGATCACATCCGCCGCCACCGCCCGGCCGCGGGCGCGGACGGGCTCGGGCAGCGCCTCCCAGGTGACCGGCAACAGGACGACGCAGTTGTGCGGGCTGCGCTCGAACTCCGTCTGGTGCAGGCTCACGATGATCATACCGGTGCCCGCCCGGTCAGCGTGTGCACCAGACGGAAGTAAGAGGAGTCCCAGTCGCGGTTCGGCTCGACATAGGTGGTCTCGTCGATGCGCTCGTACCCGATGCCGACAAAGGAAGGCTGGTCCTCCGTCGTTCGCCACCGGTCCACGCGCTTGAACCGCGCGCCCGTCTGGCCGTCCACGCCGAAGGCGAACTTCAGGAACTCTTCGTTCGTATACTTCGAGCCGTCCCACCACGGCTCGGGCGCGCGGGAACGGCCTTCGGGGTTGGCGTCGGGCAGAAAAGTGAGGAGCGTTTCCCGCAGAATGCGCTCCCGGTCGATAGCGGCGGGTGTGCCGTCGAGTTCGCAGCCGTCAAGCAGCTGGCTGAGGATGTTCATGCACGCGACCGTGCCGGCCGGTTCGTGTCCGTGCGGCACCGCAAACAGACACTTGCGCTTGCCTTCGTCCGGCACGTTCCGGTCCGTCACGGTAAGTGCATATACCGTGTGGCTCCACGGGCGCACCGTATCCAGCCGCGTCTGCTGCGGGTGTCGGTGCGCCCAGTCCCGTATCTTCGGATCCGTCTGGTCCGGCTTGGCGAGCCAGGGTATCACGGGAGCGCTCCCCGCCGGCTACTCCGCGGCGGCGCCCAGGCTCAGCGCCTGCGCGGCCTCGTCGCCGGTCTTGATCTGGGTTTCGATGGCGTCCATCATCTCCGGGTGCTGCTCCAGATACGTCTTCGCGTTCTCGCGGCCCTGGCCGATGCGATCGCCCTTGTACGAGTAGAACGCGCCCGCCTTGTTGATAATGCCGAGTTCGGTGCCGATGTCGATGATCGAGCCGGAGCGGGAGATGCCGTGCCCGAACATGATGTCGAACTCGGCCTGCTTGAACGGGGGCGCGACCTTGTTCTTGACCACCTTGACGCGGGTGCGGATGCCGACCATGTCGTTGCCCGCCTTGAGCGTCTCGACCCGGCGCACGTCCAGGCGCACGGACGAGTAGAACTTGAGCGCCCGCCCGCCCGGCTGGGTCTCCGGGTTGCCGAACATGACCCCGATCTTCTCGCGCAGCTGGTTGATGAAGATGGCCGCCGTCCCGGTCTTGTTCAGCGAGCCGGTGATCTTGCGCAGCGCCTGGCTCATCAGGCGGGCCTGCAGGCCCATGTGGCTGTCGCCCATCTCGCCCTCGATCTCCGCCTTGGGCACGAGGGCCGCCACCGAGTCCAGGACCACGACCGAAACGGCGTTGGAGCGGACCAGGGCGTCGATGACCTCCAGCGCCTCCTCGCCCGTGGACGGCTGCGCGATCAGCAGGTTGTCCACGTCCACGCCCAGGTTCTGCGCGTACGCGGGGTCGACGGCGTGTTCGGCGTCCACATAGGCGGCCACGCCGCCCATCTTCTGCGCCTGGGCCACGATCTGGAGCGCGACGGTCGTCTTGCCCGACGACTCCGCCCCGTAGATCTCGGTGATACGCCCCTTGGGGATGCCGCCCACGCCGAGCGCGAGGTCGAGCGCCAACGAGCCCGTCGGGATCGCCTCGACCACGTTGTTCTTGGCGGCCTCGCCCAGCCGCATCACCGATCCCTTGCCGAACTGCTTTTCTATCTGCGACAGCGCCATCTCCAGGGCGCGCTCTTTGTCCAACTCGGTTGCTCCTTACTGTTCGATTGACTTCAGCGGCCATTGGCCGAGCGGCGCGTAGATGGCCCCGCGCGGGTCGAGGGTGCTTTGCATCAGCGTAATGCGATCCGCCGTCTGCCCCCCGCAGTCTTCGTCCGCCTGCGCGGCCACGGCCTCGCGCAGGGCGTCCATCCCCCGGGGCGACTTGACGCGGCCCAGGGTGACGTGCGGGACCAGGCCCCCCTCGCGCGCCACCCCGAACGCCGCGAGCGGCCCCTCCGCCCGCAGGGCCAGCGCCTTCCACGCGTCCGCGCCTTCCGGCACGCCTGCCCACAGCGTCTTCAGCGGCCCGCGCTTGGGGAACGCCCCCGCGCCGCGTACGCCGAAGCGAAACGCCGGTGTCGCGCCGGCCACGTCGGCGCACACCGCCTCGATCTCCGGCAGGCGCGCGTCGGGCTGGTCGCCGATGAACTTGACGGTCAGATGGAAGTTGGCGGGCTCCACCCAGCGCACATCCGCCCCCGACGCCTGGAGCCGCGCCTGCATCCCCGACACGGCATTGCGCACGGCGTCCGAGAGCTCGATGGCGACAAAAAGCCTCATGCCGGCGCGCCCTTTCCCCGCAGAAGTGCCTGCCTCAAAAGGTTCAGGGCGATCTGCGTCGTGCGCAGGCGGATGTCGGCGCGCGAGCCGCCGAAGAGGTTCTTCTCCGCGACCACCCTTTGTCCATCCGCCAGCCCGATGTAGACCAGGCCCACCGGCTTCTCGGGCGTGCCCCCGCCCGGCCCCGCGATGCCCGTGATCGAGATGCCGTAGTCCGACTGGGCAAGCTCCCGCACCCGCTCCGCCATCGCCTTGGCCACCTCGGGCGAGACCGCGCCCACCGCCCCGATCAGCGCCGAGGGAACCTTGAGCAGGTGGATCTTGGCGTCGTTGGCGTAGGTGACCAGGCCGGTGTGGAACACGGCGCTCGAGCCGGCGACGTTGGTCAGCCGCCCGGCAAGCAGGCCGCCCGTGCAGGACTCGGCGGTGGCGACGGTGCGCTTATGCTCCCTGAGGATCGCCACGACCGCCTCTTCCAGCGTCGTCTCGTCCTCGCCGTAGACCACGTCGCCCAGCCGCGCGCGCAGAAGGGCGGCGCGCTCGGCGTTGCGGGCGTCAGCCTCTTGCTCGGTCCGGGCGCGCGAGGTGACGCGCAGGTGCACCTCGCCCGTCTTGGCGTAGGGCGCCACCGTGGGGTTGGCGTCCTGCATCAGGTCCTTGACCGTTTCTTCGACGAGCGACTCGCCCATGCCGATGATGCGCAGCACGCGCGAGCGGATCACCTGCCGGTCCCCGGACGTCCGCTCCCGCAGGAAGGGGTAGACGCCGGTCTCGAACATCGGGATCAGCTCGTTGGGCGGGCCGGGCAGCGCGACCACGATCTTGCCGTTCCTGTCCAGCAGGAGGCCGGGCGCCGTGCCGTTGGCGTTGGGCAGCGGCGTCGCCCCGGCGGGAACGTCCGCCTGGCTCAGGATGGAGTCCACCATCTTGTAGCCGCGGGCGGAAAACAGGCCGTGCGCCGTGCGCCCGGCGATCTCGGGATCGCGCCGGGGTGGCGCGTCCATCACCTCGGCGATCACGTCGCGGGTGATGTCGTCCATGGTCGGCCCCAGCCCGCCGACGGTAAGGACGAGGTCGGCGCGGGACAGGGCCTGCCGGAGCGCGAAGGCGGCGCGCTCTCGGTTGTCGCCGACCGTGGCGCGGAAGTAGATGTTGATGCCGAGGGCGGAAAGCTGCTGCGCCAGATACGCCGCGTCCGTGTCCACGATCTGCCCGAGCAGCAGCTCCGTCCCGATGGATACCACCTCAGCGACCATGCCGCCCCACTTTCCCCGCAGGCAAAAATCTGTTTGTATTATAGCAGCCACAACCCGAGGATGCAAGCGCTATTTTGCACCCACTTTAGGCGAAAGGGAGTGCCTTTGTCAATACGGGGTCGCGCAATCCGGCAATTCGTCCGGCATCAGGCATCCGGGGATTCCGCCACGCCGGCCTCAACAAGCGCCCTGCTCAGCCGGTTATATATGATAACATCGTTTATGCTATATAGACGCGGCGCTCTGTGCTATACGGAAGCAGAGCGAAAACGAGGAGGCGAACCATGACCCTGACTATTGAACTTACCCCCGAACAGGAGAGCCGGCTGGCCGTCCTCGCCCGGCGGGAGGGGCTGGAACCGGCCGATGTTGTCAAGAAGCTGGTCGAGGAGCACCTGCCGCCGCTCGCGCCCTCGTCTCGCCTTCCGGAGCAGGAGCAGGCGCGGCGGGTGAAAGTAATGCAGGAGCTGGTCGAAGAGACGGAGCGTCTGAATCTCTACCGGTGACTGTCGCCCTGCTGGACGCCAATGTTCTGTATCCGCCTGCGCTGCGCGATCTGTTCCTGTGGCTGGCCGCCGGCGACCTCTACAGCCCCCTCTGGACCGAGACCATCCACGACGAGTGGATGCGCAGCGTCTTGGCGGACCGGCCTGACCTGACGCGCGCCCAGCTGGAGCGGACCCGCGCGCTGATGGATCAGGTCGATCCGCAGAGCCTGGTGACTGGGTACGAGGCACGCATCCCGACTCTGCATCTGCCTGACGCCGACGACCGCCACGTGTTCGCCGCGGCCGTCGAGGCGAAGGCGGCAGTGATCGTCACGTTTAACCTCTCCGACTTCCCCGCCGCGGCGCTCGCGCCGCTGGGGGTTCAGGCCCTGCTCCCGGACGTGTTCCTGTGCGCGCTCTTCGATGCGGCGCCCTCCCCCTTCCTCGCGGCGGTCGCCCTTCACCGCGCTTCCCTGCGCCGCCCGCCGAAAACCGGGGAAGAGTACGTGGCGACGCTCCGGCAGAACGGTCTGCAGCAGCCCGCAACCCGCTTGGAAGGGCATCGGGACGCGTTGTAAAGGAGGCGCTCGTAATGTCCACCAAATCCAACCTTGTCCGCGGCGATAACTTCCACTTCTGTCGCGAACTCCTCGACGAGGAGCACGTGTACCTGATGCTGGAAGGTGGAGAGCTCCAGGCCGGCCCGGGCTACGTCACCGTCTCCATCCCCGCCGTCTGCGAGGTGATGCGCGAACACGGCCAGACGGACGTCCCCCTCGCGGACAAAAGCGATGGTCGAGAACGAGAAGGCGGTTCTTGGCGTTGACAACGCCCTTATTCTAGTGTACACTGGAGTGGTTCCGGCGTATATTGCCTATATTGCCGCCGAACGCTGAATGTGGGGAGACGCGCCCGACCCGGGTATCCTCCGGGTGCGGGCTTTATCTTGTCTGAGGGACTGTCCGGATGTTTGAAAGTCTATCCGATAAGCTGCAGGGGGTCTTCAAGCGCCTGCGCGGGCACGGGACGCTTTCCGAGGAAGACGTGAACGCCGCGCTGCGCGAGGTGCGTCTGGCGCTGCTGGAGGCGGACGTCAACTTCAAGGTGGTCAAGGACTTCGTCGCGCGCGTCAAGGAGCGCGCGATCGGCGAGCACATCCTGGAGGGGTTGGGGGCGGCGCAGCAGGTCGTCAAGATCGTCCACGAGGAGATGATCCAGCTGCTGGGCGGCGAGGAAGGGGCGGCGCGCCTGGCGCTGGCCCCGCGCCCGCCATCCGTGCTGATGCTGTGCGGCCTGCAGGGCGCCGGCAAGACGACCCTGGCCGCGAAGCTGGCGGTCCACCTGCGCAAACAGGGCCGCAACCCCGTCCTGGCCGCCTGCGACGTGCAGCGCCCCGCCGCCATCAAGCAGCTCCAGGTGGTGGGCGAGCAGGCCAAGACGCCCGTCTTCACCCTGGGCGCGGCCGACCCGGTGCGGATCGCCCGCGAGGCCGTAGCCTGGGCGCAGGGCAACGGCGCCGACATCGTCATCCTGGACACGGCGGGGCGGCTGCACATCGACGATGGCTTGATGCGCGAGGTGGAGGGCATCAAGGAGGCGACGCGGCCGTCGGACATCCTGCTCGTGCTGGACGCGATGACCGGCCAGGACGCCGTGAACGTCGCCCGGGAGTTCGACGAGGCGCTCGGCGTCGGCGGGTTCGTGCTGACCAAGATCGACGGCGACGCGCGCGGCGGCGCGGCCATCTCCATCCGCTCCGTCGTCGGCAAGCCGATCAAGTTCGTCGGCGTCGGCGAGAAGCTGGACGCCCTGGAGGTGTTCCATCCGGACCGGATGGCGTCGCGCATCCTGGGGATGGGCGACGTGCTGACCCTCATCGAGAAGGCCGAGGCCGCGCTCGACGAGAAAAAAGCCCTCGAGATGGAGAAGAAGCTCCGGGCCGGGAAGTTCGACTTCGAGGACTACCTGGAGCAGATACAGCAGATGCGGCGCCTGGGGCCGCTCGACCAGATCCTGGGCATGATCCCCGGGCTCGGCGGGGGCAAAGCGCTCAAGAACCTGGAGGTCGACGAGAAGCAGATCGCGCACGTCGAGGCGATCATCCGCTCGATGACCGCCGAGGAGCGCCGCGACCCCGTCGTGCTGAACGGGTCCCGGCGCAAGCGCATCGCGCTCGGCTCGGGCACCAGCGTGCAGGAGGTGAACCGCCTCCTGAACCAGTACGAGCAGATGCGCAAGATGATGCGTGGTCTGGCGGCGGGCGAGATGCCCGGCATGGGCGCCCCGGGCCACGGTTCCGGTCACGGCCATGGCAAAAAACACAAAAAGGGCCGGGGCGGCGGGCGGTCTCATCTGCCTTTCGGTCGCGGCTAAAGGGAATTGAGGGAAAACAGATGTCTGTAAAGATCCGCTTGCGCCGCGACGGCGCCAAGAAGCGCCCGTTCTATCACGTAGTGGCCGCCGACTCGCGGGTCGCGCGCAACGGCCGGTTTATCGAGCAGCTGGGCTACTACAACCCGATCGTGGCCGCCGATGCGGAGCCGATCCTTGTTCTCAAGGAAGATCGGATCCGTTACTGGCTACAGGTGGGCGCCCAGCCCACGGAATCGGCCGCGGCGCTCCTCAAGAAGCAGGGGTTGATGGCGCGTTCCACGCCGGCGCCCGCCGCGCCCAAGCCCGCGAAGGAACCCGCAGCCGACAACCCCACGTAACAAGGGGAGAGGCAGTCATAAGGGAACATGGACGGCGCCCGGAAAATTGTCCGGGCGATGCCGCTGTGGTTCCGCTGTCAGGAGCGAGGCAAGTTGAAGAACCTTATCGAGTACCTGGTGAAGGAGCTTGTGGACGATCCAGATCAGGTGAATATAAGCGAGGTGCCCGGCGACGAGGCCACCACGTACGAGGTGCGGGTCGCCCCGGACGACCTGGGTAAAGTAATCGGCAAGCAGGGGCGCATCGCCAATGCGCTCCCGCACGGTAGTACAAGACCCGCGCGATGAGCTGAAGAAGGTCGGTGATGGCCTTCGACGAGCAAACACAGGCGGGGCCGGGTATGCCGAGGACGCGGTGCAGGGCGGAAGCCGGCCAGGAAGCGAAGAGTTCGTGGTGGTGGAAGTCGCGCGCACGGCGTGCGGCGAAGGTAGAAGATGCAGCCGCTGATGGAGAAGCCGGAAGTCGCTGTCGCGCTGCCCGCCGTCGCCTGCGCTTCGCCCGACGGCCGTGAAGAAGAGCGGCACATCACCTGCTGGCCAGCCGCACTGGCTGCGGTGCTCCTGCGCGTGGCCAGGAGGTGCCGGACCGGATACGGCGGAGGCCTGCGGCAGCAGATGCTGATCCGGCGGGACCGTGCCCGCTCTGGATCCGATACGTATTACGAAGCCGACCTCCTGGGCCTGACGGTGGTTGCCGAAGAAGGCAGGGACCTGGGGCCCATCGAGGAGGGTGCATTTTTATCCCACGGCCAACGACGTCTACGAGACGCCGCCGGCGATGATCCCCGCGGTGGACGCCATCGTGGTGTCCGTGGATCTGCCGGCGCGTCGCGTCGTGGTGCGCGACATCCCCGGCCTGCGCAAGGATGAAGTGAGCGGCGCGCCCTGCGCGTGGACGTCGTGACGACGTTCCCGGAGATGATCTCCGGCGGGTACTCCATCACCGGGCGGGCCCAGACGGCGGGGCTTCTCGACCTGCGGGTCCACAATCTGCGCGACCACACGACCGACCGGCACCGCACCACGGACGATTACCCGTTCGGCGGCGGCGCGGGGATGGTGATGAAGCCGGAGCCGTTCTTCGCGGCCGTCGAGGCGATCACGGCAGGGGGCGACCGGCCCCCGATCTTGTTGATGGCCCCGGACGGCGAGCGTTTCACGCAGCAGGTGGCGCGGGATCTGGCCTCGCTGCCCTGGTTCGTGATCCTGTGCGGCCATTATGAAGGGGTGGATGAGCGGGTGCGGCAGGCGCTGGTGACGCGCGAGATATCCATCGGCGACTACGTGCTGACCGGGGGGGAGCTGCCCGCACTGGTGGTCCTGGACGCGACGGCCCGCCTGCTGCCGGGCGTGCTCGGCAACACGGCGTCGCCGCAGGACGAGACGTTCGCGGAGGGGCTGCTGGAATACCCGCACTACACGCGCCCCGCCCGGTTTCGGCAGATAGAGGTGCCGGAGGTTCTGCTCTCCGGCCACCACGCCAACGTCGCCCGGTGGCGGCGGCAGCAGGCGCTCCTTCGTACGCGGGAGCGCCGCCCGGACCTGTGGGGAAAGCTTCTGCCGCTTTCCCCTTCCGACCAGAAGCTGCTGGACGAGTCGGACGCCGAGCGGCAGCAGAAGTAACACCGTAGGGAGAGGTTCTAACCGTGGCTAACGTGATTACCCAGATCGAACAGGCGCAGAAGAAGCCCGATGTGCCGGAGTTCCGCGGCGGCGACACGCTGCGCGTCCATGTCAAAGTCGTCGAAGGCGGCAAGGAGCGTATCCAGGTGTTCGAGGGCGTCGCCCTGTCCCGCCGCGGCGAGGGCATCCGCGACACCGTGACCGTCCGGAAGGTCTCCAACGGCGTCGGCGTCGAGCGCACCTTCCTGGTGCATTCGCCGCGCATCGACAGGATCGACGTGATGCGCCGCGCCAAGGTACGCCGCGCCAAGCTGTACTACCTGCGCAGCCGCGTGGGCAGGGCCGCACGCCTCAAGGAGGCGCGCGCGTAAAGCGGTGGAGCAGTTAACCGACCGCATCGCCAACGTCCCGCTGCAGACGGTCCTCGTCCTCCTCGCCGGCCTCACGGCGGCGCGCGTCGCGCTCTGCCGGGCGAAGGTGGCCTGGGGCCGTTCCCTGTCGGACCTGTTCGAGTCGGTCCTGCTTGCCCTTGTACTGGTCTTCCTGCTCCTGCGGCCCTTCGTCGTCCAGTCGTTCTTCATCCCTTCCGGCTCGATGCGCCCGACGCTGCGGGAGGGGGACCGCATCCTGGTCAACAAGTGGGTCTACCGGTTCCGGAAGCCTCAACGCAGTGAGGTGGTCGTCTTCCGCGCGCCCCGCGACGCCGCGCCGGACGAGAAGGACTTCATCAAACGCCTGATCGGGGTCCCGGGCGACACGATCGAGGTGCGGGAGGGGTACGTGGCGGTCAGGGACGGCCCCAGGCAGACCATCTACACGCACAGCGAGGTGCGCTCGGTTCTGGGGGCAGGGGGCGGCATGGATCTGTTCCGGGGCGGTAATGGCGGCCCGCCTGCCCCCCTGCGGCTTACCACGGACGCGATCTGGCTGGGGGGGCGCAAGGTCACCCGGGAAGATTTCGCGCGCGCCGCCGGGAAGCCGGGGGGCGCGGTCCGGATCGCTCCGGGCAAGGTGCTGTGTAACGGTGTGATGCTCTGCGAAAGCTACGTCGCCGAGGACCCGAAGTACCGTTGGGGACCGAAGGTGGTTCCGCGCGGCCACCTTTTCGTGATGGGCGACAACCGGAACGAGTCCCATGACTCGCACATCTGGGGGATGCTCCCCGAGGAGCGCGTCATCGGCCGGGCCGACGTCGTCTTCTGGCCGCCTGGGCACGTGAAATGGATCCACGAGCCGCGGAGGTAAGCCCTCACGCCCGGGAGACGCCCGCGCCGGACCGGTGGGCGTGGGAGCGGTCCCTCTGGGCGCGCGGC
Source organism: Armatimonadaceae bacterium (assembly GCA_030446525.1). The sequence goes on from JAUJNC010000083.1 coordinate 12,311, forward strand.
GCGCGGCACGTGGCGGGCGTGGACGAGGCGGGGCGCGGCCCGCTCGCGGGCCCGGTGGTGGCGGCTGCCGTGATCCTCCCCCCGAACGTGGATGCCACCGGCCACGACGCCCCCAAAAAGCTTCCCCCGCCCGCGCGCGAACGAGCCGGGGCCCCCCTCCGGTGCGAGGCCGGCCCCATCGGCGTCGGCCTCGTCGAGGCGGGCGAGATCGACCGGCTCAACAACCAGAGATAGGAACCCACCTGCGCGCTATTGCGCCTGTTCCCGTGGCGAATTCTTTCACTTCAGCGTCTGACGCTATTCGTCAGGCGGCCTGCTGTCTGACCTGCTACAAACTGCCTCGCAGCCTGGCCCAAGGCGGCCTTATCCGTCTCCGTCTTGCCGCGTCCATTTCTCCGCCAGGTGCGCGGCAACCACCGTTATTCTAACGCGTGAACGCGCTGGTAGCCCATACAAGGAACACCCGGATGTCTGGCGATATCGACTGGCGAAATACCTGCACCGCCGCACTGCGCTACGTCGCCAAAATCTGGGATGACCGTTACCGTGAAACAGACCGCGTAACCTTATGAATCGACGATCTGACCGAAGCACTGTCCGCGGCGGCGTGCGGCGCCGGGCGGTTCCGGCGCGGCGGCAATTCCTGCAGCAGGAAACCCATGGACAGCCAGGTGCGGCGGGAACCGTGATCTGCCAAAGGTCGGGGGCGATGTTGAACCTATGTTGTTCATGACGCTGAACGCGAGCAGGCATCGCCGTAGGCGACCTGCCACCTCAGTTGGGCGGCTGGTGCAACATAGTGGTACACCCTCATACTGGCACTCCCGCACTAAGCGTTAAGGCCAGGCCTGCAGGAGCGCTCGGCTGACCTCGACCGGGACGGTCTACAAACCCTGCGCCGCCGCGGCTGGTCGGCCGCTACCCTCGCCGGCGGCATGGCCTGCTGGCCGCGCAAGAACAGCGCCCGCAGCGCCGAGCGGCGCGGCGGACGCCGCCTCGTGGCTGCCCCTACGACCTGGACGCGGCGGAAGTCCGGCGGCGAAGACCGCGCTCGCCTGCGCAGCCTGGACTACCTGCGCGCACGCCGACTACCTGGCGTCGGCGGCGAAGCTCAACATGGGCGAGTACAGCGCGTGGCGGCGCAGGGCCGTGGGCGGGGCGGCCAGGCGCTGCCGTCCTGGAGGCGTCACCCGGCCAGTACGCTGTCGCCATTTCCAGGCCAGGTACTGGACGATTCGGGCCGGCGAGAGCGAGCAGCTGCTGCGCACGGACGCCGGGCCCGTGGATGGCGGCAAGTGCTGCTCAACCACGGCCTAAAGCGCCTGGAAAAAGCGACCAGGAATGGCAACGCCGGGTCGAGACTACGGCGTCGACAGCCGGTTTCCACACTGGCGGTCAGGCCGCCGCCAGGGCTGGGACAACCGGCAACTCCTGCGTCTGCCACCGGCGAAAGCCAGTGCGCCGCAGCAAGCCTGCGCAATATTTGAAGAACAAGGCGAAGACTTTAACCGGGCGACGAGGACCTCAGTAGAGGACTGACGGCGAAAGATATGAGCCAGAAGGTGGGTGTGCCGCGGACAGCGCTCCTGGCCGCGTCTGGTTGTTGCTGGAACAAGGGCCGTTGGAAGAGTGCCTGCGCCTGGCCATCTGGGCGAGGCGCACGGCACGTGGTGACGACCTTCGTCGAGAACTTCGCCCTCGACCAGGCCAGGAACTGGCCGCGCGGCGGCCTCCTGGCCGCCGACGCCCTGGCGGTCGCCAGGCCCTCGAACAGCACGGTGAAGCCAGGCGCTGCGCGTCGGCGAGCGCGGCAACCTCGATCCTGGACGACGAAGCTGCTGGCGACAGCGGCCGCTGCAGACCGGGCGAAGCAGGCCAGCCAGCCAGCTCGCCCTGCGCGCAGCGCCAATGCAACGCGCCGAACAGCCGACGCCGACTGGGAAGGCGAAACCATGCCCATGGCCGGCGACGGCTGCTCGCCGTATCGCCCGCCTGCAGCGGCGCTCAGCTACGTCAAGGCCGGGACCATCGACATCCTGCTGCACCTGGGCTGACCCGGCGACGCCTCGCCGTCGTCCAGGGCATGCAACCACCACCTGATCGGCCGCGTCGTCGGCGCTACTTCGACCACACCCCAACAGGGTCATCCCCATCTGCCTCCAGCCGGCCACGCCCATCATCGAGGAAGGCGTACGTGCGCCCACCACGATATCCGCGTGCCTTCGTCGAACCTTGGACGCCCTGCCTGCATGACCAGGCGCAGCACAGTGGCATTGCCTATCGACGATCTGATCACGCGCTACAAAGCCCAAGTACAGGCTCCTGCCGGTCTCAAAGCTCTCGCAGGTATTGCCGTAGCCCAGCCCAGGCGGTCAACCCACCCGCAACCAGCGTGGCTGGTTATCGACGGCGGGCCGGAAATCAGCCAGCAGGCGCGCAGGCGGATATGAAAGACTTGTTTCTGAGCGCCTGGTCGAAGAACGCTGGGTGATATGGACCTCGGGGCGTTGACGGCCACGCCGAAAAAGCGCGAGCCGCGGTAGCGGCACTCGGCATCAAGCCGGAGGAGAACCTGATGTCCCGCGGCAACATCGCGGCACGGGAGGATTAGCTTTCCGTGCCGCCCTTTTCTCCGATCGATACGGTGAAGCCGCGGCTCGATGGCATGGCCCGCGAGTATCTGGCGCGCGATAACGTCGGTCTGGTGATCGGGGTCGTCTTCCCCGGCGGGCGGCGCGTCTTCGGCTACGGGCGACGTGGGGGTGAAGGGGGTGATTCGTCGCCCGATCAGGACACCATTTTCGAGATCGGCTCGATCACCAAGGTGTTCACGGCGGCGTTGCTTGCCGATATGGCGCGCCGCGGCGAGGTGCGGCTCGATGACCCGGTGCAGAGATACCTGCCGGCGGGGGTCCAGGTTCCCACACGGGGCGGCCGGGCGATCACGCTTCTCCACCTGGCCACGCACACGTCGGGCCTGCCGCGGCTGCCGGGCAATCTGGGCCGGACCGTAAGGGATCGGGCGAACCCGTACGCGCACTACACCGTGGACGACCTGTACGCGTTCCTGAACGGCTGCCGCCTGGCTCGCGTGCCGGGGGAGCGATACGCCTATTCGAACCTGGGGGCGGGGCTGCTCGGCCACGTGCTGGCGCTCCGGGCGGGGATGGGGTATGAGGCGCTGGTGACACGCCGCCTGTGCGGGCCGCTGGGGATGATGGATACGGCGGTCACGCTGTCACCCGAGCAGCGGGGGCGGCTGGCGCAGGGCCATGCGGCGTCGGACGAGCCGGTGCCGCTCTGGGATCTGCCGATGCTGGCCGGGGCGGGCGCGCTGCGCTCGACGGCGCGCGACATGCTGGCGTTCCTCGCGGCGAACCTGGAGAGCGCCGGGGACGAGGATAGCGGCGGTAACGCGCGGGATGCCGTTCTGCGGACGCTGGCGCTGACGCACGCGGTGCGGTACCGGCCGGGGCCGCCGCCCCCGGAGTGGCCCGGCTACGCGGCGGCGGTGGCCGCCCCCGGGATAGCGTATGCGGCGCTGCGCCTGCTGCCGCCCCGGATCGCGGCGCGCCTGCCATTTCTGCTGCTGTCGCTGGCCGTGTTCGGCGCCGCGCACGCCGGTGGCCCCGGGCCGGGTCTGCTGGCGACGCTGCTCGCCGTTGCGGCGGGGATCGACGTCTGGCGCCGGCCGGACCCGGTGCGGGGGGCGCTGGCGCGCCGCCGGTTCATCGCGCGGGTGATCGGGCTGGGGGTGCTGGGCGGCGCCTTCTCGCTGTATGGCGACGTGCGCCGTCGTCTGGAGATGGCCGATTCCACCATGGGCCTGGGATGGCATGTCGCCCCACTGGGCGCCGGCGGGCGGCAGGTGTTGTGGCACAACGGCGGGACCGGCGGCTTTAGCAGCTTCGCCGGGATCGTAAAAGAGACCCGCACCGGCGTGGTGGTGCTCTCGAACACGGCGAACGGGGTGGACGCCGTCGGCGTCCGCGTTCTGCGTCTTTTGGACGGGGGTGAGGGCCCGACACAGCCGTGAGGACAGGCCCACGTTTTATGAGACATATTTGTGACATATGAACAACGAATACAACCGCATTTTTGGAGTTTATTCTCGATAACAATCGCATAAAGAGGAATTAACTGTTCGAAATGGCAGTGTTTTCTACCGCGATCGTGCAGAAGACAGGCATTGACAAAAGCAGACCGCTTGTGGTATTATAGGAACATAATCAACTTCGGGAAGAAACGACGGCGGCCGCACTGCGCAAGTGCTGTCGCTTTTTTGCGTTTAGGTCTTTTTTGCGTTTAGGTGGGGTGTGATGCGTCCGTTTGTGCTTCCGCCACCGGCCCGCTACTTCCCGCTGAAGAGCGGGCGTTACGAAGTTACCCCTGGCCTGAAGCCGCTCGGGGCCCCGCTCGGCAACGGCGACGCGGACGCTCACCTTTTCCAGATCGATACGGGGTTTTCCCGCTACCGCGAGAATAAGCTCCGGTGCCGGGCGGAGCGGCTCGGGAAGTATGTCGTCTTCGATGACTTCACCCTTCCCGTGGCCGCCGCGGTCGCACGCTTCCTCGCCATGCGCCTTTGCGCGGAGTACCCTGATCTGTTTATCTCCGAGCCGGACGCGGATGGTTCTTGCGCGCTCACGTGTCGCCTCACGGGCGAGCGCCTGGCCTTTGATCCGCAGATGCGGCTGCTGGACGGGGGCTCAGGCCCGCAGGGGGCGCCTGCCTACGGGTCCGCCTTCGACGCGCTGTGCTGCCAGGTGCAGGAGGACATCGCCGTCGTCCGCACGTTGCCGGGGCGTGGCGACTGGATCGCCGCACTGCACCTGTGCAGCCCGAGCCACTGGGGCGCGGAGCAGAAGATCGGCCGGAGCTTCGTCGATGCGCACGCGCCCGTGCCGGGGATGGAGAAGGTGAACGCGGCGGCCGCCTCCCTCGTGGAGGCGATGGTGCACAGAGGGCCGTTCGTGCGCTTCGTCTGGGGGGTGGGGGCGGATGACCGGCTCAATCATCACCCCCACCCGCCTCCCGGGGTGGGGCGCGAAGCTTGGCGGGGGCGGGCGTTCGATCCCGCGGCTTCGCCCCCGTTTTTCCTGCGCGTCGAGCGGCAGGCGCTGTGGGGACTGCCCGACGTGGGGGCGGCGCTCTTCACCATCCGGGTCTCGTTCGTGGACGGGGAAGAGATACGCGCCCGTCCGGCGGAGCGGGCGCAGCTGCGTTCGGCGCTGTTGTCGATGTCGCCCGCGAGCCGCGTCTACAAGGGGGTGGCGGGGTGCGTGGAGGAGATCGTCCGCTGGCTGGACGGGGGCGCCTAGCGCGAGCGTTTGCCCCCCCGGTTGTTCCTGTTCTGGGGTTCCGTCCGGTCCGGCCGGCTCTCCGCCCCATCCGGTCTGCCTTCCGTGCGCACCCGGCGGATCGGGATGTTGGCGATCAGGGCGACGGTCTCGTCGGCCCGGTCGAGCGTGACCTCGAGGGCGCTCTCGTCGATCTCGACGTACTTGGAAAGGACGACCAGCAGCTCGTGGCGCATCTTGTCCATCATCGGGGCCGGGATGTCGGCGCGGTCGTGCATCAGGACCAGCCGCAGGCGGTCTTTCGCCACCGACTTGGACTTCTCGTTCCTGCCGAACAGCTTCTCCATGAAGGCGGTTATCGCCATCCGTTATCTCCTTGGGACCTTCCGGCCTAGCCCGTCGCGAACAGTTTCTTTAGCCGCCCGAAGAACCCGTTCTTCTCCTCCAGGCTCAGGAACGGGACCTCCTCGCCGCGCAGGCGCCGGGCGATGTTGCGGTACGCCTGGCCGGCCAGCGAACCCTCCGTCATGGCGACCGGCTCGCCCTTGTTTGTCGACGTGATGATCGCCTCGTCGTCGGGCACGATGCCCAGCAGCTTCACCGAGCTCCCGAGCACCTCCTGGACGTCCTCGACGCCGAGCATCTCCTGGTTCTTGACCATCTTGGGGCGCAGGCGGTTGACGATGAGCTGCGGGCCGTGCAGCTCCTGCGCCTCCAGAAGACCCACGATCCGGTCGGCGTCGCGCACCGACGACACCTCGGGGTTGGTCACCACGATGGCCTCGGTCGCGCCCGCCGTCGCGTTCTTGAAGCCCTGCTCGATGCCCGCCGGGCAGTCGATCAGGATGAACGTGAAGCCAGCCTCCTGCAGCTGAGCGATCACCCGCTTCATCTGCTCGGGGCTGACGGCGGTCTTGTCGCGCGTCTGGGCGGCGGGGAGCAGCGCCAGGCTGGGGTTGCGCTTGTCCTTGATCAGCGCCTGGCGGAGCTTCGCCCGCTCCTCTACCACGTCCACGATGTCATACACGATCCGGTTCTCCAAACCCAGCACCAGGTCGAGGTTGCGGAGCCCGATGTCCGCATCGAGCAGTGCCACCTTCTCCCCCATAGACGCCAGCGCCATCCCCAGATTGGCGGTCGTGGTCGTCTTGCCGACCCCGCCCTTGCCCGAAGTGACCACGATCACCCTGCTGCTTGACATGCTGTAATGATTCCTCCCGTACGAACCGTGAAAAACGTTGAACCGAGATTTCTACAGCGGCGACACCTGTATCTCGCCGCTTATGACGCGGGCGACCTCGGGGGACCGGCCCTGCGGCCCCGCGCCCGGCTCCGGCGCGCGCGCGATCAGCCCGGCGATGCGGAGCTGCATCGGGCGCAGGTGGCTGGCCATGATCTGCGCCCCTTCGTCCCCGAAGCAGCCCGCGTGCGCCATGCCGCGCAGCGTGCCGAAGATCACGATGTCCCCCTCGGCGACAACTTCGGCGCCCGCGTTGACGTCGCCCGCGATCACGAGGTGCCCTTCATGCACCACCCGCTGCCCCGAGCGCACCGTCTGCTTCAGGTACAGCGCGTTGTGCGCAGGCTTGTTTTTGTCCCGGGCGGGCTTCCTGGGGATGGGCAGCTCGTCGTACGCGCCCAGCCCGAGCGTGCCGGCCCCCTCACGGGTCGGAGCATCGACCGAGACGACCCCGACGGGCACCAGGCCGTAGGCGTTCTTCAGCCGCCCGACCAGGGCGTCGAGGTCCGCCGGCGAAAGGACGCGGCCCCCCAGGTCCAGCGTCGTCTGCGCGCCCCGCCAGAACGAGCGGACGTTGGCCGCGTTCAGCTTGTCGTCAAGCTGCCCGAGCACCTCCGCCCAGTCGCCCTCCGGCGGCAACACAAGCAGCAGCCCGTTCCTCCAGCCCTTGACCTCGACCTCCACCACACGCCTCCTCCTCGCCTTCGCACGGGAGGTTACTTCGGCAACCGGGCCCCGGTCTCCTCCGGGGATTTCGGCCCGGCGGGCGATAGCTTGCTTCGCGCCCCGCCTGTGGGCTATAATACGGCATGCAATCAAACGGTACGGCGGCGAGCGCCCCGGCCACCGCGGCGCTCGACATCGGCACCAACTCCGTCCGCATGGCGCTCATCCGGCTGGATGAGGCGAGCGGGACGTGGAGCGTCCTTTCCCAACACAAGGAGACGGTGCGGCTGGGGCAGGATGAGTTCGCCAGCAACCGCCTGTCGCCCGAGGCCATCGAGCGCGCCATCG
>JAUJNC010000084.1 GCA_030446525.1 Armatimonadaceae bacterium
ATCCCCGGCAACGACGACGCCATCCGCGCCATCAAGCTGATCTCCAACAAGATCGCGGACGCGGTCATCGAGGTCAAGCAGGCCGAATGGCAGGGCGCGGAGGTCGTGGGCGACGGCGCCGAAGAAGGCGCCGCGGTGCAGGTGGTGTCCACCACGGCGGAAGCGCGCCGCCGCGAGATGGAAGAGGACGCCCGGCGCCAGAACTTCGAATATGACGCCGAGGGGCGCCCGGTCGACGTTTCCGTGGGCGAACTCGCGGCGGAGTTTTCCACCGCCGCCTCGCCCGCCGAGGTGGTTGCCGCCGCCGAGTCCGTGGTCGGCGAGCCGCAGGACTCGACCCGCGTGGGCACGGGCGATGACGACACCGGCGCCGAAGGGGTGACCCAGATCATCGCCGAGGAGACCGGGCGGGCGCCGCACGCGCTCAGCATCGCTGAGGGGGCGGATGCGGGCAGCCCCACCACGTCGAACGCGCATCCATCGGACTGAAAAAGCGGTCAGCTGCCAGTGGTCAGCGGTCAGCCACCTGGCTGACCGCTGGCAGCTTGGAAGGAGTTGTTGAACATGGCGGAGATTACCGCGAAGGCGGTTGCCGAACTCCGGGAGAAGACCGGCGCCGGCATGATGGAGTGCAAGAGGGCTTTGACGGAAGCCGGCGGCGACCTGGAAGAGGCCGTGACGGTCCTGCGCAAGCGTCTGGGCAACAAGGTGGGCGGGCGCCAGGGTCGCACCGCCGCGGAAGGCGTCATCGAGGGCCTGGTCCGCGACGACAAGCGCGTGGGCGTTCTGGTGGAGCTGAACTCCGAGACGGATTTCGTCGCGCGCAACGAGGATTTCAGATCCCTGGCGCGCGAGGTCGCGCAGCAGACCGCCGCGTACGGGCCGGGCACGGTGCCGGCCGATGTCGAGGCGCTCCTCAAGGAGCCCCACGGGGAAGGGACGCAGACCCTGTCGGACCGCCTGACCGAGGTGGCGGGGCGCATCGGGGAGAAGCTGGTCCTGTCCCGGTTCGTGCGCTTCGGCGCGCCGGAAGGCAACGTGCTCGGGCACTACATCCACAACCCCGGCGGCAAGATCGGCGTGCTGGTCGAGGTGACGGGCGCCGACGAGGCCGCGCTCGCCGCGCTGGCGCGCGAGGTGGCCCTGCACATCGCGTCGGCCAACCCGCAGTACCTGTCCGAGGCCGACGTCGAACCGGGGCTCCTGGAGAAAGAGCGCGAGATCGCCCGCGCCCAGGCCGAAAGCGACCCCAAGATGGCCGGCAAGCCCGAGAAGGCGATTGAGAGCATGGTGAACGGGCGCGTGCGCAAGTTCCTGGAGGAGACCGTCCTGCTCAACCAGGCCTACGTCCGCGACCCGGCCAGGACCATCGGCGCCCTCGTGAAGGAGACGCCGGGCGCCTCGATCGTGCGCTTCGCGCGGTTCCGGGTCGGCGAGACCCAGGCGGACGCGGCGAGCGAGGGCGAGTGAGCCCCGGCGTTTCGAACGTGGCGGGCGCCCGGCCAAGGTTTGGCCGGGTGCTCGTGAAGCTTTCCGGCGAGGCGTTCGCCGGGGATCAAGGCTACGGCATCGACCCGGACACCGCGGGCAAGCTCGCCCTGGAGATCGCCGACGTTCACCGGCTGGGCGTCGGCGTTGCCGTGGTCGTGGGCGGCGGCAACATCCTGCGCGGGCAGAGCGCGTCGGGGCAGGGGATGGAGCGGGCGACGGCGGACTACGCCGGGATGCTCGCCACCGTGATCAACGCCCTCGCGCTCCAGGACTCGCTGGAAAAGCTGGACGTGCCGACCCGCGTGCAAACGGCGATCCAGATCACGCAGGTGGCCGAGCCGTTCATCCGCCGCCGGGCCATCCGGCACATCGAGAAGGGGCGGGTCGTGATCCTGGCGGCGGGTACGGGCAACCCGTACTTCACGACCGCCACCGCCGCCGCCCTGCGCGCCCTGGCGGTGGGCGCCGAGGTGGTGCTCATGGCCAAGAACAACGTGGACGCCGTGTACGACAAGGACCCGAAGAAGTTCGGCGACGCGCTCCCGTACGCCTATCTCGGCTATGACGAAGCGATCGAGCGCAACTGAAGGTGATGGACCTGACGGCGTTCGCCGTGTGCATGGAGAACGACCTGCCCATCGTGGTTTTCGACATCGGGGTGCCCGGCAACATCAAGCGCGCCGTGCTCGGCGAGCCGATCGGCACCTTTGTGGGGAGAAGCAAATGAGCGTCAGCGACATCCTCCGCGATGCGGAGAACCGGATGAAAAAGTCCCTCGAGGCGGCGCAGCACGACTTCGCCACCCTGCGCACCGGCCGCGCCAACCCGACGCTGCTGGATTCGCTCAAGGTGGACTACTACGGCCAGACCCTGCCGGTGAACCAGCTGGGGACCGTCTCCGCGCCGGAGCCGCGCCTGCTGGTGATACAGCCCTGGGACAAGGGCGCGCTTGCGGCCATCGAGAAGGCCATCACCAGGTCGGAGCTGGGGCTCACGCCCACCAACGACGGCAACGTGATCCGGCTGCAGATCCCGATGCTGACCCAGGAGCGCCGCAAGGAGTTCGTCAAGCAGCTCCACCAGAAGGCCGAGGCGGCGCGTGTCTCCGTCCGCAACGTGCGCCGCGACGCCAACGACCACCTGAAGCGCGACGACACGCTCACCGACGACGAGGTGAAGCGCGCCGAGAAGGACGTACAGAAGATCGCGGACAAGTACATCGCCGATGTGGACACCCTGCAAAAGGCGAAAGAAGCGGAACTCCTGGAGGTGTGACATGTCCCCCGCCGATGCCTTCACAGAGCCGGACGGCGCCGATGCCGGGAGGGCGGACGTGCGGCCCTGCCGCTCGCCCGAGGATCTGGCGAAGCTGGTGTCGTACCTGTCGAACCAGGAGAAGGCGGAGATCACCTATGACCTCGTCTACTTCGCGGCCCACGCCGCTTGCGAGAACGACTGCGGCGCGCTGAACGCGTTCCTGGCGGAGCTCGAAGACATGGCCCAGGTGTACGCCGATCCGAAGCGCCGGCGGCAGCTGCAAAAAACGGTGCGGGATGTCCAACGCCAAACAGCTTATTGAGGAGGCATTGGCGCACCGCCTGGACCCGGAGCACATCCCGGAACATGTGGCCATCATCTGCGACGGGAACGGGCGCTGGGCCCAGAAGCGGGGGCTGCCGCGCTACCTGGGGCACCATCAGGGATACAAAGCGGTCCGGCAGGTGGTGCGCGACGCCGCCGACCTGGGCATCAAGGTTTTGACGCTGTACGCGTTCTCGACGGAGAACTGGACGCGCCCCAAGCGGGAAACGGACGCCCTGATGCGCCTTTTCGAAGAGGGCGCGAAGAAGGAGCTGCGGGAGCTGCACGAGAACGGCGTCCACATGCGTTTCTCCGGGCGCATCCGGGAGCTGCGGGAGTCGCTCCAGGCCGAGCTGCGCCGCCACGAAGAGGTCACGGCGCACAACACGCGGCTCACCCTCAACATCTGCCTCAACTACAGCGGGCGTGATGAGATACTCAACGCCACCCGGCGTCTGGTCGAGATGGCCCGCCGCCAGGAGATCTGCGAAAAGGACGTCACCCCGGAGCTCTTCGCGCAGGGGCTCTACACGGCGGGCCTGCCGGATCCCGACCTGCTCATCCGCACGGCGGGCGAGATGCGCGTCTCCAACTACCTCCTCTGGCAGATCGCCTACGCGGAGATCTGGGTCACCTCCACCCTCTGGCCCGACTTCGGCACGCACCACCTGATCGAGGCCGTGGCGGACTTCCAGCGGCGCGTCCGCAAGTTCGGCGGCGTGGTGAACCCGTGACTTTTCCCGGCGCAGGAAAGTGCGGCGGGCGCGTCGAAGTGCGCCCGCAAGGGGAAGACCCCTGTCAACCGGAGGAGGTGCCCGACGATGTTCGAGTGCCCGGTTTGCCAGGCGACCATGGTGGAGGAGGTCGTCCTCGTCACGGAGTGCTGCGGGGCCGAGATCGGCGAAGACGACAGGGAGTGCCCGGTCTGCGGGGCGCAGGAGCCGGAGGTCGTGGAGGGCGAGGCGCGCCTGGTCTGCGAGAACTGCGGCCACACCGAGTGAGACGGGAAGGAGAGGGCGTATGCCCCGTGTCGAGAGCAGCGTCGTGATCCAGGCGCCGCGGGATGCCGTGATGGCCATCGCCCGGGACAACGAACGGTTCCCCGAGTTCATGGCCGACCTGCGCTCGCTCCGCGTGCTGGAGCGCAGCGACGACGGCAACCACGTCGTCAGCGACTGGGTGGGCGTCGTGCCCAAGTTCGGGGCCACGATCCACTGGGTGGAGGAGGACGTGTGGGACCCCGACGCCGGCACCTGTACGTTCCGCCAGATCAAGGGCGACTACAAGCGCTTCGAGGGCGTCTGGACCTTCACGCCCGAGGGCGAGCGGGCGACCCGCTTCTCCTCGGTGGTGGACTACGAGATCGAGATACCCCTGGTGGGCCCCCTCATCAAGACGATCATCCGCAAGACCATCCAGGACAACGTGGACGCCACCCTGAACGCGTTGAAGCGGCGCTGCGAAGGCGGCGGCTAAACGTCGTCCGTTTCCAGCCGCCAGAGCGCGGCGTCCAGGGCGCGCAGCGACGTGTCGCAGACGCGGGCGTAGTCGGGACTGGTCCGCGTAAACTCGTCGTCCCGTGCGGCGCGGTAAAGCTCTCGCAGCTGCAGCAGGATCGTCTCCAGGCTGAGCTCCTCGGCTGCCTCGCGCAGGGCGTCCAGGGCGGGGGCACGCGTGTTATCCATGCCGCTATTATGGGCAAGCAGGCCCGCGACGGAGAGGGCGCGGACGGGATCGCAAGTCCGCCAGGAACTCGGAGATCCGGTCGACCGCGCCTGGCTGCCGCTCGGTGTCCGTAATCGGGATAGACGAGCAGATCCTTCTCGGACCGTATCTTGTTGTAGGCCGCGAACTGCGTCGACGGCGGGCAGATCGTGTCCATCAGGCCGACCGCCATCAGCACCCGGGCGCGGATGCGGGGGCCAGGTGCTGGTTGTCGATGTAGCCCAGCCGGGTGAAGACCTCTTCCTCGCGCCCGTGCAGCGGGTCGAACAGGCGGAAGTAGGTGCGCAGGCTCCTCGTAGGCGTTCGCCGCCAGGTCCATCTCCCACACGCGCCGGTAGTCACACAAAAACGGATACACGGGCGCGGCCCGTTGCAGGCGCGGCTCCAGCGCGGCGCAGGCAAGCGTCAGCCCGCCGCCCTGCGAGCCGCCGGTCGCGCCGACGCGCCGCGCGTCGACCTCGGGCATACCCATCACGATGCCGGCGAGGCTGCGCGCAGTCCAGGAAGATCTGGCGGAACAGCAGCTTCTCGGGCGCGTCGTCCAGGCCGCGGATGATGTGGCCGCGCAGCGTATTGCCGCGCACGCCGCCCACGTCCTCGAAAGCCCGCCCTGCCCGCGGCAGTCGAGCGCGGCCACCACGGAAAAGCCCTGCGCCACGTACGGGAGCTTGTCGGCCCAGTCCCCGCTGCTGCCCGAGTAGCCGTGGAACAGAAGCACCGCCGGGTGCGGCGCGGGCGCGTCCCTGGGCCGCAGGTACTTGGCGTGGACGCGGGCGCCGCCGACGCCGGTGAAATACAGGTGGAAGCACTCGGCGAAGGGCGCCGGGAGCGGGTGCGGGACCAGTTCCACCGCGGGGTCCACCGCGCGCATCTCCGCCAGCGCCCTTTCCCAGTACTCCTCCATGTCCGCCGGCCGCGGGTTACGCCCCGGGTATTCGTACAGGTTGCGACAACGGCTTATCAACGAGCGGCATTGGTTCCTCCCTTGTCTCCGTTTCTTGGCCGGGCGAGATCTGCCCTCCCGGCGGGTGCGCTTCACCGGTCGGTCAATCGCGGCGCCGACTGCCGCCGATCTCACTCGGCGTTCTTTTACAGAGGCGTGACGAAATACCTCGCCTCCACACGCGCCCGTCCTCCTCGAAGGTGACGCCTTCATCCTCGAGAAGCGAGCGCTGCAGGGCCTTGAGGTCGGGGGAGCGTTTGGCGATCCGGAGATAGCCGTCGGCGCCGACCACCCGCTGCCACGGCACGTCCCTGGGGGCGATGCGCATCGCCCACCCCACGGTGCGCGCCGCCGCCCCGACCGCCGCGCCCACGTCGCCGTAGGAGACGACCCGGCCTGCCGGAACGCCGCGCACGTAATCATAGATGGCGGCAAACTCACCTGGCGTCGTCTCCTCAGGCATCGGCGGGCTCGTCGAGGAGCTTCTGCATAAAGGTCACGTCGATCCAGCGGTCGAACTTGCGGGCGACGCGCCGCAGCGTCCCGACGACCCCGAAGCCCTGACGCGCGTGGAGCCGCCGCGAGGCCTGGTTCTCCGCCGTGATCAGGGCGACCAGCGACACGAAGCCGCGCCGGCCGGCTTCCCGTACCAGGGAGTCGAGGAGCGCGCTGCCGACGCCCCGGCCGCGCCAGTTGCAGTGCACGTACACGGACACCTCGGCCGTGGTCGCGTAGCCCGGCTTGGGGTTGTACGGCGACAGCGACGCCCACCCGAGGATGGCGCCGTCCTGTGCCTGGGCCACCAGGCAGGGATAGGGGTTGCCGCCGTGCGCCCGCATCCACGCCGCCTGCCGCTCGGGCGAGCGCGGCTCGGTGTCCATGGTCGCCGTCGTGGCCGCCACGGCGTCGTTGTAGATCGCCCGTATCGCCTCGGCGTCCTCGGCGCGGGCCGGCCGCACCGATGTCAACGCATCTCCTGGCCGCCGGTGACGTTGATCGCCTGGCCGGTCATGTAGCTCGCCTCGTCGGAGCAGAGGAAGACGACGACGCCGCAGACATCGTCGTAGGTCGCGCCGCGGCCCAGCGGCACCTGGCCCTCGTACTTGGCGCGCACCTCTTCCCTGGTCAGCCCCTGCGTTCGGGCGTACTGCTCGAACAGCGAGTCCTGCCACAGCGAGCCGTCGAGCAGGTTGCCAGGGCAGACGGCGTTGACGCGGATGCCGTGCGGCGCCAGGTCGAGCGCGATGCTCTGGGTCAGGCCGATGCCGCCGAACTTGGACGCCGCGTAGGCCGAGTTGCGGAACGAGCCCTTCTTGCCCGATTTGGAGTTGATCTGCACGATCGAGCCCGATCTGCGGGGGACCATCGCGCGCGCCGCCGCCTGGGCGCACAGGAAGTAGCCGTACAGGTTGACGTCCACGACGCGCTTCCAGTCGGCGGGGTCGAACTCGGTGACGTCGCCCGCCTTGAGGATCCCGGCGTTCGCCACCAGGATGTCCAGCTTGCCGAAGGACCGGGCCGCGCGCTCCGTCATCGCCGCGCAGGACGCCGGGTCGGTGACATCGGCCCGCAGGCCGATCGCCTGCCGCCCGGTGTCGCCGGCGATCGCCGCCGCCGCCGCCTGCGCTTTTTCGCCGTTCACGTCGGCGAGCAGCACGTCGCAGCCCTCGGCGGCGAGCCGCCGCGCCAGCGCCTCGCCCAGCCCCTGCGCCGCTCCGGTCACGATGGCCGCCCGGCCCTCCAGTCTACCCATCTTTGGCCAGCTCCTCGCGCAGCAGCTCTTCCTCGGCCTCCCGGGTCCAGAACAGGCCGTCGCGCAGTTTTTCGTACACCCTGGGGCGCACCGTCTTCAGGTCGGCCAGCGTGGTGAGCGGCAGCTCTACGATCTGCGGGAAGATCACCGTCTTGCCCGGGAACTTGCCCCCCTTCACCGCGTCCAGGCCGTCGCGGAACGCGTCCAGGCCGCCGATGGCCGCGAGCGACGCGCCCGTGTCCAGCAGGTCCTGCTCCATGGCGTCGCGCGTGGTCGCCAGGTCGGCGATCGACGAGCCGCTCGTGCCCCCCACGCGCACGTTCCTCAGGGCGACCGGGGACATGTCCAGCGTTGCCACCGTGCCGCGCGCGACCCCGGCGAAGATGTTCAGCACGCCGTTCTCGGCGAGGTAGGGCATCGCCTGTTCGATCAGCGCGGGGGCGGGCACCATCACCACGATATCGTCGAAGCCGCCGGGCGCCAGCGCGCGAAGGTCCGGCGCGCCGGCGTCCTCCGGGTTGAACAGGACCAGCTCGACGTTCTTCTGCTCGGCGAGGCCCACGAAGCGGGCGCGGAGCGACTCGAGGCGGGCGGGGTCGCGGTCGGTGCCCACGATGCGGGCGGGCGGCTCGGCCCGCTGCAGCGCCCGCTGGACGTGCATCTGCCCCATCGGCCCGGCCGCGCCGAGGAACCAGGCGGTCCCGCCGCCCTTCACCTCGCTGCGCGCGTTCGCCGCGTAGGCGGCCCGCACGTCTTTGGTCGTCGCCCCGACGTAGCGGTGGCCGTCGTAGTGGATGCGGCCCACGTCCACCTGGACGGGGCGGGACAGGGGGGCGTCCAGCAGCAGGCAAACGACGCCGTCCTTGCGAAGCAGGGCGCACGCCGCCTCGAACGCCTCCGGGGCCGGCGTGCCGACGAAGACGATGTCGTCGTAGCCCCGCTCGTCGGCGGAGGCAGGGACATCACCGGTTCCGTCCCACAGGCTCACCACCGAGCCTTCCATGGCGTCCTCGACCGCCAGGGGGTCGCCGACCACGAGGGCGGTGCCGCCCGCCTTGGGCGCGGGCCGGTGCGTCCAGTGGTAGGCGGCCTCGACGCACGCCCACGGCTCCACCAGGGCCGCCTCGGCGTAGCCCGTGGCGTCCTGGATGGGCAGCAGATAACAGCCCTCGTCGCCCCGCAGCACCTCCGGCCCGACCAGCCCGAACTGGCTCATGCCGCCCGGCAGGGCGTAGCCGTAGGCCAGGTTCGCGCCCTTGTAGTACACGTCGGCCTGCACGATAAACCGTTCGCCGGGGCGGAACTGGTCTTTCAGGTTCTCGCCGGCCTTGACCACGGTCAGGGCGACCTCGTGGCCCATCACCACCGGGTCGCGCTTCAGGTCGCGCCCGACCAGCCGGGGGTGCTCCGGGCCGAGCGCGATGATCTTGATGTCGGAAAAGCAGATGCCGCAGGCGTCGTGGCGCACGAGGATCTCGTCCGCCCCCGGCTCGGGCAGCGGAACCGGCTCCGGCTGGCCCTCGGCGCCGACGTTTTACAAACCCGCCCCGTACAGGTGCCACCGGCGGTAGGTGTCGGGTAAGGGTAAGGTGGCTTCTTTATAAGAGTCCAAAGGGTCTGTGTTGTTGGCAGACATGGTCGTGGTTCTCCCGCGGCGCCGTGCGTGCGCCGCCCCGGTGTATCGTTTCCACGGGAAGCGGCCGATTTCCTGCGTAATCGAGGGGATGCGGCTGGCAGGTATGTCCCCTGGGCATAGCGAAACTACGCACAAAGTATGATGACTGTCGAACACAACAAGCAGACTAGTCCTCCGTTAAGTTGAATCGTTATGAATCTGCGGGTACAGTCGGCGCGATTCGATTCGGGCATCGGCCGTGCTGAACTGCCAGCGCACCACAGCCGCCGCGCCGTTGCGCGCCTGTTCCCAGGCGGCGACGTCCCGTCCCGGCGTCCCCTTGTCAGGAGTTATCTGGGTATGCGTGTCCCGTCTCCTCAACGCTGCAAAACCGCTAAACTACAGTTATCTCTGTAGGTATCGGAATCCCGTTCGTAGCTCATGGCTTTCCTTCTATCAGATCGCTCTCTTTGATCAGGAGGCTCCCTCCTGCGGGAAGCCGGAAGGTACGTCGTTCGGTACGGCCGTCGCTTCCGTACCACTCTATAGCGACGCCGCCGGGCGTGACACGCACGGCAAGCGGCTTCCCACGCCAGTCGATGCGCCGCACCTCGGCCCAGGGCAGTGCGCGCGGCAGACGCGGAGTGATGCACAGCCCGTCCGGAGTCGCCTTGGCGCCGATGACACCGTAGAGCAGGAAGCAGGGCACCATGCCGCTCTCCGGGAAGGGGTAATCGACGCCCACCTGGCCGGCGTCCTCCTGTTGCGGCTTCTCGCCGGTATAAAGCGGCGCGCCGCCGCAGAGCCGGTCGGGCAGGCGCCAGCGTCCCAGGATCGCTTCCCAGCGCTTCCAGGCATTCTCTGGCCCGAAATAGCGCAGACGCACCATCAGGTCGAAAAAGGAGATGTAGAGGATCGCGCCGCCGTCCTGGCACTGCTGCTCGTAGGGCGTCCCTTTCCACCAGGAGACCCACCAGGGCGGTATCGAGCTGTCCCGGCCCTCGGCGGCCGCGTTCTCGCCCCACATGGGGTTGTGGATCGTGCTCGCGCGCGGGGCGAAGACGAAGCGGGTGTAGGTGTCCGCCTTGCCCGAGGAGGTCGGCTCGCTCTCCATCCAGCGGTAGATGCGCCGCGCCTTCTCGGCGTCGCCGAGGCCGTAGTAAAGCGCTTCGATATTGACGAAGGTGAAGCCGTAGTCGTGGCGCTTGCCGTCCACGTCCACGCAGCCGATATAACGGCCCTTCGCTTCGTCCCAGAAGACGGTGTCATAGCGCTCCTGGCTTTGCGGCGCAGGGCCGCATAGTCTGCTTCCGGCCTGCTGCCCAGTGCGAACTCGATCTCCTCCATCGCCTTCAGCGAGGCGTAGAAGACGGCATTGGCGTAGGCATCCAGATGGCGAAAGGCGAGGATGTCCCAGTAGTTATTGCTCTGGTCCTTGTGCCGCCCTGGACATCCTGCTATTGGTGACGATCAGGCCCTCCTCGCCGCGCAACTCTTTCAACTGGTAGCGCATGGCCTGGCGCAGGCGGTCGGCCTGCCGGCGCAGGAAGTCGGTATCGCCGGTCCAGAGCCAGTAGCGCCAGCAGGCGAGGATGAAGCGCGCGTTGGTGTCGGCGTGGCGGGTATCGGTATCTGGTTTGGGCCGCAGGGGCCAGCCGATATCCTGGCGCCAGGTATGGACAAAGCCCGCGGCGGTAATGGGATAGCTTTCAGACGCGCATCTCGCCTTCGCGGGCGGGGCCATCATACCAGCAGCGCACCAGGGCCATCCACTCGAACCAGGCGGCGGGCAGCGCGGGACTGGGATAGGTGAAGGCGCGCTCCACCAGAAGCGGTTGGCGTCCTCGGTCAGCCGGGTATCGGGAAAGTCGAAGCGCGGGAAATCGGCGGGCACGGAATCCTCGCGCGGCAGGGCCCAAAGCCGCCAGCGCGAGCGCAGAAGGCCACCACTGTCGGTCTGCTGCGCCATGTCAAAGCGCAGCGACATCTCGTCGTTGGTCATCTCCCAGTGCAGGTGGAGCCGGTCGCCTTCGATCCGCAGGTCGGCGGTCCCGGTACCCTCCATCTCGATCCAGCGGCAGCCATCAAAGTGCAGGCCGCCGTGATCGCGCCGCTTGAGCTGCTGCGCCGGCATGTAGCGCTGGTTATTGCTGAAGAAGCGGCCGAAGACCACGCCGGCCCTGGGCGTGCAGTCATAGCCGGCCTTGGTCCAGGTAGTGCGCCAGCGCCATGGCAGGGCGTCCTTCGGGTGCGGGGCTGCGAGCGGGGCGGATGCCCGCAGTTCCGTTTCCACCACGAGCGCCGGTCCTTCCAGGGCGAAATGGATCGTGCCCGCGCCCGCCTCGCGGCGCGCGGACGCAGCGCCCGTGCTCCCTGGATGGGCTTGCCGTCTTTCAGGGCTTGGCCCTCCTTGTAGACGCCGTCCGAGAGGAGCCACCAGCCGATATCCCCGACAGGGTCGGAGACCTCGATGCGGTACTCGCCCCGCGCCCTGTGGGGACCTCGGCCGAAGCTCCTGCCAATCGTTGTCGACGACATTCGTGAGCCGCCGTTCCACCAAGAGCGTCTCCCCGCGGAAAAGCCGCAGGGTCGCGCCGGAGGTCTTTGAGTGCCAGGTCGGCAGCCGCACCGAGGCGGCGTCGAAGACCACTCCCTCGGGAATCCGGAAGGTCTGCGCCAGCAACTGACCGGGTAGGAGCTTGTCCGGCTCCATCTGATTTCCTCGACCGGTGATTGTGATTGCCTCGGGCTGCCAGACTCGAAGCGGCCCGATGGCCGCCAGATCCCGCCGCCAGTGACGCGCGTCGCCTCCGTCGCCTCCCAGTTTTCGGGGCGCAGGTCCCGGGCGAACTCCCTATCGCCCATCCGTCCCGCCCCCAGGGGGTCGACACGCAGGCGGGTAATTGCACTATCCCGCAGCACCAGATCAAAGAAGGGGGTTCTGCAGACGAACCTCAGGGTAGTCCACCGGAGAGGGCACCCGCTTGGGCGGATTCCCTCCTACTGCCAGAACCAGCGCTAGAGTCACCATAATTAAGACGCTCACAAAATTGTCAAGAGCTCTCACGTCCTTCACGGCAGATGTCTTCATATGCTTGACATGACCATCGACAAAAGTGACGTTCTGCCCGCCGAAGTGGCGTGGGAACGCATTCTCACCATACGGCCCGATCAGGACTTCACCGTACGGTTCCTGTCTGACCGTGACGGCGGCCCCAGCCGGGGACCCAATGCATATACCAGGTATTGCCGCTTTCTAACAGCAGGATGGTTTCCGCGGGATGGCCGAACTTCGCGCCGATGATGGGGAACGGCAGCCCTGTGGTGGTGTTTATGTTTTCGAAACGTCCAGCCCTACAGTACCGTTCCTACTTCCTCTTCCAGCGGTAGAACTCGGTGATGCCGAACTTGCGTGGTCACACTCGTGTGACCGGGCAGGTGTCCCACAACACTGGCGCCGGCTTCCACGGCGCGCAGAATCGTGAGGATCTGCTCTTCCGTAAAGGTCTTCTTGGGCACGGCTTGGTCCTTTCAAGGTGGCCATCTGCTTCTTCTGACAAACGGCCGGTTAAAACCTTCCGCCGCGTCCAGAAAAACGGGCTTGGGTCATAAGGAACGGGACCAAGGCACCTCCTGGAGTTGATCGCGGGCGGCAAGCTCGGCGCGGTGGTGGTCGGCGCCGCTCCCGCCACGGAAGCGCGAATAGACGAGCATCCAGCGTCCGTCGCGCAGCCGCAGGAAGTCCCCCTCGCCGTTGCGCGTGTTGCCTGGCCCCGGCTCCAGCCGGAGCGTCTTTTCCAGAGCGTTAATGGTCGCCTCGTCGAGGGCATGGGTACCCTCCTTGCGCCGCCGCGCTCGGGCCACCGCCAAGGCAGTGGGTTGGGAGGCAGGGCCGAGAAACGGGGGCGGTAACCTTCGGGTTCACGCAAAGTTGTTCGTTACGGCGGAGTATTCCTTCGTTTTGTGGGACACGGCGAAATCGTGGGTCCATGTGCCATGAAACGGCCGTTTATTGGAACACGTCTGGCCGGGTTATCCGAAGCAATCCCTGCCCTCCGATTCGGATAAGGGCGCTTTAGACAAGCGTTGCGATTTCCTTAACGATCCCTGGTCGCGCCAACGGGCCGCCGAGGCAGGCGCTGACGCCTTCGCCGAGAAGGGCCTGGGATGGGCCGTCCTGATCGGCCAGATACGCAAAAGCATCACCCTGCGCCGGCAGGACGGCACCAGGGCCGGGTAACGGCAGGCGATGGCCGAGGCCCTGGCTCCCCACCGCGCCCTCGCCCCGGTGCCCCTGACTTTCGTGAGCGGTTCTCCTATCCATGGCGAGCGGATCGGGCTGCCTTTTCTCCCGTCCCAAAGCCTCTCCAGCGCCCGATGCCGCGCCGATGCATCCCCGCTATACTCATTACGACAGACCGGCGTTGACCCCGTCCAACGAACGCCGGCATGAAAGAGGATAGCACCGTGAAGTTCGGCAAACTCGCTCCGTTTCTGGCGCTGGGCGCCGCGCTCAGCCCGCTCGGCCCGCCCGCCAAGGCCGACTACCACTACGCCGTGATCGCCAGCACCCCCGGCCCCGGCACGTTCTCGTTGTTCAAGAGCCTGAGTTACCCCTCCCTCAACGACGCCGGCACGGTGGCCTTCCGGGCCACCAGTGTGCTGGGCGGGCAGGCCATCCTCGCCGGCGATGGCACGAGCCAGTTCATTCTCATTTGGGTTGGATACCCCGAAGCTTGCTTCGTTTCCGCTTTTGGTGCTATCGTGGAGCATGAGCACCTACCTCTACAAGAGCCACAACGTCTCGGTCTTGCTCTACCATGCCGTTTGCCCCGCCAAATACCGCCGCGCCGTGTTCACCGAGCAAGTCGACGCCGTTCTGACACAGGTCTGCTTGGACATCGCCAAGCGCTATGAGATCGTCTTCCTCGAGATCGGCACCGATCAGGACCACGTGCATTTCCTGCTGCAGTCGGTGCCCACCTAGAGCCCGACAAAGATCGTTCAGACGATCAAGAGCATCACCGCCCGCGAGATCTTTGGGCGCGTGCCGTGCGTCAAAGCCCAGCTCTGGGGCGGGGCTTTCTGGTCGAGCGGCTATTCCATTGACACGGTGGGTCGTCATGGCAGTGAGGACGTGATCCGCCACTATGTCCAGAGCCAGGGAGCCGGGCGCGATTACCACAAGCTGCACGAGCAGCAGTTGGAACTGTTTTGACCAGAAAGCTGCCTGCCCCCTCTGATACCCCGCAGCTTGCTGCGGCGTAGTTCATCAACATCGCCGACACCACCGGCTCTTTCAGCGACTTCGGAACCACCGTCTCGATCAACAACAGCGGGGCGGTAGCCTTCCGGGCGGCCTTGGACAATGGGAGCGCCGGCATCTTCGGGGTGGGCACGCCGCAGTTCCAGCACGCCACGGGCCTCTTTGACAAACTCTCGGACCCCTGCGTTAACGACGCCGGCACGGTCAGCTTTGCCCAGGTCAAGGGAAGAGTGGGAACGATCATCAAGTTCCAACTGAGCCCGCAAAGCGTCACCGACACCACCGGCGCCTTCAAGCGCTTGGGGGCGCCCGCCATCAACGACGCGGGGGCCGTGGCCTTTTTCGCCACCCGGGATGCGGGCGGCAGCGGCGTCTACCGCAGTGACGGCGCCGCCGCCTCGCTCACCACGATGGTCGACACCGACCACCCGTTCTTCGAGCGCTTCTTCAGCCGCTCGCTCAACGACGCGGGCGTGGTGGCCTTGCGGGTCACTGCCCAGGGAAAGGACTTCACGCTGGCCTCTGCGGCCGAGGATGCACCAGCGGTACTGACGTGGGAAGGCGAGGAGATACGATGAAAAACGACGCCCAGAGGACAGCGCAAAACGGCGTGCCGGCAAGCCCGGACTCGTTTGTTCCCGGGGTGGTGACAGGGGCGCTGCTGTCCCACCGCCCGCTCACCCGCGAGGAAGCCTCCTTGCTCCACGAGGAACTCAAGACCACGCCGAACATCTTTGGCTACACGGTGCAAGAGCTGATGCGCTTTTCTGACGTGCTCGTGACCGAGGTGGAGGGGAGCTTGGCAGGCGCGTGCATCAGCAAGGACCTGGCGTTCGGCTGGACCGACATCGCGATGCTGTACGTGCTGCCCGCCTTCCGCGGCCGGGGCATCGGCCGGGAGCTGTACACGGCCGCGTGGGATCGCGCGGCACAGCGGGACCGGCACATCCTCACCCTGAGCCGCAGCCCCGAGGTGATTCATCTGATGGAGCGCGCCGGGATGGCGCTCTCGCGCTCGGTGTGGAAGGCGCCGCTCGCCTTGCACCTGCACATGAACCGGCACATGTGCAGCCTCTACCGCATCCAGGAGATGCGCAGGAAGGCCAAGCTCTGGGAAGGCACTTCTTCTCGGCTCCTGATGGGAACTCGGCGAGCTAGCAGGAGCCGTCGTGGAGCGAGCCCGAGCGGGGACGGCGTTAGCCAGGAGAGACCATGAACGCAAGGGAGTCACAGATCCAGGAGATCGTCGATCGCGGAACGCGCGCGTGGGATGCCATGGATTAGGCAACCCTCGTATCCTGACTTTTGCCCCGTTTTTTGATCCAGGGGCAAAGTTAGTCAGAAGCTCGTTGACCTGCACCCGTTCTCTGGACATGGGGATCGTTAGTCGGTGCCAGTCTGACCCGCACCCGGAATTAGGTCCAGCACCTACGTCGCAAACGAGAGCTTGCCGCCTCTGGCGGATCCCAAGCAGCAGCAAACTCGGCGGGCGTCTTAGCGCCAAGGGACTGTGTGGCCTTTCGTTATTGTACTCCTTTCGCCACGCTTCCAGAGTGGCTTGCACCTCCTCAAGAGTCTGGAACCAGTGCGTGTTCAAGCACTCCTGTCGAAGCCGCCCATGGAAGGACTCGATGAAGGGATTGTCGGGGTCCCATGCCTGGGACCGGGTCGGCTTGCCCGGCGGCGAAAAGCAGATATTCACCCCGCGCCGGTACGCCCAGGCGTCCAACGCCTTCCCGGAAAACCCCGCACCGTTATCTACGTAGATGGCCTTGGGCAACCCATAAACAGCTGCTGTCTGGTAGGCAGCTTTTCCGTTCTCGTCCAGGACGAAGGCGGCGCGCCGTCCGCAGCCACCCGTTGTTAGACGGCACGTCGCGCATCCTCAACTGCTCAACCCCATAGCCGCAACTGCTGAGGTTGCTTCCGCCATCAGCCGCCCGATGATCTGTTTTACAGGGATAACGTCGTGTACCAGCCCCACCCCTTGACCCGGCAGGAACGGGAGCTCGTCAATCTGCCCTTCCGTTTCTGGCGTGGGTACGAAACTCGTGAATCGATGCAAGGGGACTGTTTCCCCTGCCAGACGCATGATACCGATGATCGGCTGTGATTCCAGCTCCTTGGGCGCACTGTCTTCGCGGCCGGCGAACTGATGAGCCAGCCCGACATCCAGGACGCGCATCGGGTTGAAGTGCGGCATGTCGGGGCCATAGACAGAAGAAAGGCGGGTTTCCGTTCCGGTAGCCTCGACCACGCGTCTTTTGTATTCTGCGTGGGCAAAGGCTTCCTCGCTGGCGACGAATCGGGTACCGATCGATACGCCCTCGGCGCCAAGCACAAGAGCCGCCGCGAGCTGGCGGCCGGTGGCGATACCACCAGCCGCCAACACCGGCGTTGAAGCCACCGCCGCAACGATGGAAGGCACGAGGACGAACGTGGGTAGCGAGCCGTAGTTGTGACCTCCCGCTTCGCTGCCTTGGGCGATGATCAGATCGGTGCCCGAATCAACGGCCCTCTTGGCGGCCTCGACTGTGCCCACCTGCTCCCAGACCTTGATGCCTGCCTCGTGCAGCGCACGCACGAACTCAGTGGGCGGATGCCCCCAGTGGAACGACACGACAGACACGTCCTCCTCGATGCATGCCCGGATCTGCGCTTCCTTGGCAAGAAACGTGATGAAGTTTACGTTGAGGGGACCCTTTGTCGCGCCCTTGACGGCTCTGATGAGACCGCGCACGGCCTGTGCAGGCAGCGGACCG
Source organism: Armatimonadaceae bacterium (assembly GCA_030446525.1). Next base: position 17,137 of record JAUJNC010000084.1, read on the forward strand.
ACGGCGAGCGAACCGAGTGCTCCCGCCTCGCACACGGCTATTGCAAGGCCTGGAGACGTTCCGACAAATGCCATCGGCGCTAGCGCGATCGGGTGCTCAACTCCGTATTCCCGGGTGAATCGTGTCTGGATTGGGTTTTCCATAATGTTCCTTGGTTGAACGTCTAGTCCGTGCCGATTAACGATCGTTTTTTGGGACAAAGACACGTGTGCTTCACGTGCAAGGAAGAGAACGGGTTAGCTTTCCCACTTGACGCCGCCCATGCGCCCCCAGCGGGTGAAAAAGGCGAGCAGGGCGCGCTCGTCCTGATGCGGCATCGTGGCCGTAACGATCTCCAGGCCCTTTTGCGGCTCGGACACCGCCGTGGCGTCGGCACGTGAGAGAAATATGAGCTTGTCGGCCAGCACAGATGCGGCCATATCCAGGTCGCGCACCCCGAGCTGCCACTTTTCGGCACAGGGCGCGGTATAGGTAGCAACCACGGGAATGTCGAGGTCGACGGCGATCTGCCGTAAGAGTTTCAGATTCTGCACGAGCGCTTTGCCCTTGTCCCCGCTCGGGAAAAGCCCCTCTGCCGTGTCCACGATCAGCAGTTCCAGGTTGCCGTGGCGCCGGCACTGCGCCGCCAGTCGGTCCGCGGGAAGCTGCGTTGAGGAGCCGGCGAGGTAAATGCGCCCCTGCAGCAGGGTCTTGATCGCCCCCTGCAAGCGCGCATCGGTTGAGGGTCGCAGGTGATGCGGCACGGACCACAGGTCCACGCGCCCTTCCGCGAAGATAAGCCGCCGGTTGAGATCGTGCGCATTGCTTTCGGAACTTACCAGCACCACCGAGCGTTCGGGGCTTCGCTTCGCCGCCTTACGGGCGATGTTCTGCGCCAGGGTCGATTTGCCACTCAGAACGTGCCCCGCGATCACGGTCAGTTTGCCCTTCTCAAAGCCGCCGGTTAGAGCATCCAGGTCGGCAAAACCGGTGCTGATTCCCGTAAGCTCCCGGCTGGGCCGCGCACCGCCTCCGAAGAGATTCAGGGGCGTAGGCCGCTCTTCGTCAAGCGGATTATCCTCAAATTCGGCGCGCAACATCTCGCGTATGCGCTCGGCACTGATGTCCTCGTCCGCGCACTCCTCAACTTCTCTCCAGGCATCTGACAACATGAGCATCCCCTCGCTACACCGTTGGTCACGTCCTTTATACGGATATTAGGGTTGGTGGTGCAATAGGTTTTTTGCTACCAGATGTTGTGTCTCAGCAACGTCATGAGACCGTAGATATAGTAGGAAAACCCAATTACACCACAACTCTATTGTATTACGAGTCTCCCGTCAAATGAGACGAAAAGAGGGTTACAGGTGCGGAGCCGGTCGATTGGAAGTTCGCCTTTGGGAGAGCGAACAAGGCTGTGGCGCGCCGGTTTCAGAGCGCCTCCGGCGTGTCGCCCGCCGCATGAGACGGGGACACGGTCCCCTCCGCCTCTGCTTTCTCGCCACTTCCGTCCTTGCCCGGTCCAGGTGCGGACGCATCCTGCTCCTGAGCGACGAAGTCGGCAAGTCGGTGCTCGTCCAGGAACCGGTCTATGTATCGTACACTCTCCTCCAGCGGCATCGCCGACTCGTCTAACCCAGTGGCACGATAGGCATGCGTGGCAGCCAGAAACGCATCCCGCGCCGCTTCCAGATTTGCCTGGTAGTAATACGCGAGGCCCAGGTTGTTCTGGTCATGGCTCAGTCCTGCGGGAAACGCTCCCGCGTGTACTCCTGCAGCGCCGCCTGGTAGTGGCCAATCGCCTTCCGCAGGTTGGCCTCCTTGTCGCCCAGCGAGGCTCGCTGAAGTTCCCCCGCATAAGCCTACTGCAAGGTCACCGGAACCGAAGTCTGCGGGGTAAGCGCCCCATCCACCCAGGACCGGATCTCTTCCTCGTCCCCAGGAAGGACCTCCGCCATGACCACCCCTTCATCCGTGATGCCGGAGACGAAACTATAGCCGCGCAGCGAGCGCCAGCCCACCAGGGCCTGAGCGGATAAGGGGTCCCCGGGCGTGAGCGCGCGGCGCGCAGCCGACTCGTCGAAGCGTGGCGTGAGCGCCAGCCGCTCCATCCAGACTTGATGCTCTTCGGTCGGCAAAGAGCGGAGGAAGCGCTTGACGATCCCCTGCAGGTCGTCCGGGTCCAGGCGGAAGGTTTCCACCTCCGGCTCTCTGCCCTGCTCCTGCTCCTCGGCCACGGCATCGGCGAGCAGGCCCAGCTTCAGCGGCAGATATTGGTCTGCGTCGCGACTGGACGCCAGGATAGCCTCCAGAAGCTCGCCCGGCTCGATGCCGCACTTTTGGAGGAAGGTCGCCGCATAGGGGCGCGTCAGGCCGTCCAGACGAAACTGGATGAGGTTGCGCTCCTCGCCCCACGCCGCGTTCCGCTTCTCCCAGGCCAGACGGTTCTGACCGGCGATCACCACCAGCACACCGGCATGGTTCAGGTCGCCGCAGAGTTTGCGGATCCACTCCTCCGGGTCGTCCTTGTGTGCGCCGCTGGCCAAGCCCTGTGTGAGCGACTCGAAGGTGTCCAGGAACAGGACGGCGCGGCACCGATGGTGCGGGCGCGGCGGCAGCGCCTCCTTCAGGTCTCCCCTGAGCCGCCTGGGGCGCAGCGGCAGGATCTGCTGCGCCGTTTTCTGATCAAGGTCACGCAGGTCCTGATCGCCGGGCGCACTGCTGAGCCACTCGTACATCCTGGTGTTGCGAAACGGCTTCCCCGCGCTCTGCGCCGTCTTCTTCACCAGAAAGGTGATGAAGTTGGTCGGCACGGGCAGATCCTTGGCCAGCTCCCCGGCCCCCTCGACGATGTCGGGCAGGAGCGCGTCGATCGTGGGCCCTCCCACGCGGGCGGCGCGGATGGTCGGCGCGTCATCGCGCACCATCTGCTTGTAGCGGTACAGCTGGTAGGCCAGTTCGAACCGCGGGCAGGGAACGTGGAAGCGCGTCTGGTCGCGCTCCTGGTTGAACTGGCGGGAAATCTGGGCGAACACCAGAGCCGGGTCGTCCAGGTACTGGATGCCGCCGGCTTCCAGACTGCGGGAAAAGTTTAACTGCACCCAGGGCAGGCCATAGTCCCGGCACCGATCCCGCCAGAGTTTCTCCAGAAGCCACGACTTGCCGGTGCCGCCCATGGCGTAGAACATCAGCACGGGAAGGTCCTCATCGGCCTTGCGCTCCAGCAGTCCCACGAAGACGGCTTCCTCGTCTCCGCGGTTCACGAAGTTGGCGAAGTTACTGCTCGGCTTGTTCTCATCCGACGACGAATCTTCGGGCAGTGGCATGGCGAGCTCCGAGTTCAAAAGGCAGACACCTGTACCGGTCATATTACCAGCAGCCGGGCGTAATTCCTCCCTCCGCCAAGGAACGCCAGAGGGCCCGCTCCTGGAACGGCTCCGTCGTTCGGCGCGCCGATGCGAGCCCGCCCGTAAGGCCTTCGGGTCCGCGTAGCCGATTAGTTAATCTTCACAATTAGACAGTGGCACGCTGCCTACTGATTTGACTCGTTCT
>JAUJNC010000085.1 GCA_030446525.1 Armatimonadaceae bacterium
GGTCTCGTCGACGGCCAGCGGCGTCTTGATCGGGGGGTTAACCCCTGGTCGGCCGCGCGCGGGGCGCGTCTGGTACCAGCGGATGTAGCCCCCGTCGTTACCCCCCCCGCCTCCGGGCGGGTGATCGGGGGCGGGGGGGGCCTCTTCCTCTTCCCGGGTGACCTGGCGCAGCTCGGTGGAAAGGCGCGCGGCGGTGCGGGCGAGGGCGGCGGCGCGGTCGCGCGCGGCCGAATCGTTGGCGTTGTCCGCGGCGGCCGCCAGCCCCTTGGCCAGCGCGGCCAGTCCCGCGCACAGGTCGGCGACGCGGACCGCGAACGCGTCACGGTCCGCGTCGCTGCCCAGGAGATCCTGGACGAACGCCTCGGGGTTGGCGGCGAGGAGGAACGGGTCGAAGACCGCCTGGTTCAGCCCATCGAGCGACGCCAGGAGCTGCGGATCCACGCCGTCCCGGAGCCGGCGCGCCTTCGCCACCAGCTGCGGCACGCGCTGCGAGCTGAAGGTGAGGCCGAAGGCGCCGGTCGCCATCTCCTCGACGTGGTGCGCCTCGTCGAAGACCACGGCGTCATAGGGCGGCAGCAGCGTGGGGCCGCCCGGGTTCGCGCGCCGCAGGCGCAGGTCGGCGAAGAACAGCGCGTGGTTGACGACCAGCAGGTTGCACTCCTCGGCCTCTTTGCGCGCCTTGAAGTAAAAACAGCGCTCGAAGAAGCGGCAGTCGCGCTGGCGGCAGGTGTCGGCGTTGGCGGCGATGTCGGACCAGTTGGCGTGGGAAAAATCCAGCTCGGCCACGTCGCCCGTTTCGGTCTCATTCGCCCAGCGCCGGATCCGGGCGAAAACCGGATCGCCCTGCGTCCACAGCTCGCCCGCGGCGACGTCCAGGTCCTGCAGGCACAGGAAGTTGCTGCGCCCCTTGAGGGCCGTGGCGCGGATGTCCAGGTGGGGCAGGGCGGCGAGGAGCGTGGGGATGTCCCGCTCGATCAGCTGCCCCTGGAGGGCCAGGGTGTGGGTCGAGACGACGGCGCGCCCGCCGTGCCGGTCGAGCCAGCGCACCAGGGGGACGAGATACGCGAGGGTCTTCCCGACCCCGGTGCCTGCTTCCGCGAGGCACGGGCGCCCCTGGGCGAGCGCCGTCTCGACCGCACACGCGAGCGCGACCTGCTGCGGCCGGTGCACAAAGCCCGGCAGCTGCGCCGCCAGGGGGCTCCCCGCGCCGAGCAGCGTTTGGAGCCGCTGCCCCGGGCGGACCGGTTTCGGCCCCGCGACGGCCACCGCTACTCCGCACCCAGCGTCGGGAAGCCCAGGACATGGTAACCGGAGTCGACGAAAAGCACGTCGCCGGTGATGCCGCGCGCCCACGACGAGACCAGAAACGCGCACGCGTCGCCGACCTCGTCGGGCGTGGTCGAGTGCCGCAGCGGTGAAACCCGCGCGTGCTGCTTGTACATGTCGCCGAACCCCGAGATGCCGCGAGCGGAAAGGGTCATCGTCGGCCCCGCCGAGATGGCGTTCACGCGGATGCCTTGCGGGCCGAGGTCGTTGGCTAGATAGCGCACGGACGACTCCAGCGCGGCTTTGGCGATGCCGGCGGAGTTGTAGTGGGGGACGACACGCTCGCCGCCGATATAGGTCAGGGTGACGATGGCGCCGCCACCCGTCATCAGCGGCTCCGCTGCCCGGGCCGCCGCGACGAGCGTGTACGCCGAGGCGTTCAGCGAGACGGCGAAATCCTCCGCCGTGTTGTCCACGTAGCGCCCGGAAAGCCCTTTGGCGAAAGCAACCGAGTGGACCACGAAGTCGAGGGTTCCCCACTCGGCGCGCAGCCGCTCGTGGAGGCTTGCCATCTGCTCCGGGCTCGTCATGTCGCACTGGGTGACGAGCTTCACGGCACCGCCCGGCAGGGTGGCCGCGAGCTTCTGGGCGTCCTTCTCCTCGCGTTCGCTGAAAACGGAGAGCGCGAGACTCGCCCCCTCGCGCGCCAGACTCTGCGCGCAGCCCCACCCGATGGAGCGCTCGTTGCGCACCCCGTAGACCAGCCCCTTCTTCCCTTCCAGCAGCATCGTGTTCGCCCCGCCCTTCCGCAGATGAATCGGCAACCTGCCTCCGAATTGTAGCACGTACGGGGTAGTTAGTCAACCAATAGTTTGCCTTTTGTTTGACACACGCCCGGACAAAGACGGGGGCCGGCCGTGACCCCCGCGGTGGGCAAGGTTTATGTGACAAGCGAGGAGGCGGACGCCGTCAGCGTGCTTACGGGAGCTTGACCAACGGCCCGCCGCGCCTCCTTGACAAGGCGCGTGGCGGGGGGTACACTACCATCAGCTTGTGAAATTTCGCACGGAGTGGGCTTTCTGATGGCGTACGGTGGTTTCCAGGAGTTCCTTACAGCATTGGAGAGGGCGGGGGAACTGAAGCGCATCACGGTTCCCGTCGACCCGGAGCTGGAGATGACCGAGATCGCCGACCGCGTGGTCAAGGCGGGCGGTCCCGCGCTGCTGTTCGAGAAGCCCAAGGGCTACGACGTGCCGGTGGCCATGAACACGCTGGCGACGCGCAAGCGCATCTCGATGGCGTTCGGGGTGGGCGACCTGGAGGAGATCGCCTGCGAGATCGAGAAGCTGGTGAAGCTGCCGGGCAACATGCCGCCGGGGCTGATGGGCAAGGTGGCCCTCCTGCCGGGGCTCGCCCGGATCGGTCGGCACACGGCCCCGAAGATCGTCGGGGGCGGGGCGCCCTGCCAGGAGGTAGTAAAGCTGGGCGAGGACGCCTCGCTCGACGCGCTGCCGGCCCTCCAGTGCTGGCCCCTCGACGGGGGGCGCTTCATCACCCTCCCGCTCGTGTTCACCAAGGAGGCCGCGACGGGCAAGCGCAACGTCGGCATGTACCGGATGCAGATCTACGACGCGCGCGCGGCGGGGATGCACTGGCAGCGGCACAAGGTGGGAAGCCGCCACCACGCGGAGTACGAATCCCACGGGCGCGACATCCCCGTCGCCGTCGCCCTGGGGGGCGACCCGGTTCTGACCTACGCGGCGACCGCCCCGCTCCCGGACGAGATCGACGAGATGGTCTTCGCGGGCTTCCTCCGCAAGAGGCCGGTCGAGCTGGTGCGCTGCAAGACGGTGGACATCGAGGTGCCCGCCGACGCCGAATGGGTGATCGAGGGGGTCGTGCCCGCCCACGAGCGGCGGACCGAGGGGCCGTTCGGCGACCACACCGGCTTCTACACCCTCGAAGACGAGTACCCGGTCCTCCACGTGACGGCGATCACGCACCGCCGGAATCCCGTTTACCCGGCGACCATCGTCGGGCGCCCGCCGATGGAGGACGCCTGGCTGGGCAAGGCGACCGAGCGCCTTTTCCTGCCCCTCGTGCGTCTGTTCGTGCCCGAGATCATCGACTACAACCTGCCCGTCGAGGGCGCGTTCCACAACCTGTGCATTGTGAAGATACGCAAGCGCTACCCGGGCCACGCCCAGAAGGTGATGCACGCGCTCTGGGGGCTGGGGCAGATGATGTTCAGCAAGATCATCGTGGTCGTCGACGAGTGGGTGGACGTCCAGAACCTGCGGGAGGTGCTCTGGGTCACGGCGAACAACATCGACCCCGAGCGCGACATCACGTTCGTGAAGGGGCCGATCGATGTGCTGGACCACGCGAGCCGGGCGATGGGGTTCGGGTCGAAGATGGGCATCGACGCGACCCGGAAGCTGCCGGAAGAGGGGCACACGCGCCCGTGGCCGCCGGTGATCGAGATGTCGCCGGACGTGAAGAGTCGGGTCGACGCCCTGTGGGGCCGGCTGGGTTTGTGATGGGGACGGCGCGGCGACGAACCTGTGGCGGGCGGAGAACGCCGGCCGGGGCGTGGCATGTGACCGAGTCCGTCTGGGGCGACGTGCAGCGGGTGCGCCTGACGACCGGGCCGCCCTCCCTGGCGACCGACCCGGAGCGCGTCCGGTCGGTGCACGCGGTCGGTTTCGTCCCGCACCCGTCGTCGGTGCTGGTCCTCCTGGTGCAGAACAAGGACGCGACGTGGACGTTCCCCGGCGGCCGCCTGGAAGAGAAGGAGACGGCGGACGAGGCCCTGGCACGCGAAATCTGGGAGGAGGCCCGCGCGACGCTGGCCCCCGGTCACGTGCCCGTTGCCGTGACGCAGATCGAGTTTCTGAACCGGGTGCCCGGCCGTATCTACCGGTTCCACCCGTCGTTCCTGCTCTGGGTCGCCGGGTCGGTGGCCGTTCTGTCCGACGAGCCGCATCACGACCCGGCCGACTACGTGACCCAGCGCCGCGTGCTGTCGGTCGAGGAGGCGCGCGACCGGCTGGGCCCGCTGGAGCGGGTCGTGCTCGAAGCCGCCCAGGCGGCGTGGCGAGAAAACCATGGCGGGTGACTGGCGGCGGCGGCTGGTGGTGGCGATGAGCGGGGCGAGCGGCGCCATCTACGGCGTGCGCTTCCTCCGGCAGGCGGTGCGCCATTTCGACGAGATATACGTGACGCTGTCCGGCAACGCGCCCTCCGTCCTCGCGACCGAGATGGGGATCACGCTGTCACAGCCGCCGGCGGCCCGGGAGCTGATCGGCCAGGAGGCGCCGCAGATCCGCTTCTGCGCGCGGGGCGACTACTTCACGCCGCCCGCGTCCGGTTCGTTCCGCCACGCGGGCATGGTGATCATCCCGTGCTCCATGGGGACCGCCGGGCGCATCGCCGGCGGCGTCTCCGACGACCTGACGACGCGCGCCGCCGACGTCTGTCTCAAAGAGGGGCGCAAACTCATACTTGTGGTGCGGGAATCGCCCTGGAACCTGATCCATCTGCGCAACCTGACGCAATTGGCCGAGGCGGGGGCGACCGTCCTGCCCGCCGCACCCTCCTTTTACAACGAGCCCCGCACGATCGAGGATCTGGTGGACACCATCGTCGCGCGCGCGCTGCAAAGCCTCGGGGTCGAGCAGGAGCTGATGGGAGAATGGAAGCACGAGTAGCACCGTCGCAGGCGGCCGCCGTTCCGCGGACGCCGTGGGGAAAGCTGCGCGTCGTGCTCGAGATGATCAAGATCGAGCACACGCTGTTCGCCCTGCCGTTCGCCCTCACGGGCGCGCTCCTGGCCGCGCGCGGCCTGCCCACCGCCCCGCAGCTCTTCTGGATCCTCGTGGCCATGGCGGGGGCGCGCTCGGCGGCCATGGCGTTTAACCGGCTCGTCGACCGCGGCTTCGACGCCCGCAACCCGCGCACGGCGGGCCGCGCCCTTCCGGCGGCTCTGATCTCGATCCCCTTCGTGATCGGGTTTACCGTCGCGGCCTCCGCCTTGCTCGCGCTGGCCGCGTACATGCTCAACCCGCTGGCGTTCGCGCTGTCCCCGCTGGCGCTGGCCATCGTCTTCTTCTATTCATTCACCAAGCGGTTCACCGCCTGGTCGCACGCCTTTCTGGGCCTCGCGCTGTCGGTCGCGCCGGTCGGGGCGTGGATCGCGGGGCGCGGCGCCTTCGGCGCGCTGGCGCTGGCGATCGGCGCGGCCGTGGTCTGCTGGCTGATCGGTTTCGACATCATCTACGCGCTCCAGGACGTGGCCTTCGACCGGGAGGCGGGACTGCGCTCGCTGCCGGCCGCGTTCGGGCCGCGGCGCGCCCGGGGGGTAGGCCGCGCCCCGCCCCCCCAGATGTTCGTGGTCCGGGGGGGGGTGGGGCCGTCGGCGGGGGGCGGCGCGCCCGTCTACCCCGGCGGCGCCCGGGCGGCCGCGCTGAGAGGCCCCGAACCCGCGCGGGTCCCGCCCGACGATGCCCTGTCCGGGGCGGACCTGCGGCGGCTGAACATCGCCTTTTTCAACCTGAACATCGCCGTGTCGGCGGAATTGTTGCTCTTCACGGCGTGGGATGTATTGGTATGAGTGTGCGGCCCGCCCTCACCCCCCTACCCCCTCTCCCAATTCTGGGAGAGGGGGAGAAAGAACCTGTCTTGGCCTCGGGCTCCCCTCTCCCCGAGGTGGGAAAGGGCCCCACCGAGTTGGGGAAGGGGACGGGGGTGAGGGCGGGCCGCGAAATCGTCATCGGCGCCGTGCCGTACCTGAACGGGCGGCCCCTGGTGCGCTGGTTCTGGGACACGGAGGAGGGGAGGGCGTCGGGACTCCGCGTCATCGAGGCCGTGCCGTCGGGCCCGGCGGAGAGGCTCCGGCGCGGAGAGCCTGGCCGCGGCGCTCGTTTCGTCGTTCGAGCTGTTCCGGCGCCCCGGCCTGGTCTATGCGCCCGGTATCGCGGTCGCCGCCGACGGCCCGGTGCTGTCGGTACGCATGCTTTCCCGGGTGCCCGTGGGCGAGGTGCGCTCCGTCGCGCTGGATACGTCGTCCCTGACCTCGGCGGCGCTCCTCAAGATCCTGCTGGCCGTGCGGGACGGCCTGACGCCGCGCTACGTCCCGGCGTCTCCGGACCTGGGGCGTATGCTGCAGGAGGCCGACGCCGCGCTGTTGATCGGCGACCTGGGCTACCGCGAGTACGACGCGTCCCTGAACGTCCTCGATCTGGGCGAGGCCTGGCGCGCGATGACCGGCCTCCCGTTCGTGTATGCGCTGTGGATCGGCCCGGCGGACAGGCTGACGCCCTCGGTGGCCGGGGCGCTCCGTCGGGCCAAGGAGTGGGGGACCGCGCATCGGGAGGAGATCGCCCGCGCCGAGTACGCCCGCCTAGGCGAAACGTACGAGCGCTCCCGCCTTTACCTGACGCAGATCATGCGCTACGATCTGGGGACGCGCGAACAGGAAGCTTTGCGCCTGTTCGGCGAGAAAGCCTACGCGAACGGTCTGCTTTCGTCGCCGCCCGACCTGACCCGCTGTCTGCCATGAACCCGAAGAACCGACACGTCGCCCGGACCATCGAAGCGCTGCACCGCTCCACCGCCATGGCGGGGAGCCGGAGCGTGCTGTACGTCGCCCTGGGCGATTCGGTGACCGCGGGCTGGCTGGAGCACGGTGTCCTCGATTCGGACGCCGCCTATCCCGCGCTGTTCCGCCGCCGACTGGCGTCCCTGTTCCCGCGCGCGATGGTCTCGGTCCTGAACGCCGGGCTGGGGGGGGAGGGCGTCGAGGGGGCGCTGGCCCGCCTGGAGCGGGACTGCCTGCGTCACCACCCGCAGCTCGTCACGGTCTGCCTGGGTTTGAAGGACGCCCGCAGGGGGCGCGAAGGGCTCGATTCCTTCAAGGCGAATCTGGGCGAGCTTGTCCGCCGCGTGCGGGAAGGGGGTGGGGCGGACCCCCTGTTCGGGGCGGACCCCCCGTCCGGGGCGGACTTGTTGCTCGTCACGCCCAACACACGGGGCGACGCGCTCCACGACGAAGGCGTCATGGACGACTACGTCCGCGCGATCCGCGCCGTCGCGCGGGAGCAGGGGGTCGGCCTGGCCGACGTGTACGCGGTCTACCAGGGCTGGATCCGCGCCGGCGCCGCGCCCGCCGATCTGCTGTCGAATCGCGTCTCGCACCCGACGCGCGAGGGGCACCACATCTTCGCGGGCGCCCTGATCGAGTTCTTCCAGCCGTAGCTCGTTGGATAGTGATCCCGGGCAGGAAACGAGCCGGCCGCGTGGAAATACCCCTCAGAGGAACACCATGGGAACGCAGGAAGCCGGGCGTCACGCGCCGACCAGAAAGATCCATCTGCCGCTCTACGTCCGTGTCCTGATCGGCGTCGCCCTGGGGGCCCTGCTGGGGGTCCGGTTCGAGACGCGGCCGTACCTGTTTGGCGTGCGCAACGAGGACCTGGGGCAGCTCGGGCTGCTGGTCATCCGGCTTCTCAAGGCGCTGGCCGTCCCCCTGATCCTGTTCGCGATCCTGGACGCCTTCGCCCGGACCCGCATCTCGGCGGGGCGCGGCGGCAAGCTGATCCTCATCTGCCTGGTCAACGTGTCGGTCGCGTTCGTCATCGGCCTGACGATCATGAACACGCTGCGCCCCGGGACGGCGTGGCGCGGCCGGCTCGACCAGATAGCAGGCGTGGTCGCGCCCGCGACCCCAGCCCCGGATGCTCCTAAAGCGACACTCGATCCCCTGAAGAACGTCGCAGGCTACATCCCGGAAAGCCTGGTCGAGCCGTTCCTGAAGAACAACATCATCACCGTCGTGCTGGCGGGCATCCTGGGCGGGGCCGCGCTCCGGCGGGTCAAAGTTCGGCAGCAAAGGGAAGGCCTGACCAGCATCCAGACCGTGGAGCGGTTCGTCGAGGCGGTCTACCAGATCCTGATCCAGATGCTGGAATGGGTGGTGCAGGCGATCCCGTTTGCCGTGTTCGGCGTGGTCGCGCGCGTGGTCGGGCAGTCCGGGCTCCAGGTGTTCAGTGCGCTCTGGGTGTTCATGGGCGTGATCCTGCTGGGCGTGGGGATCCAGGCGCTCGTGTGCTAGCGGCTGGTGGGCTGGGGGGTGGGCGGGAAGCCGCCCGGCAGTACCTGGGCAAGGGCGCCGATGCGATCCTGACCGGGCTGTCGACCAACAGCAGCCTGGCGACCGTACCCGTGACGCTGCGCTGCCTGACCCAGAAGATGGGCGTGTCGCAGCAGTCGGCGCGCCTCGCGGCGTGCGTCGGCACCAATCTGAACAACGACGGCATCACACTCTACGAGGCGATGGCCGCGCTGTTCCTGGCGCAGGCGTACGGCTTCGACCTGAACCTGGGGCAGCAGGTGACCGTGGTCCTGGCCTCCCTGATGGCCGGCATCGGCGTCGCCGGCATACCCGAGGCAGGGCTGATCGTGCTGCCCCTCGTCCTGGCGGCGGCGGGCCTGCCGGAGGCGCTCGTGGCCGCCGCGATCCCGCTGATCCTGCCCGTCGACTGGATCATCGCGCGCGTCCGCTCGGGCGTGAACGTGATGAGCGACATGCTGGTCGCGATCCTGCTCGACCGGGGCCGCCCCCCGGAAACGGAAGAGGAAGGCGTTTGGGAGCCGGAAAGCGGCGAATACAAGACGGCAACGGAAGTCGCCGGCGCGACGAAATAGCGCGGCGGCGCAAACTCCCCGTTGGGCGCGGGGCGTACGCGGGCGTAGAACCGCCTAGGCGCTCATGCGCGCATCCAGTGAACGGAGGCCATGTCTAAAGAGCTTCTGAGTGCGGCTGCCATCGCTCTCACGTTCGGCATATTCTTTCCTTACATTCGCTCCATCCATCGCGGGAAGACGAAGCCCCATGTGTTTTCCTGGGTGGTCTGGGGGCTGGGCACCTTCATTGTATTTCTTGCCCAGCTGGCAGGTCATGGCGGTTTGGGCGCGTGGCCCATCGGCGTCTCAGGTGTCATCACGAGTTACATTGCCCTGCTCGCGTATCGGAAGCGGGCCGATACCATCATCACCAAGACAGATTGGGTGTTCTTCTTTGCAGCGCTTTCCGCATTGCCTTTTTGGTTCCTCACGTCCGACCCTCTATGGGCCGTCGTCACACTGACAGTCGTGGACGTGATTGGTTTCGGCCCGACTGTCAGGAGAGCCTACCGTCATCCACACGAAGAGAGCGTCCGTTTCTTCGCGCTGGGTGCGGTCCGTAATCTTCTCGTGATTTTCGCTTTGGAGTATTACTCGCTTACCACGGTCTTGTTTCCCGCAGCCGTAGGACTGGCGTGCCTCCTCCTTGTTTTCATGCTGGCTTATCGGAGGCATTCACTCGCCGTCCCACAGCGAAGAACCGAACTTTAAGAACAATGAACGAAACGCCTAACGATCAGCATCGAGCTAACCCTCCTCCGCTTGCGGCTCCGGAGGGCTGCTCACGCTGATCGTCAGGCGGCTTCAGGATCCCCTTCGGGCGAGAGGTAAAATAGGCATGGGAGTAGAGGCATTAAACCCACGTGTTAAGCCTTCGGTCACACTCAGGCAAGCATTGGAGCTTGCAGAGAAAGCCTTGGGCAAGGACGGCGGCGTGTTCTACTGCGTTTCGGCGGTCGCCCAGACACCCCGTCAGATGAGAGAGCCGGGCTGGACGCTTTTCTTCGGTTCCCGCACCGGCAAGCAGAGGTTCGTATACGTACTCTTCGATCGGCGGGTCATTGTTCAAGACCAGCCGCCCGTCGGGACGGCATGACAGCCCAACGACTCCCTGCACCGGATGCGATTACGGCCCGTTCCTGTCGCCGGTCGAAGCTGGTGTGCGCTACTGCCCACTTCTCACGCCGGTGAGATGAGATACTGTGTTGGGCCGCTCGCGTGACGAAAACCAGGTGCCATAGGGTTAGCAATCCTACCCGTCAGCCCGTCTAGTGTCTGAAGGAAATCAAGTATGTCCACTTACCGCCCCGAAGCCATCACGCAGTACTTTGATGATTTCGGCATCGAGGAATGGAACCGGCTGGTCAAAACGCCCACCGAAGAAGTGAAACTCGCGGTCCACTCCCATTATCTGCGGCAGTATGTTCCGCCTCGGGGACGCATCCTAGAAGTCGGTGCTGGCCCTGGACGCTTCACCAAGGTACTCGCTGAGCTTGGCTGTAGGGTCGTGGTTTCCGACATCTCCCCGGTTCAACTTGACCTCAACAGGAAACACGCCCAGGAGTTTGGCTTTGACCCCTCGGTCGAGGCGTGGCTTGAGCTTGATATCTGCGACATGGCGGCGGTGCCCGCCGAATCCTTCGATGCTGTCGTGTGTTACGGCGGCCCGCTCAGCTACGTTTTCGAGCAGCGGGACCAGGCGTTGACGCAATGCTTGCGCGTCACGAAACCAGCGGGTTTGATGTGTCTGAGCGTGATGTCGCTGTGGGGAACGGGTCATGCCCATCTCCCCGGAGTTCTAGACGTTCCCGTAGAAAACAACCGCCGGATTCTTCGGAGCGGGGACTCGACGCCTGAGACGCTGCCTGAGAATCGGCACCATTACCATGTACCGCGCGAAGAAGCTACGCCAGTTTCTGGGAGGCACAGAGTGAACGTGCTGGCGATGTCTGCCTCGAACACCGTCTCGACAGGGTGGGCGGACAATTGTTGGGAATCCGGGCTGACCCGCACAGGTGGTCGTTACTGCTGGAATGGAGCTGGAAGCGAGCCGTGAGGAAGGTTGTTTGGACGTAGGCACGCACATCATCGCCGTTGCGCAAAAGGCTGGGAGGTAAAATGGGCATGGCCCAACCACCCACTGCAGGGGACGGGCCTGCTGCCGGTTCTTTGCTTCGCGTCAAGTCAGCATCTTCGCGCCCCTGAGTTAGGGCGTTAGGCATATTCACCTACAGAAGGCCAGGCTGAGGATGATGCTCCCACTTGTTGGTAAGATTGCGTTGGTGGCAGGGGCTACGCGCGGCGCAGGGCGTGGCATCGCCATCGATCTCGGGGCTGCCGGTGCGATGGTCTACTGCACCGGGCGCACGACACGCACGCAGCGATCGGAGTACAACCGCCCCGAAACCATCGAAGAGACGGCCGAGGCGGTCACCGCGGCTGGCGGGCATGGTATTCCCGTCCAAGTCGATCACCTCGACGCCGGGCAGGTGCAGGCGCTCGTGGCCCGAATCGACGCTGATCACGGCCGACTCGACGTACTGGTCAACGACATCTGGGGGGGTGAGCTCCTTACCGAGTGGAACGTACCCGTCTGGCAGCATTCTTTGGAGGGTGGTCTCAGAATGCTGCGCCTTGGAATCGACACCCATCTGATCACCAGCCATTTCGCACTGCCGCTGCTCATCCGGCAGGCAGGCGGGCTGGTGGTGGAGATGACCGACGGCCCGGCTGAGTACAACCGAACCAACTACCGGCTCTCCATCTACTACCACTAAGAGCCTATCCCAGTAGGCTGTGATACCATGGTGTTATGAGCCATGACAACAACCTGGATGCTGAACAAGTGCGCCGTGACTGGCGCATCCCGGATGAGATGTGGCAGCGCATCGAGCCGCTGCTGCCGCCCAGGAAGCCGCACCCGCTGGGCTGCCACCGCCCCCGAGTCGATGACCGCAAGGCCATGGACGCCATCTTCTTTGTCGCCCGGACCGGCTGCCAGTGGAACGTGCTGAACGCCACCGGCCTCTGTTCCAGCAGTTCTGCCCATCGCCGGTTCCAGGAGTGGGCACAGGCCGGCGTGTTCGCGCAGTTGTGGAAGATCGGGCTGGGCGAGTATGACGCCTTCAAAGGCATCGACGGGGACTGGCTCTCGATGGAGGCGGCGATGACCAAAGCCCCGCTCGGGGGGGAAAAAGACGGGGCCCAACCCCACGGACCGGGGCAAGAAGGGCGCCAAAAGGAGCGTGCTCACCGAAGGCGGCGGCGTGCCCATCGGCCTGGCGGTGGACGGGGCCAACCGTGTGGACTTTAAGATGGTCCGAGAGACGATCCAGAGCATCCCCCTCGAGCGGCCCGCCCCCGCGCCTGAGAAGCCGCAGGGCATGAGCATGGACAAGGGCTACGACTTTGACGAG
Organism: Armatimonadaceae bacterium; assembly: GCA_030446525.1. The sequence continues at coordinate 12,366 of JAUJNC010000085.1, forward strand.
GTGCGCGAGCTTGTCGCGGCCTTTGGCTTCACCGCGCACATCCGCGCACGCGGTGAGGAGGCACAAGCTATCAAGAAGGAGGCGGGCTACAAGGCAAGGCGCTGGGTGGTGGAGCGTACGCACTCGTGGATGAACCGCTTCCGCCGGATCCTGATCCGCTGGGACAAGAAGCCGCAGAACTATCTGGCGTTCCTGCATCTGGCGTGTGCCTACATCACCTACAAACAATCTGGCCTACTGGGATAGGCTCTTAGTGAAAACCTCGGTGCTGCGCATGGCATGGGCACTCGCACGGGAGCTCGCCCCCCATGGCTCAACTGCCGTGGCGCTCACGCCGGGCTGGCTCCGCTCCGAGATGATGCTCGAGCACTTCGGTGTGACCGAGGACAACTGGCGAGAAGCCACGGCCAAGGAACCGCACTTCATCATCTCCGAGACCCCGCGCTTTGTGGGGCAGTCGGTTGCCGCACTGGCCGCAGACCCCGAGATGGCTCGGTGGAACGGGCTTTCCGTTTCCAGTGGAGAGCTGGCAAAGGTGTATGGGTTTCGAGATCTGGATGGATCGCAGCCGGACTGTTGGCGGTATATGCGCGAGGTGCAGGATGCGGGGCGACCAGCTGATGCGACGGGCTATCGATGACATGGCTTCTGGGCCAGAAGTTGTAGTCATTCGGGGAGTTATACCGTCCGTGCCTAACACCGGCATGAAGGCGACGAACCCGCGGCCATGTTTTGCGCATTCGGCAGATTCTTACGCGTGCGGGTTCGTGCCTTATGATCAACGTTAGGCCGCTCATTTACACGCATGCCATCCCCGAAGGGAGTATCCGCATGACAACCAAACGGATGCAGGGTGCCTATGATGCCATCGCCGCCCAGTACGCCGTCATCAATGCGGCCATGCCCCAGGCGCTCATGAACGCCGCCGCGCGGTTCCTCACGCTCGCCGGGCCGAGCGCGCGGGTCTTGGACGTCGGCTGCGGTGCCGGCCGGGACATGGCCTGGTTCGAGCGCCACGGCGTCCCGGTCACGGGCATCGACCTTTCCCGGGGCATGCTCCTGCAGGCGCGATCGCAGGTGCAAGGCCAACTCTTGCAGATGGACATGCGCCGCCTCGCGTTTCGTGCCGCCAGCTATGACGGCGTATGGTGTTCCGCTTCCTTATTGCATCTGCCCAAGGATGAAGTTCCCACGACACTGGCTGAATTTGGGCGTGTGTTGCGGCCCAAAGGTGTGCTGTTCCTCGCCGTCCAAGAGGGCACGGGCGAGCAGTGGGAGCGCGGCCCCTATGGCGCGGTGGATCGGCTGTTTGCGCGGTACAGTCCGGCAGAAATGACCACGCTGCTCAGCGGTGGTGGCTTTACGGTTCACGAGCAGGCGTCAGACGAGGCGGGGACGCGTCGCTGGCTTCAATTTGTCGCCACCACCTGAGACTCTACTTTCCGCTAACTTTGTGGCGGACTCACACCCGGTGAAGCATCCGCACAAAAGCTATTTGCGCTTGTTACCTGTTGATGAGAGTCCCGAGGGACGAATTTAGAAGAGTCATCCCTAATACCGGCGTCTGCCTGCACAGCCGCAACTTTGCGGAATGGCTTGGTCAGCATCGCTATGCTCACTATATCTACGAATTAATGACATCTAATGACTATAAACATCTCTTTTGCATCTCGCGCTACACCGATGAATTTAGCGGAAAGTAGAGTGAGAGACGGTTTGAAAAGGTAGCTGGCGCCACCTCAAACCCTATCTAAAGCGCCATATCCCAGATTGGTTGCTGGCGAAAATGCATCCCTCCCAAGCGTACGAATCAGACAAGCACTCAGTTCTTAGGGACTTTTCAAACCGTCTCTGAGCGAGTGTTCCCTGGGCCGCCCAACCCGTCGCTGCACCGGGCGCGAACGCGAGCGGTCCTCGTGGTACAGTATCCGCATCTTCGCGCCGGTGCGTTTTGTCCATTCGGCGGTGCTGTTGCACGAAAGGCAGCCATAAAGCCCCAGGCATTTCGCCGAGCCAGATAATGTTGTGTGCGGTACATTCTCGTGTCCTCCCTCCGGTCGCTCGTTTGCTTGTCATGCCGTTGTAGGGTCACAACACGAACTTCTGGGGCCAGGGTTCGTCGGGGGACACATAAAAACAATTACAAGCGCGAGGGGTAGCAACCCCACCTTACGGCAAAAGGTACCACATTTCTTAGCCCATTATCTGTTAATATCCCCAAACCTTGACCTGCTCGTCGGGTACCCCTTGCAGCGCGCCCATCGCCCCCACAACAAGATGTTCCCTTACGCCTGCTCGCGGGATAGGAGTATCTGTATCCTTTGCCGTAGCTCCGGTAGCCCTCCGTCAGATGCCGAATGCAGTGCGCGACGATGGAATTGTGTTCCGCCCGCACGCGCCTGTGTTTTTATCGCTCGGCTGCTGCTCGACCCGTGTCCGTTCTCTCAGATCAAGCTGGAACCGCCACTCGTAGTTTGTGGGTGGCCCTGGCTGCAGCGACCCATTCCGGGCAGCGATAGATATCCGCAATGGCGCCATAGGGTTTCAGCGGATCGTAGCCCTCGTACATGGGTCTGTCGCTCCGCCACCCCAGCCAGAACGGGTTGTGCGGCGGCGCTTGGCCGCTGTAGTCCTGCTGATACATTTGGATGGCCTGCCCGATCTGGCGCAGGTTCGACAGGCAGGTCGTTGCGCAAGCCTTGCGGCGGGCCATGGCGAGGCCGGGAACAGTGCAGCCAGAAGGCCGATGATCACGATGACCACCAGAATCTCGATCAGGGTGAAAGCGTTTGTGTTTCGCCGCGCCAGGTAGTATCGTGTGCGGTACATCGTTGTCTCCTTCGTTTGATCACTCGCTTGCTTTTTACTTTACTTTCCGCTAAAATTGCGGCATAGCTGAACTCCATAAAGCACACCATCTACCAGCTGTTGATATTTGTGAATCAGAGTAGCTGGTTTATGACACGAGTTCAGGCAAGTTGTCTCCTAGAAGACAATCCAGCCGGTACATCCGGAAGTTCGCGAAATACCCTTATCAGCATGTCTCTGCTCAACATGTTAGCAACGTAATTACAGCTAATGATAGCTAATGCATATTCTACAATGCGTGTCCACGCCAATGAAATTAGCGGAAACTAAAGTTTTATGCGGTTGCAGGATCACTGCTCGAACTTCGGCGGCCATGGCTCGTTGGGGAACACGTCGAAACGCACGGTGTTGAACGTCGAAGGGTGGGGGTCACCAGGGCCCCATGGGACCCGGTACCACTTGTCCTCGTCGCCCGCCCTCTCGTAGTCCCACAGCATGACCTGGCCTGCGGGTACGCGCTGGGCCGTCCCGTCGGCGCGGAGAACCAGGTATATGCCTTTACGCACGCCCGGCCCCATCGTGTAAGCGCCCCAAGGGCGACTCTGATAACCCTCCGTAAGATGCCGGTAGCAGTACGCCACCACCGAGTTTGGCTCGTGCCGCACGCGCTTGTGGTTCTTGTCGCTTGGCGGGGCATCCGGCTGATCCTTCTCCTTCGGGTCTATCGCGTGTCTCAGGTCGAATCGGATCCGCCACTGGTAGCCCGGACCGGATTGTTCCGGGCAGCGCAGGACGTCCGCGGTGGCGCCGTTTGCCTTTAGCTGGTTTTCACCTTTGCCGGTAGCCCCACTGTTGTGATTCACATGCCGCAGTGGTTCGTCCAGCGGCATCCTTCCGTTGTAGTCCTGCTGATACATCAGAAGTGCCTGCCCGATCTGGCGCAGGTTCGACAGACAGACTGTTTCGTTGACCTTGCGGCGGGCCACGGCGAAGACCGGCAAGAGGAGCGCCGTCAGCAGGCCGATGATCACGATGACCACCAGGATCTCGATAAGGGTGAAAGCGTTTGTGTTTCGCCGCGCGGGGTAGTGTTGTCTGCGGTACATCGTTGTTTCCTTTCCGCGTTTGTTTTCGCCGGTTCAGCGGGCCATGCGCAAAAAGCGCAGGCGGCGGTGGTGCTGAGCCAGGGACGCACTGAGCAGGGTCGACAGGCAGCCCACCGGCAGCCAGAAGAGGAGCTGGAAGAGGGCGAAGTACAGCCCTTCCCGGCTGGGCAGCATCAGAAGGCCTGTGGCAACGGTGTGCGGGATGAGTAGAGAAAGGGCGCTGTAAACGGCGCGCGCGGATCGCGCGGGCACGGTGGTCCCGGTGAGGCAGCCCGCGACGATCGGCGAGAGTACGGCGAGCACGACGAGGAAAGGATACGCGGTGCCCCAGCCGGGCAGGAGGGCGTACGCCTCCACCAGCAGCAGGTTCAGTACGGCGACCGCGCCGAACCAGGCGAAGGCGCGCAGGGTGGCGGTTCCCGCGAAGCGCGAAACGGGACCGTGCGGCCTGCCCTGGAGCCACGCGTCCACGAAGGTCTGCCCGATCTGCCAGGGCTCACCGTATTCGCGCAGCGCCGCTTCGGTCGCCGCGTCCGGCCCGAGGCCCGCTTCCCGGTACTCGTCGGCGAGCGCCAGGAGATGCCCTTCGGACTCCGCCCGCAGGCCGCTGCGCTCGGGGTAGGGGACGATCCCGACCAGCGGCGCGCAGAGGTGGTCCAGGTAGTCCTCGATCCGCTCCTGCTGGCGCGCCACGTCCGTCCGAGAGCCGCCGCCGACGAGCTTCAGGTTATGCCGGCTGTTCATCGGGCCTCGCTCCTATCACGCTGTTGATGGCCAGAGAGAACTTGCTCCAGGCCTGCATCCGCCGATCCAGCTCGGCCCTTCCCGCGTCGGTGATGGTGTACACCTTGCGCGGCCGTTCGCCCTCCTCGTGCTCCCACGCGCCGGCGATCAGCCCGTCGCGCTCCAGGGCGTGCAGGACGGGGTACAGCGTGCCCTGCTTGAACTTCAGGGCGTCGTTGCTGCGCCGGTTGACGTCGCGCGCGATGGCGTAGCCGTGCCGCGGGCCGTCTTTCAGGACCGCCAGCACCAGGGTGGGCGTGCTGCCGCGCAGGAGCTCCCGCTCGTCGTACAAAACTTTGCCCTCCTTACGAATGTGTTGCTGACGATAATACTCTACGTGACAACATATGTCAAGAGGCTGACGAAAAGAGCCCCGGCTTTTTTCCAAGCCGGGGCTTCCGAACCAACGTGAAGTGCGCGATGGGGCGAGAACAAAAAACCGGGAAAGGGCGCCATGCGGCGCCCTTTCCCGGTTTACGTAGGCAGAACGACCTGTTAGCGCCGGCGGCGTGCCAGACCGAGCAGGGGCAGCGCGGCACCCGCCATCAGGGCGACGGTCCCAGGCTCGGGGATGAGTTGCCCGCGAATCTCACCACCCGGGAACTGCGTGGTGTGGATGTTGACGTAAGTATTGCCGCTCCGGAAGGCGTTGACCGCGTCGGCAAAGGTATTGATGCCTGCTTCCGGTCGAGCAATCAAATTCGCCGCCGTCTCGTGGACGCCGCCAAGAAGCGCGACAAGACCTTTCGGCTCAAG
>JAUJNC010000086.1 GCA_030446525.1 Armatimonadaceae bacterium
TGGCGTAGCCTTCGCCCACCTCGTGGCCCAGCGACAGGTTCATCACCCGGATGTTATACCGGGCCTTGTTGCTGACCACCCAGTCGATGCCCCGGATGACCGTGCTAACCGTGCCCTGGCCGTACTGATCGAGCACGCGCACGTTGACCAGGTTGGCCTTCTGGGCGATCCCGTAGAAGGTGCGGTAATAGTTCCGCCCGGTGGAGGCGGCGCCGTTGCCGGCGAGGATGCCGGCCACGTGCGTGCCGTGACCGCACAAATCGTCGGTGGTTGGCTGGCTACCGGTCACGAAGTTGACACTGGCCAGGATGCGCGATTTTCTGCCCTGGTTGAGATCCGCGCTGCCACGGACGCCGCTGTCCACCACGGCGACGGTGACACCAGAGCCGGTCAGCCGGTACTGGCTGTAGGCCACGTCGGCTAGGCTGGACTCAACCGTGAACTCGTCGTTTTTCCGGACAGACACGTCGGCGGACAGGCGCCGGGCGAACGGCAAGGCTGCCAGCTGTGGCACGCTCTTGCTGGGCACGCGCACGGCGACGGAGTCGATCAAGGGCAGGCGCCGGTACACGTAGCCGCCCAGAGCCCGGATCTGCCTGTTGTGCTCAGGCGTCAGGGAGGCGGTGAGCCGTACGATAACGGACGCCCAGCCCGAGGTGGGCTTGCCGGTCATCTCTTGCGACAGGAACCGGTCGCCCTTGCCCAGGAGCGCATCCGCTCGGGCAGGTGAGACGGCGCCCGAAAGCGAGCTTGCCAGCGCCAGGAACAGGGGCGCCGCGTATGTTGATCCTCGCCAGGCGAGGCGGCATCGGACAAGAAGGGCGGGCTTATCGGAACAGCCCTTGCTGTTGTGGGACATGGTGTTTCCCCTCACGGCCGTTGCAGTTCGGTGCGCCCGGCGGCCATGCTCCTGGCATAATCTTGGCGGAAGAGGTTAGGCCCGTAGCTTTGCGTCGCGTGCTTTCGCACGCTTTGCCGTTGTCGATTGCGGGGATACCGTCGGTGGCACGGGTGGTATTGCTGAAGCGCGCGTGCCCACATAGAATTATATGGCAATACAAGGGGAAATATTTAGGTATCTTTTACAGGTTTTGTCGATTTTTCCATCGAATTTTTTAGGGCAACATTTTGCAAGAATTAACGTTTATTCTCGACTTGCCTCACCGAGGCTCTACAGCCCGTGCATAGGAAGCCAACAAAATTGTCGAGTTAATGCGCCTCAGGATGGGGGTCTCACCGGCTGTACGTGCGGTCAGCCGTTCGAGGGGGTGGAGGTTTTTCGGCATTGCGGCGTCCCCGGCAGAGTCGCGGTAGTTCACGTGGGGTGGGGGCGTGTCGGCCTGTGCACGGGCCTGCCGCACGGCAGGCAGGGCCTTGGTCGTGCCCCCTTATGACGGGTCGGGCGTTCCGTTGTATGCGCGGTCCAGCAGCTCGACGGGGTGGACGATCTCCGGCGCTTTGGCGTTTTTGGGCAAGCCGGACTGGATCCAGGCCAGACAGCCGGGGTTGCCGGTCGCGACGATGTCGGCGCCGGTGGTGAGGATGTTCTCGACCTTTTTCTGCTGGAGCTGGCGCGCCATATCGGGCTGCAGAAAGTTGTAAATGCCCGCGGAGCCGCAGCAGATCTCGGAGTCGTTCAGTTCGACGAAGGTGACGCCGGGGATGGCCTTCAGGAGCGTGCGCGGCTCGGTCCGCACCTTCTGGCCGTGGGCGAGGTGGCAGGCGTCGTGGTAGGTGACGCGGGCGCTGACGTGGTTGGGCATGGGGCGCGGGCCGAGGGCGGCCAGGTACTCGCTGACGTCCTTGACCCTGGCCGCGAAGGACAGGGCGCGCTCGGCCCAAGCCGGGTCGTCCTTCAATAGGTGGCCGTACTCCTTCATGAACGAGCCGCACCCCGCCGAATTGACAAGGATGGCGTCGTAGTTCTCCTTCTCGAAGGCGGCGATAGTTTCCCGCGCCAGCCGCCGGGCGCCGGCGAGCTCGCCCTGGTGGCCGTGCAGGGCGCCGCAGCAGCCCTGCTCCGCGGGGCAGACCACCTCGACACCGTTGGCGGACAGGACGCGGGCGGTGGCGTGGTGGACCGGCGCGAACATCACCCGCATGACGCAGCCGGCGAGCAGGGCGACGCGCCCCCGCTTTTCGCCCCGCGCCGGCGTCACCGGGGGCAGCGGCTTCGACGCCGCGCCCAGATCGTCCGGCATCGGCATCGTCATGTCCGTGGGCAGGCCGAGGAACCTGGCCACGGGGGCGGGGATCCGGCCGCCGGTCAGCTTGCCGCCGCGCAACGCCAGAGCCATGCGCTTGGGGTTGGTCAGGGTGCCCAGCAGCCCGTCGCGCAGCAGCCTGTCGCCCAGGGGACGAGACACTTCCCGCTCCTGCCGGTCGCGGAACATCTCCAGAAGCTGCCCGTAGGGCACGCCGGACGGGCAGGCAGTTTCGCAGGCGCGGCAGCCCAGGCAGCGGTCCAGGTGGTACCCCGCGCCGCCGGGGAGCTGCGCCTCGCCGGTCAGGGACAGACGCCCCTCGTACACGCCGCGCATCAGCACGATGCGTCCGCGCGGGCTGTCCGCCTCGTCGCCCGTTTCACGGTAGGTGGGGCAGGCCTGCAAACAGAACCCGCAGTGGATACAGGCCATCGAGCCTTTTTCGAAATCTTTGTCATCCATAATGTCAGATCTTCCCGATGAACCGCCCGGGGTTGAGCGTGCTACGGGGGTCGAGCGCCTCCTTCATGCGCCGCATCAGTGCGAAGCCGGGCGGCAGCGGCGACCACACCTCCGCGTCCCGGCGCACGGACGGCGGGGCCTGAAGCAGTGTCACCGGTGTCTGCCGCTCTTTTGCCCACGCCAGTACTTCCGCAGCCCGCGCTTCGGAGTCTTCGTCCCCACGCAGGAGGGCCTCCGTATGCCCCGTGCCGGCCAGAGTCCGTATCCACTCCCAGCCGGGCATGGCCACGACCGCCTCGTGCTGGGCATAGGCGGCGCTGGCGCAGCCCGAAAACCGGACGCGGAGTCGCCCGGGAACGGCGTTGCCGCCCGCCAGCCGGCTTCTGACCTCCGGCGGCACGAGCGCGGCCGCGGCGATGCCGCACTCGGCGGCGATGCGGTCGGCCGCCGCCGCGGCGCTTCGGACGACTTCCCGGGGGCCGTCGAAAGCGACGAACAGGTGCCGCCCCGGCGCCGGCGCCAGGTCGGGGGCAGCCTCGTCGAGCAGGACACTCAGCGCGGGCGAGTGCTCGCCGTGCAGGCGCAGGAGGAAAACGTCGCTTCGGGCGCCGGGCGCCAGAGGGTAGCGCAGAACCAGGGAATCCTCCGGCAGGGGCGCCACCTTGAAGGTCGCCTCCACGATCACGCCCAGCGTGCCGAGCGCGCCCACGTGGAGCTTGGGCAGGTCGTAGCCGGTGACGTTCTTGACCACCTTGCCGCCCCCTTTGACCACGCGCCCCTGCGCCTCCACCAGGGAAAGGCCGATCAGCCAGTCGCGCGCCGTGCCGTAAAGGAGCCGCGACGGCCCCCAGGCGTTGGTGGCCAGGATGCCGCCGATCGTGGCGCGCTCTCCCTGCCCCGGATCGAGCGGCAGGAACTGGCCTTCCCCGGCCAGCGTCTCCTGGACCTGCGCCAGGGTCGCGCCCGGTTGCACGGTCACGGTCATGTCGCCCGGCTCGTGCGAAACGATGCGGTTCAGCCCGGCCGTGTCGAGCACGAGATCGGCGCGCCGGGGGAGGTGGCCGTAGTCCTGCGCCGTACCGCCGCCCCAGGGGATGACCGCGCGCCGGTCCTCATTCGCCCGCGCGACCAGGGCCGCCGCGTCCTCCACCGTCGCCGGTCGTGCTACCTCGCCCGGCTCCGCGCCCAGCCATGTCGCGTGGTCCACGTTCGTCTCAGGCCATCACCGGACGCGGGGCGTCGTCCGGGTCCAGGTAGAAGTCGTGCGCGTACAAATCCCCGAGAGTCCGCAGCTCCTGCTCCGACATCGGCGCGGTCTCCGGGGCCCGGGCGAGCTCCTCCAGCTGCGGCGCGTCGTAGATGTTGGGCAGAACGGAAACGATGCTCGGCTCGGAAAGGATGAACTGGATCGCCGCCTGCCGCATCATCCGGCCCGCATCCTCGGCGATGAAGTGGAGCTTCTCGACCTTTTTCAACCCCCGGTCCAGCCACAGCCGCTTCTTTTCGTTGCTGGTCATGCGCCAGTTGCGGTGGTCGCCGGGGGCGAAGGTCGTGTCCTGGGTCAAGTTCCCTTCCAGGATGCCGGAAGCATGGGGGACACGTGTCAGGATCGCTTTGCCCCTGCGCCGGGCGCTTTCGAAAATCGGCGCGCCCACCTGCTGCTCCAGCAGGTTATAGATGATCTGCACCCCGTCCATCTTGGTCTGCTCGATGATGTGCCGCGACTCGTCCGCCTGCCGCTCGTCGAGGGCGGGGCCGAGCGCCGCCCCGTAGGCACGTATCTTCCCCTCGGCCTTGAGGTCTTCCAGCTCGGCCAGAAGATCGTCGCGCTGCAGATCCGGCAGGCGCGGGTTGTGCATCTGGTAAAAGTCGATCCGGTCCGTTCGCAGGCGCTCCAGACTCTTCTCGAGGGCGACGCGCACGTAGGATGGCTCCCAATTGTGCGGGCGCTCGCGCTGGCTCGGGTCGGGCCGGTGGGCGTAGATGTCGTAGCCGAACTTGGTGGCGATCGTGATCTGGTCACGCTCGCCGGGGAACGCCTCGGCCAGGATCGTCTCCGCCCCGCCGTCGCTGTACGTGTCGGCGGTGTCGTAGAAGGTGATGCCCAGCTCCAGGGCGCGGCGCAGCAGGCCGATCCCTACCTGCCGGTCCTCGATGCCCCACCACGTCGTCGCCACGGTCCAGACGCCGAAGCCGACCTCGCTGGCGCGGATGTCCGTGCCCGGAAAAACCCGGTACTTCATAAGCTCCCCGCTCGTTCGTCCGAAGTTTCGCGGTCCGTACCGCCACCTCCATGATACCGCCCGCTGGTGGGGAGCGTCAAGGCGTGCGCATAAGCAGGATGACCCGGAGGCCGTTCCGGTTTGACCCGGAGGTCTTTGTTCTGCAGAAATACAGCCCTCCTGCCGACAATGACACCAGGGCTTTTTGCTTCGCCCCGTAGCGAACAACCCACACAGGACGCGATCACCAATGAGTGAGATGCCGCTAAAAACTCCCAACATCGTTCCCTCCACCGATGCCGCCACGCTGCGCCGCATCATCGAGGAGAGGATGAAGGATCTGCCCGCCCTGCCGGTCGTGGTGGCCAAGATCCTGCAAACGGCCGCATCGCCCGAGGCTTCGGCCAGGGACCTTGAGGCGGTGATCACCCTCGATACCGGGCTGGCGGCAAAGATGCTGCGGCTGGCGAACTCCTCGTTCTACGGCCAATCGCGGCGCATCAGCACCCTGGCCGATGCCGTCGTGCTGCTGGGCTTTAACGCGGTGCGCAACCTCGCTCTGTCGGTTTCCCTGGTGAGCTCTCTGGCCCCGGGTGGCGCGGCGCGGGTGTTCGATTGGCGCGCGTACTGGGAGCACTGCACGGGGGTGGCCGCCTGCGCCCGGCTCCTCGCCCGGCGACAGCGTCTGCCCGGCGCCGCCCAGGACGAGGCGCTCGTCGCCGGCCTGCTGCACGACATCGGCAGGCTGTTTCTGGGCAGGTACTGCCCCGACCTCCTGGCCGAGGTGGTGCTGGCCGCTCAGGCCTTCCGGATGTCGATGGAGGAGGCGGAGTGGCGGCTGATGGGCACCAGTCATGCGCTCCTGGGTCAGGAGATCGCCAGCAGGTGGAACTTCCCCCCGGCGCTCGCCGGCGCCATAGGCGCGCATCACCAGCCCGAGGCGTGGCACGGCGATCCCACCCTGACCTATCTGGTGCATGCCGCCAACGTGCTGACGCAGCAAGCGGGCATCGGCGCCCTCGATCCGTCCCCGCAACGGCTGCACGGCGATGTGGACGCGTGGCTCGCCCTGACGACCGTGGAGCGCGAAGACCTGCTGGCCGAGCTGGCGGCCGAAAGGGAACGGACCGAGGCGCTCCTCGTTTGGGAGGACGACGGGGCGGCCAACGCGCCCGGGCTGCGCGCCGCCCTGACAGCACTCTCGGCGGCCATCGAAGCGCGGGATCCGGACGGGCGCGGCCACTCGGGCCGAGTTCGCGACCTGGCCCTGGCCTGCGCCCGCCGGCTGGGTTTGTCCGAGGCCCGTATGGCGGCTCTGGAAGTGGCCGCGCTGCTGCACGACGTGGGCGAGCCCGGCGTTCCCGAGCACGTCCTGAGCGGGGAAGGCCAGACCGCGCCCGGGGAGCTGAGCTGCGTTGCCGCCGACACCACAGCGGGGGCGCATCTGGGCGGGCGACTCTTCGGCGCGGTGACGCCGTTCATCCTGTGCCACCGCGAGTGCTGGGACGGCTCCGGGTATCCGGCGGGACTGCGCGGCGCACAGATACCGATGGAGGCGCAGATCATCGCCGCGTGCGAGACATGGGACGCCCTGCGGACGGGGGATGGCTATCGCGCGGCTTTGCCGGTCGCGGCCGCGCGGGAGGCGCTGTGCAGGGGCAGCGGCACGCAGTTCGACCCGGCCGTCGTCGAGGCGCTTCTTGCCGGCGTGCCCTCGCCGTAGACAAAGCGTCAATGATGGCCGAAAAGCCCGGTAGTCGCGAAGCAAAGATCACTTCGCGGTATAGCCGCCATCCACCGGCAGGTTCGTCGCCGCAATGGAGGCTTCGTCGCCCTGATCGTAGGTGAGGGCGGCAGCAAGCGTGCGGTCATCACAGCGGCAGCGCCTCGATGCCGTTTTCACCGATACGGAAGCGGCGGGCGCGCACGGCGCTTCCTTCGCCCTCCTCATAGTAGACGAACAGGACGGTGCCGTCCTTCAGCTCAACACTGGAGGGATACGCCCCGAGAACATGGTCGATCTCGAACGGCCCCTGCCAGGTCTTGCCCTCGTCGCGGCTGATGTGCAGGGCGGTGTTCGGGACGCGGTGGGTGAGCAGGATAGCGCCGCTTTTCATCCGGTACAGGTGGGGAGCGTGGCCCCGAAACCCGATGTCCTTTGCCTCCGTCCAGGTCTTGCCACCATCCGCACTGGTCGCATAGTGCATAGGCACATCAGGCTTGCCGCTGCGAAGCGCAGCATACAGAGTGCCGTCCTTTAGCTCGATGACATCGGTCTCCGCATCGAGCGGCAGGTTTTGCCCTTTGCCAATGAGAATGGGCCCCTCCCAGGTGGTGCCGTTGTCCGTGGAGCGCAACACGCCGCCGTACGTTTCGCTCGGCGGTGCGTAGCGATAAACGCCGAGGAGCCACGTGCCGTCCGAAACGCACCGCACTGGCGCGGAACAGTACCACCTCTCCCCCGCCCCAACCAGCGTCCGGGCTTCACGGCCCCAGGTCTTGCCGCCGTCGGTGGAGCGTATCATCTTCGCTCCCCTTCCCTCCCACTTGGGAGACTCCTTTCCGGTCGGGCGCAGAGAGAAAAAGGTGCATACCAGAGAGCCGTCGGGCATCTCCGCGATATGCGGATCGCGGTTATCGTCCGGGTCGTCATAGATGACCGTCGGTTCGCTCCAGGTGCGTCCCTCGTCGCGGGAGCGCACGAGGCAGATGCGCCCTCCCTTCGGCCACTCCGGCGGCTTTGGCAGGGAGACGTGCGCGTACCCGGCGTAGAATACGGCAACGATGTCCCCGTTCCGCAGGCGGCAGGCATCCGGGAACGCCTGATACGTTCCCGCCGCCTCTCCCCGGGAGATCACAAGCGGGGCAATGCTGTTTACGTTCTGCGTCATCGAAGGCCATCCTTCTTATCATCCCCGCGCTTCGGGATACGCCAGCGCCTCTCATGTACTTGTTTGCTTTCGTGTTCAAGTACACTGTCTACGTTCCTTGTTTACGCGAAGGGAGCAGTCACCACTGCCCGATCCGCATCACCACTAAGGTCGTCAGGATCCAGAGCAGGATATTGATCAGCAGAGGCCTGTCTTCCACCAGCACGACTTCCGGGGCCTCGCCCATGCCCTTGCGGTGCGCGAGATAAAGATACCGGAACAGCCCGTAGATGACGAAGGGTATCGTCGCCATCAGATAAGGGCGCGGCTTGCCGGTCTCGGAAAAGAAGGTGTAGAGCGAGTAGGCCATCAGGCACGCCGAGGCCACGATGTTGATCATCTGGTCGAGCATCGGGATCGAGTAATCGGCCAGGATGCGCCGCGTGGCGGGGTTGTCGCCCAGCGCCACCAGCTCGCCCCGCCGCTTGGTGAGCCCCAGGAAAAGCGCGAGCAGCGTGGTACAGATCAGCAGCCACTCCGAGTTGGGCACGCCCACCGCGAACGAGCCCGCCGCCGCCCGCAGCACGAAGCCCGCCGCGATCGCCATCAGGTCCACGAGCACGATGTGTTTGAGCGAAAAGGTGTAGGCCAGCGCGATCACGAAGTAGAGCAGCGCCGCCCCGAAGAACTTCAGGTTGATGCTCCACGCCAGGTACAGCGCCAGCGGGGCCAGCACGCCCGCGGCGGCCAGGGCGGCCGGGACGGGCAGGCGGCCCGACGCGATGGGCCGATGACGCTTCTTCGGGTGCTTGCGATCGGCCTCCCGGTCGGCCACGTCGTTCAGCAGATACACGCAGCCCGACAAAAGACAGAAGAGGGCGAAGGCGGCGGCGGCGAGCGCGTAGTCCCGGGGTGGGTGGTACTGGTTGAGGGTGAAGAGCAGTCCGGCGAAGAGAAGGGCGTTCTTGGTCCACTGTTTGGGCCGCATCGCCACGACGAGCGCCGCGGGCAGACCGAGCGGCGCTGCCCGCGGCGCCCCGAGCGCCGCAAACGAGGGGGGGTGCTCCTGCGGGGACGGGTTACTCGGCGACATCAATGGTGACGGTCGCGGTGGCCGGCTTCTTCAGGCCGTCCACGTCCGAAACGGTGAGCGTGACCGGGTACTTGCCCGGTTTACGCCAGTAGTACTGCGCGACGCGGCCCGTGCGATCCTCCTGCTTGTCGCCATCGAAGTCCCACGAGTAGCGCAGCGTCGACGCGCCGCCCTCGGCGGTGGCGGCGAAGGTGAGCTGGTCCCCGACGAAAGCGATCTGCTCCTCGAGGGGGTCGACCAGGATCTCGGTGTCGTCGGTGAGCACGCCGATCTCACCGACGTAGAACTGCTCGTAGCGATCACCGAAAACCGCGATCTGCGCCAGCCTCGCCCCCTCGCCCGCCGGAGCCGGCAACGACTGACCGCCCGGCTTCTTTAAGATCGCCCCCACAGGGAACGCCACCGGGAGCCAGGAGTCGGGGTCGTCGGAGCCCTGGACTTCTACCGGGCGGATCAGCTCGTGCCGGGTGCCGTCGGCCATGGTCAGCAGAAAGCGCATCCAGTTGAAGGGCGAGGCGACACTTCGCCGCGTCTCCCCCGTGACCGGATCGTAGACGGGCTGGGTGGCGCCCGTGCCGGTGAACCGGAGCTGAAAGCGCAGGTAGGCCTGTGGGTTGGCGAAAGCGGGCGTGAGGTCAACGGGCGTCTTGAGGTCAATGCGGGCGCCCTGGTACAGGCCCTGGGTCGTCACCCGGATCGATTGGCCGCCGATCAGCGCGGGCTCGGTGACGACCTCGGCCCTGCCGCTGCCCCACGCGCCCAGGGTGAGGTTCGCTGTGTCGCCCGCGTACAGCGAGATGTTGACGGCAGAAGCTGCGGGTGCGGCGGCGTTCTGCGCCGCGGCAGCGGTGGCCGCCCGCAACAGCACGCCCGACAAAGCGATGCAAACGAAAAAGCGTCGGTGCATACGGGTTATACGATTTCCTTTCGGGGTCTGATAAGCGTTTCTTCGTTTAGTGCCTGCGGGCGCGGCGCGGCTTCAGATCACACCAGGCGCGAGATGCGATCGATCTGGTGGGCGCGGCCCGTACGCTCGTCCACGTCCACGGCCACGCCGCAAAGTCGCACCGGTCCCCCGGCCACCTTGAAGCGGTTCGGGATCTGCGTGCGAAAGCGCGCCAGCACGGCCTCCCTGTCCATCCCTATTACGGAGTCTTCCGGGCCGCACATTCCCGCGTCGGTGATATACGCCGTGCCGCCCGGCAGCACGCGCTCGTCGGCGGTCTGGACATGCGTGTGGGTGCCGACCACGGCCGACACGCGCCCGTCGCAGTGCCACCCGAAGGCCACCTTCTCTGACGTCGTCTCGGCGTGGAAGTCGAAAAAGATGACCGGGGTTATCGGCCGCAGGTGGCCGATGATCTCGTCCGCCGCCCGGAACGGGTCGTCAAGGGGCTCCATGAACACGCGCCCGTTCATGTTCGCGACAGCCACCAGGGTGCCGCCGGGAGTTTTATAAACGCCGTAGCCCCGGCCGGGCGACCCCGGCGGATAGTTCGCCGGGCGCAGCACGCGCGACTCCGTGCCCAGGAAGTCGTACGCGTCGCGCTTGCTCCAGGTGTGGTTGCCAAGCGTCAAAACGTCGATGCCGCCCCCGAGAAGCCCCCGCGCGATCTCCGGAGTGATCCCCATGCCCCCGGCGGCGTTCTCGGCGTTCACGACCACCAGGTCCGGGGAAAACTCGGCCCGCAGTATCGGCGCCATGGTAAGCACCGCGTCGCGCCCGGGCTTGCCGATAATATCGCCGACAAAAACAATCCTCATGGCGCCGGCGGGGGCGGACACGCCCGGTCCGCCACCTCACCTTTCTAGAAGTGGATGCCGCCCCGTTATTTTGCGTAATCGACGGCCCGGGTTTCGCGGATCACCGTCACCTTGATCTGGCCGGGGTACTGCGAGGCCATCTCCTCCTCGATCCGCTTGGCGGCGCTGCGCGCCAGCTCGATCGCGGCCAGGTCGTCGATCTCGCCCGGCCGCACCATCAGGCGCACCTCGCGGCCCGCCTGCACCGCGTACGCTTTTTCCACGCCGGGAAATGAGTCGGCGATGTTTTCCAGCTTCTGGACCCGCCGGACGTAGCTTTCCAGCATCTCACGCCGCGCCCCGGGCCGGGCCGCCGAGATGGCGTCGGCGACCGTGACCACGACCGCCTCGACCGTTTCCTGCTCAATATCGCCGTGGTGCGCCCCCGCCGCGTGCGCCGCCTCCTCGTGCTCGCCGTAGCGCAGCATCAGGTCGCGCGAGATCAGCGCGTGCGGCTGTTCGGGGACTCGAAATCCACCTTGCCCAGATCGTGCAGCAGGCCCGCGCGTCGAGCGATCTCGACGTTCGCGCCCGGAACCGGCGGCGACCGAGGCGCACGGTGCGACACCTCGACCGAGTGGGTCAGGATGTTCTTTGCGCTCAGCTCATCCGGTGCTGTGCGCCCCAGCAGGCGGATGATCTCCGGGTGCAGGCGATGACCCAGGTCAGCACGGCGCACTCGCGACTCAGCGCATGTGCGCCTCCACCTCGCTCCGTGCCTTCTCGACCATCTCCTCGATACGGCCCGGATGGATCTGGCCGTCGGCGCCACCAGGTTGGACATGCCAGCCGGCGATCTCGCGCGGACCGGGTCGAACGACGACACCACCACGGCTACGGCGGTGTCGTCGATGATGACGTCCACCCCGGTCAGCGTTTCAAGGTGCGGCGGATGTTGCGCCCTTCGCGCCCGATGGTCTGCCCTTCAGATCATCCGACAGCAGGCCACCACGGAAACCGTGGTTTCGAGGTTGCTCGACGGCATACCATCGAGATCGCCCGGCTTGTCGATGCTGCGCGCGCAGCAGTCCCCTCCTCGCCCGCTGTAGCCGTGTCCCGGATCAGGCGTGCGGCCTCGTGGCATTTCGTCCTCCACCGCCCGCAGCACCGCCGCGCGCCTCTTCCCCTGTCCAGTCCCGCCACCCGTTCCAGGCTCGCGCGCTGCCGGGCCACCAGGTTTTTTGGGCTCACTCCCGAAGCCGGTCCGCCTCGGTATCCCGCTCGGCCAGGGCGCTGCTCGCGGTGCTCCGCCCCTGCAACGGCGTTCAATGTTTCTTCCTTCTGCGCCGGTCGTCGCCTCAGCCTTCCGATGTCCGCGCGTTTCTCGCGGTTTTCCGTATCCATCTCCGCTTTGGAGGCGGTACCTGTCCTTTGCGCGACTAGCGCCTCCTTGCGTCGAGCCTCGATGTCTTTTTCGGCCTGTTCTTTTTGCTTGAAAAGGTCTTCCAGGCGCCGCAGCATCTCCTGCTGGAGGGGCTGCACGCGCGCACTATACAAGGACCAGAGGACCAGCCCCATGAGGGAGATGATCGCGGGTCACCAGGATGGACAAACAAATGTATTATCCAAACCCTCCTCAGACGGTTAGTGAAACGTCTGTCCAGCGAGTGGAGCGTTGTTCTGCTGGGGTTGGCATTGCCGCCGGCGAAGGCCTACCGTATTTATACAGCTTCTATTCATCAAAATCCTCCGCGTCTTCTTCCGCCCCGCCATACAGCTCCCCGAGGAGCGACGGATGACACTCCCAGCCGAAGCCGTGCTGCAAAAAGGCCGCGAGCCGCGCCAGCCGCTTCTCCCGGCTCTGGTCGGCCGGGCGCGCGCCCACCCTTCTTTCGCCGCGGCGCGCTGCGCCGGCGAGTTCGTCCTCGTCGCTCTTCGCCTCGTCCAGCGTTTCGGCCATGGCCTCGACCACGCCCGCTGCACCTGCAGGCTCATGGAGCGCGCCCGCCTCCCGCGCGTGCCGCCCCGCGACGCCACCCACGACCGGGCGAACGAGGCGTCGTCCACGTAGCCGTGGGCCTGGCGACGCCACCTCGCCGATGATGTCGTCCTCTCCAGCGCCCTTGCGCCACGACGGTCTCGATCTCTTTCTCCGCCCGCGCGAGGAGAGCAGCCGGTAGGCGTCCTCTTTGGCCCGCCGCAGCGTTTCGGCGCGCGACACTCGACAGTCTCTCCCCGGTGATCGGCTGCCCCACGTGCAGGCCGAGGGCGAGCGCCACCTCCTCGAAGACACTGGCGCGAACTTGCCGTCGACAAAAACGTTGACACGCCCTGACGCCGCGCCTGCGGCGCCGTTGCCGTGATGCGAGTGCTCATACGCTGCTGCCTCCCTTGTCCCTGTTCTTCTAATGTACCACCACGGATCCGCATTATTTTTCAGGCCCGCCTGCAACCGGCGCGACAATGATGTGTCGTATCCTTATGGAAGGGATTTCGTGCATGAGTTTAAGAATTCTGCGGCTCTCGGCGGCGCGGCACGGCGCGCAGGCCGCGCCCGTGGCCGCCCAGGGGATGGCCGAGGGGACGAACCCGGCGGCGCCCGCCGCGCTGCGTGAAGCTTCCGCCGGGAGGTGGCGCGCCTTTCCGCGCCACGGGGGTGCCGGTGGTGGCCGACAAGACCGTGGCCGCCACGCCGGTGACGCTGGACGTGCCGCCCGGGGCACTCGAGGCGACGCTCGCGCGCGTCGCCGCGGCGCTGCCCAGGCGCTCGTCAAGGTGCTCGCCCGCGCCGGCCAGCGCCGCTGACCCCGGACTGACGATCAGGTGGCGGCGCTGGCGCCCTTCGCGGGGCCTTGACCCCAGAACCCAGCGCCGCCAACGGCGAGGTCGTGATCCAGGGCAATCCATGGCCCCGGACAAGGCGCACCGGTGATCGCCGCGCAGCCGGTCTGAAGACGGTCTACCTGCTCACCAGCCGGCTGCGCGGACGACGTGCAGAAGATCGAACGCGGCTCCCATTCGAGTCGCTGAAGACCTGGCTCGCCATGACGCTGGAGCAGCAGACGGCGTGTCGATCAACAGTTGTAGACAATAGACGCGGACCAGCGCTTCGCCAGCAGCTTTTCTCCCAGCAACGCCAGGTGATGCAGGGCTTCTTCCAGCGGGTTCAAAGCCTCCCGGAGGAACAGCGCCGTCAGTTCCTGCTGGAGCTGACGGGCGGCAAGTGGGACGGCAACCCCCGTCCGCGCACGGAGGGCCCGGGGACAGGCGCCGAGCCACGGCAGCCCTGATCCCGTTTGATGATCGCTTGTGTATGCGGAGGGCATGCGTTCGATGAATACTACCGATGTTGCCGCGATGCCCTGGGCGTCCCAGAAGACGCCCGCGGGCGTGCCGGCCGGGCCTTGCCGGCCGGGGGTGTCCGCGGCGGCACCCCGGCCGGACCCGGACATGCTGTTGGTGCGGCAGTATCTCGCGGGAGATCCCAAGGCGTTCGAGGCGCTTTTCCGGAAGTACCAGACGCCGATCTTCAACGTTGTCGTGCGCATGGTCCACGGCGAGGACGCCTACGACCTTACGCAGGAGGTGTTTCTCAAGGCGCTGCGCGCGCTGCGCACGTTTCGCGGCGATTCGAAGTTCTCGACCTGGCTCTACACCATCGCCCGGCACACCTGCCTGAACCACCTGCGCCACAAGGCGGTGTTCAGCGAAGAGTCGCTGGAGGAGCAGATGGAGGAGCATCCGGGCAGGGAGCCCGTAGACCAGGACATGGACATCGCCGGGATTTGCGAGACGCGGGAGCTGCAGCGCGTGGTCGACGCCGTGCTGGCCCGGATGCCCGTCGAGCAGCGGATGCTGCTCGTGCTGCGGGATTTCGAGCAGCTGTCGTACGACGAGATCTCGCACATCACGGAGCTTTCTATTGTTAACGTCAAGTCGAAGATACACCGGGCGCGGCAGGCGTTCAAAAAACGCTTCACGCCGCACGTTGAGCTTCTGAAGGGGGGTGTTGGACAATGAGGTGTGAACACGTCCGGGAGGCTCTGTCGAACTACCTGGAGGGCGGGCTGCCCCCGCCCGAGCGGCATGCTGTGGCGGAGCACCTGGGGGAGTGTGCGGATTGCGCCGGACAGGAGCGCGGGGTGGCGGCGATGCTGTCGCTCCTGCATGAGCGGGTGCCGCGGCACGAGCCGGTGCTGGACCTGTGGGCCGAGTTCGCGCCCAAGATGGCGGCGGTGCGCGCGGAGGAGAAGATGAGGGTCTTCCCGCGCTTCAAGCTCCGCCTGTCGCGGTTCTGGGGGAACGTCGCCTACGGGGCGATCCTGTTCACGCAGGCGGTGGCGCTGAACACGGCGGCACGGATGCAGAAGTTTCTGCTCGTGGACCCGTTCCCCGATCCGGAGGAGGAGCTAGGATGAGTACAAGAGATAAGGACCTGGGGAAAGGGGCGGGGGGCGCCAAGAGGCTTTTGCCGGCGTTCGCGCTGCTGATGCTGGGGGCAGGCAGCGCCCTGGCGCAGACGGCGGGTCCGACAGTGGCTGAGTCCGGCTCCTGGCAAGAGATCGCGAATCTGATCGTCCAGCCGGGGGTGACGATCACCCTGCTCGCGGTGGGGTGCCTGCTGCTCTTTATCGATCTGCTTACCTTGCACACGTGGGGACTGGCGGGCACGCTGGGGGTGATCGGGGTGGCGCTGGTGTTCGCGGCCCACATCACCGCCGGCAGCACGGGCGGCTGGGTCGGGGTTATCCTGGCCCTGGCCGGTCTGACGCTGTTGCTGCTGGAGACGCACGTCTTCCCGGGGCACGGCATCGCCGCGGTGGCGGGCCTGCTGCTGCTGTTTCTGGGGATGTTCTGGGCGCTCGGCGGTTCCAACAACGCCGCCTTTGCGCTGTCGGTTTCGACCATCCTGACGACCGTGAGCATCATCGGCTTCTTCGCGTACCTGCCCAAGTCGCCGGTCTGGAAGAAGCTGGGCCAGCAGATGCAGCAGCGTGCGTCGCTCGGCTATGTGACGTCGGAAAGCCGGATGCATTTCCTGGGCCGCATCGGCAAAGCCGCCACCGTGCTGCGCCCGGCGGGCCTGGCGGACATCGACGGGGTGCGCCTCGACGTGGTCACGGAGGGCGAGTTTCTCGAGGTGGGCACGCCGGTGGTGGTGATCCGGGTCGAAGGCGGCCGCATCGTGGTGGATAACGTCGAGGCGCAAAGCGCTGCCGGGCAGGGCGACGCCGCGGCGGAAGGCCGGCAGACACGGGCGGCGTAGGGGCGAACACGAGGTTCGCCCTCCTAGAAGGAGTGAACTATGGAATGGCTATGGATTGTTGTCTCGGTATTTCTGGTCATCGGGATGGCCCTGTTCCTGCAGTTCTTCCCGGTCGGCCTGTGGATAACGGCGCTGGCGGCGGGCGTTCCCGGCGTCAACCCGTTCTCGCTGATCGGGATGCGGCTGCGCAAGGTCCCACAGGAGAGGGTGGTCCTGCCGCTCATCGCGGCGGTCAAGGCGGGACTGGACATCAACGTCAACCAGCTAGAAACGCACTACCTGGCGGGCGGTAGCGTGGAGCGCGTGGTCAACGCGCTGATCTCGGCGTTCCGCGCGCAGATCCCGCTGACGTTCGAGAAGGCCGCGGCCATCGACCTGGCCGGGCGCAACCCGCTCGAGGCGGTGCAGATGTCGGTCATCCCCAAGGTGATCGAGACGCCGGTCGTCGCCGGCGTCGCCAAGAACGGCGTGGAGCTCAAGGCGTTCGCCCGCGTNAGATCCCGCTGCGATGGCGGCTATGCTGGAACGGGCGCTGGAAGTCTGGAATCGGCTGCCCCGTGAGGAGCGCCTGCTGCCGGACGAGATTCTGAGCGACGCGCCGGAGATTCTGCGCCCGGAGCGTTTTTATCCCGAAGGCGGCCTGGTGCTGCGCGTCAACTCGCGCGATTTGCCGCGCGAAACGCCGCTTTCCGACTGGCGAGCGCGCGCCTGGAATCTGGACTACGCCTGGTTCACGAAGGAAGAGGCCCGCCAGTTCCTTCCCGAAGGAACGCCGGAAGTGGGGCAAGCGCACGATGTTCCTGCGCCCCTTATTCGCCGCATCGCGCGCGCCCATCTGGTGGACAATGTGCGCGGTCAGACGGTGGCATACGGCGAAGAGGACATTCAGCGGGCGCGGCTGACCAGCACGGTGACGGCAATACGGGACGGTGTCGTGTCGCTGCGCCTGGAGGGGGAGACGCGAACCGAGGCGGCGGGCCGCTGGGCGATCAATGACCGGTGGGATGCCGACAATCCCCACAGCCGTACGCGTGGCTTCGAGGCTAAGCTAATGGGAACCGCGCAGTACGACCTGAACCAGAACCGGTTTATCGCCTTCGAGATGGTTGCCGCCGGGGAGCGGTGGGGCGGCACGCAGTACAACGTCCGCAAGGACGACCTCGACCCCGCGCCGTTGGGAATCGCCTTTACACTGGCCGGCGATACGCCCACGGAGCGGGTCGCGCCCGCCTTTTATAGGGCCTACGGCTGGAAGTAGCGCAAAATAAAAACGCCGGGAGCTTTCGCTCCCGGCGTTTTTATTTACAGGATAGCGCAGGAACTAATCGGCGGCTCCCAGTGTCAGCGCCTCTTTCGCCTCGGGACCATTCTTGATCTCGTTCTCGATGGCTTCCATCATTTCCACATGGTCTTCCAGGTAGCCCTTGGCGTTCTCGCGGCCCTGACCGATGCGCTCGCCCTTGTAAGAATAGAACGCGCCCGCCTTGTTGATAAGGCCCAGGTCGGTGCCGATATCGATGATGGAACCTGACCGGGAGATACCACTGCCGAACATGATGTCGAACTCCGCCTGCTTGAAGGGCGGCGCGACTTTGTTCTTGACCACCTTGACCCGGGTGCGGATACCGACCATGTCGGTGCCGTTTTTCAGTGTCTCCACGCGGCGCACGTCCAGGCGCACCGACGAATAGAATTTCAGCGCGCGTCCGCCCGGCTGCGTTTCCGGGTTTCCGAACATGACGCCGATCTTTTCCCGGAGCTGGTTGATAAAAATAGCCGCCGTCCCGGTCTTGTTCAAGGAGCCGGTAATCTTACGCAGGGCCTGGCTCATCAAGCGGGCCTGCAGGCCCATGTGACTGTCGCCCATCTCGCCCTCGATCTCCGCTTTGGGAACCAGCGCCGCCACCGAGTCCAGCACGACGACCGAGACGGCATTGGAGCGAACCAGGGCATCAATGACCTCCAGCGCCTCTTCCCCCGTGGACGGCTGCGAGATCAGCAGGTTGTCAATGTCTACGCCCAGGTTCTTGGCATAGACGGGATCCACCGCGTGCTCGGCGTCCACATACGCGGCGACGCCGCCCAGCTTCTGCGCCTGCGCGACAATCTGAAGCGCCACCGTGGTCTTGCCCGACGATTCCGCGCCGTAAATCTCGGTAATGCGCCCCTTGGGGATGCCGTTGACGCCCAGCGCCAGATCAAGCGCCAGCGAGCCGGTCGGAATGACTTCGACATTATTGCTCTTGGCGTGCTCACCCAGGCGCATGACCGAGCCTTTACCGAACTGTTTTTCAATCTGCGAAAGCGCCAATTCCAGGGCGCGGTCTTTTTCCACGTTGTTGCTCCTTGTGTGCTATGTAGTACCCAATGTGAAGTGGCGCAGCGGAGTATGAACCGCTCCGCGCGGGTCCAGCGTGCTTTTCATCAGTGTAATTTGCGCGGCGGCCTGCGCGCCGCAGTCCGCAGTGGCTTCGGCGGCAAGCGCGGCGCGCAGGGAATCCATTCCCGCCGATGACTTCACCCGGCCCAGCGAGATGTGCGGCACCAGCCCGCCATCGCGCGCCACGCCGAATGGCGCAATCGCCTCCTGCGCCCGCACCACAAGCGCCGACCAGGTATCCGCCCCCTCGCCGCCGACACCCACCCAGAGCGAGTTGAGCGGCACGCGCTTCTGACACGCG
>JAUJNC010000087.1 GCA_030446525.1 Armatimonadaceae bacterium
AAGCATCCCTCGCGCTGGAATGGAAGCGGCCGAAGCGGCAAACGGCGGAGGTGATCCCGCAGCGCTGCCTGCTGCCCCGGTCTGTCCCCGAGACATTCGTGGTGGCCACGCCGTTCCCGCCCGATGACCGGAGCGTCGGCTACGAGCGCGGCACCTCGATATCGAAGGCATGGTCCGAGGCGACCACTGAGGCGGCGATCGAGGCCGCAGGCTATGTGGCGGCGCATCTACGCGAGCTTTCGGGGGTCGCGGACGACGCCCCGGACCGCGACGCGCAGGTCCGCGCGTTCTGCCGGCGGTTCGCCGAGCGGGCGTTCCGGCGGCCCCTCTCGGACGAGACGGCGACGTTGTTCGTCGAGCGGCAGTTCCAGGACGCCCCGGACCTGGAGACGGCGGTCAAGCAGGTCGTGCTGCTGACGCTCAAGTCACCCCGGTTCCTTTACCGGGAGATCCCGGCCTCGGGCGCCCCCCGGACCGCGCCGGATCCGTACGACGTGGCATCGCGGCTCTCCTTCGGGCTCTGGGATTCGCTGCCCGACGAGGAGCTGCTGGAGGCCGCGGCGGCCGGAGAGCTTTCCACGCGCGAGCAGGTGGTCCGGCAGGCGCAGCGCATGGCCGCGGACCCGCGGGCATGGTCCAAGCTCCGGGAGTTCTTCCTGCAGTGGCTGAAGGTCGAGCACTACCCGGACCTGGCCAAAGACCCGAAGAAGTTTCCCGGCTTCGATGAGGCCGTCGCCTCGGACCTGCGGACCTCGCTCGAGCTGTTCCTGGAGCACGTGGTTTGGAGCGAAAAGTCGGATTTTCGCGAGCTCCTCCTCACGGACAGGCTGTTCCTGAACGGGCGGCTCGCCCGGATGTACGGCGCCCCCCTCGCCCCCGCCGCGCCTTTCCGGATGGTCCCGCTGGACCCCGGCAAGCGGGCCGGCGTGCTGACGCACCCCTACGTGCTGGCCAGCTTCGCCTACCTGGACGCCAGCTCGCCGATCCACCGCGGGGTGCTGATCTCCCGCAGCCTGCTGGGGCGCACGCTCCTGCCGCCGCCCGAAGCCTTCACGCCGCTCCCGGCGGACCTCCACCCGAAGCTGACGACCCGCCAGCGGGTGGCGCTGCAGACCCGGCCGGCGGCCTGCACGTCGTGCCACAGCATGATCAACCCTCTGGGATTCACCCTGGAGAAGTTCGACGCGATCGGGCGTCTGCGCGCCCGGGAGAACAACCTGCCGGTCGACGCCACCGGGAGCTACCGGTCCCGCACCGGCAAGACGGTCAAATTCACCGGCGTCCGCGACCTGGCCCGCTTCCTCGCCGGGAGCGAGGAGGCCCACGCCGCCTTCGTGGAACAGCTTTTCCAGCACCTGGTCAAGCAGCCCGTGCGCGCGTACGGCCCCGGGGCGCAGGCCGGCCTGCAGCGCTCTTTTGCGGCGAACGGGTTTAACATCCGCAAGCAGATGGTCGAGACGGTGGCAGTTTCGGCGCTCAAAGGGTAAAGGGTAAAATGGGAGCGCGGCTTGCCAGCCCCTTCCGGAAAGAATCAACGTGAACCATAAGAACACCCGACGCGAGTTTCTCCGCAGCCTGGGCATCAGCGCGGCGGCGCTGCCCTTCCTGACGAACCTGCCCTGCCTGGCCGCCCCCAGCGGGGAGCGCCGGCGCAAGCAGCGGCTGATCGTGATGTTCAGCCCGGACGGCGTCGTGCCCTCCACGTTCTGGCCGGACGAGGAAGGCGACCAGTTCACGCTCAAAGAGAGCCTCAAGCCGCTGGAGCCGTTCCGCAACCGCACCCTGATCCTGAACGGGGTGTGCGACCGGGTGCGGGGCGACGGCGACGGCCATATGCGCGGGATCGGCTGCCTTTTGACCGGGATCGAGCTCTTCCCCGGCAATGTCCAGGGCGGCTCGCACACCCCCGCGGGCTGGGCCAGCGGGATCTCGATCGATCAGGAGATCAAGAACTACCTGCAGAAGGACCCCTCGGCGCGCACGCGCTTCGGGTCGCTGGAATTCGGCGTCATGGTCCCGGAGCGGGCCGACACCTGGACGCGGATGTCCTACGCCGGGCCGAACCAGCCGATCTCCCCGATCGACAACCCGTACCAGATGTTCGCGAAGCTGTACGGCCGGGCGAAAGACCAGGAAAACCTCAAGAGCGTCCTCGACGACCTGAAGGAGGACCTGGACAAGGTGCGGTCCCGGGTCGGCGCGCAGGACCGGCGGATCCTGGAGGAGCACGCGACGCTCGTGCGCGAAATGGAGCAGGAGCTCCGGACGGCCGGGACGAAGGACGTCGGGCACCCGGTCCCGGTCCTGGAGCCGGGCGTGCGCGAAGACAACGACAACATCCCCCAGATCAGCAAGCTGCAGATCGACCTGCTGGTGAGCAGCTTCGCCGCGGATTTCGCCCGGGTGGCGACGCTGCAGTACACGAACTCGGTCGGCCAGGCGCGGTTCCGCTGGCTGGGCATCAACGAGGGGCAGCACGACCTTTCGCACAAACCGGACACGGACGCCGAAGCGCAGGAAAAGCTGACCCGCATCAACCACTGGTACTGCGAGCAGTTAGCCTATCTGGCCAAACGGCTGGCGGAGACGCCCGAGCCGGGCGGCGGCGGCAGCTTGCTGGACAACACGCTCATCGTGTGGACCAACGAGCTGGGCAAAGGGAACTCGCACTCCCTCGACAACGTCCCCTTCGTGCTGGTCGGCGGCGGTCTGGGCTTCCGCATGGGGCGCTCGCTGCGCTACCCGAAGGTGGCGCACAACCGCCTGCTGCTGTCCCTGGCCCACGGCATGGGGCATCGCATCGACCGGTTCGGCAACCCGGACTTCTGCGGCGACGGCCCCCTGCCGGATCTGACCTGATTCGGGCGGAGGGCCAGCGGCGACCCGTCCGAAGCGCCGTGAACCCTCCGCTTCTGCCGCGTTCGTTGGTTCGTCACTTTTTCTGGCCTGCGCTGTCCCGGTTTGCGCCCCCGGCCCGGTTCGGGTTGCCCCGGTTCGCCAGCGTGATCGGCCCTCCTTCCTTCAGGATCTCGGCGTACAGGGCGCGGAACCGTTCGGACATGGCCTTCAACCGCCCGGGCTCCCGGGCGCGCGATCGTTCTTCTCCTGCGGGTCCTGACGGATGTTGAAGGCTGGAGGTTGCCTTCCTGGGGGCGCCGATGATCTTCCAGTCGCCGTCGCGCATCGCGGCCTGGCGCAGATAGTGCCGAAGGCGGCCCTTCCGCTCCACCTGCTTCCCGTCGAAGATGGGCAGGAAACTGGCCCCGTCGATCGGCCGGTCGGTCGGGACGGGCGCGCCCGCGAGGGCGCAGACCGTGAGCCAGTCCACGAACGCCACCGGCTCCTCGTAGACCGTGCCGGGCCGCGTCTTCCCCGGCCAGCGGATGATCGTCGGCTCGCGGATGCCCCCTCGTACAGGGTCGCCTTGGCCCCGCGGAACGGCCCGGCAGGCCGGGGTTTTGTCCACAGGCCCGTTGTCGCTGGAGAAGAAGACCAGCGTGTCGTCGGTGGCGCCGCGGGCGTCCAGGTGCCTCAGCAGGCGCCCCACCTCGTGGTCGAGCTGGGTGACGTTGCCGTAGTAGGCGGCCTCCTTGGGCGGGTGGTTTGCGTAGAGTTTCGTGAAATCCGGGTCGGTCGCGATGGGCTCATGCGGCGAGTGGAACAGACGAAGAGGCGAAGGGCTTTCCCTTCGTCGGGCCTTTCCCGGCGCCGTCCCAGCGGATCGCCTCGTCCACGATGATCGCACTGGAGTAGCCCTTGAGGCTCGCCGGCCGGCGTGCCATCCCGGACGAAGTTGTTGGGGTTCTGGTGGCTCGGGGCGGCGTTGTTCTGGGTGGAGAACCAGTGGTCGAAGCCGTGGTCGCCGGGCTGGGGCTGCTCGGGCGAATCGAACTTGCCGTTGCAGTGCTGCTTGCCGACGTGGCAGGTGGCGTACCCGGCGGCCTTGAGGACCTTGCCGACCGTGACTTCGCCCGGCCGACGTGCATGGGGGAGTCCAGAGAGGATCCGTCCCACACGCCGACGCGGCCCGGCACGCGCCCGGTGAGCAGGGCGCGCGAAGCAGACCGGCGCGCCCGCGTAGCATTGGGTGAGCCATGCCTCCGGCTGCCAGCTTGTCCAGGTTCGGCGTCCGGATGACCTTGCTGCCGAAGCAGCCCAGGTCGCCGTAGCCCAGGTCGTCCGCGAGCAGGACGACGATGTTCGGGGCCTTCGCCGGCGCGGCGGAGGCTGGCCGCGCCAGCGCCCCAAAGAGCAGCGCGACCAGCAGGGGGAACAGTCGCTTCCTTGCCATGCTATCTCTCCTCCTTCGCTACGAAAGCCTCCCCCGGATGCGCACCACGCTTGCCGCCGGCAGGGGCACGCGCAACGCCTCGCCGCCGCGGCGCGCCGCGAGCGTCGTCGGGGCCGACAGCGTCACGGCGTCGGGCCGGGCGAAGGTGTTGTGCGCGTGGATGTCGTCGGCGGCGAGCGTGACGATCTCGGCCTCATTTAGCCTGCCCTGGTGCACGTCCATCTCGAGCTCGAGCGGCTCGGTCGGGTGCGTGTTCACGGCGGTGACACAGAGCGCGCCGCCGTGCACCGACGCCGAACCGTGCACGGCGCGCAGGGCGAACGAGCGGTGGTCCAGGTAGCAGGCCCGGCAATGCTCGGCGGCCGCTTCCCCGTCGCTGACCGTTTCGGCGCAGCTAACGAAACGCACCGCCGTGGCGCCCTTGTGCGGGCGGTACAGGTCGAAGACGTGGTAGGTCGGCGTCTTGACGCACTTGTCCTCCTCGACCAGCAGCAGCGCCTGCAGCACGTTGATGAGCTGCGCGATGTTGGCCATGTACAGCTTGTCCGCGTGGTTGTGAAACACGTCCAGGGTCAGCGCCGCGACGCAGGCGTCGCGGATCGTGTTCTGCTGGTACAGGCCGCCCGGCGGCTTGCCCTGCTCGACCGGGTGCCACGTCCCCCACTCGTCGAAGAGCAGTTTGACCTTGCGCTCGCGGTCGTACTCGTCCAGGATCGCCCGGTGACCGGCGACCACGCCGTCGATGGCGTACGCTTTGGCCAGCAGCTCCAGCCACTGCGCCTGGGTGTACTGGGTCGCCGTGCCCGCCGTGCCGCAATAGTAGTGGGCGCCGATCCCCTGGACCGAGCCCAGGCGGTTCGACGTGTGCCCGCTCTTCAGGCACTCGAGGAAGCGGCGCGTCCAGGCCCAGTCCCGGCCGTTGGGCCCGCAGGCGACGGCTTCCACCTTCGTGCCCGGGTAATTGAAGACGAACGTGCGGAAGCGGCAGAAGGCGGCGGCGTACTCCTCCGGGCCCATGCGGCCGCCGCAGCCCCAGTTCTCGTTGCCGATGCCCCAGAACCGGACCCCGAAGGGCTCCTCGGCCCCGTTGGCGCGGCGCTCGTCGGCCAGCGCGCTGCGGCCCGCGAAGTTGCAGTACTCGACCCAGGCGCGCAGCTCGCCCGGCGAGCCGGAGCCGACGTTGCCCGCGAAGTAAGGTTCCGCCCCGACGGCCCGGCAGAAGGCGATGAACTCGTGCGTGCCGAAGTGGTTCGGCTCCTCGGCCATGCCCCAGTGCGTGTTGATGCGCAGGGGCCGCGCCGCCGCGGGGCCGATGCCGTCGCGCCAGTGGTAGTCGTCGGCGAAGCACCCGCCGGGCCAGCGCAGGACGGGGACCCCCAACGGCCGCAGCGCCGCGACGACGTCGTCACGGATGCCGCCCGTGTTGGGGATGGCGCAATCCTCGGCGACACAGATGCCGGGGTAAACCAGTTCGCCCAGGTGCTCGGTGAAGTGACCGTGCAGGTACGGGTTGATCGGGGCGATCGCCTCCTGCGGCAGGACGACGACGCGCTGAACGGCCTCCATGTCGGGTATCCTCATTCTGGGCCGGTCCGAACCGGCCGGCGGGTGTGGTATTGTAAACGGTTCCCCGGAGTCGTGTCAAGCGGCCCCGCTACTCGCCAGGCGAAGCGGGGTGGGCTTCCTGGAAGCGCCCGATCACCGCCGCGCCCAGTCCGCGAAAAGCCTCGATCCGCTCCTCGTCGGATCCGTAGGCCGGATCGGGCCGGCCCCCGGCATCGACGAAGCCCGCGCGCCCGTGGAGGGTCAAGAACTGATGGGCGGCGACCACGCAGGCTCCCTCCCAGAAGATCTCCCTGACATCCTCCGGCATCGCCTGCCCATCCACACACGTCGGTTCGAGCGGCAGCAGATCCAGGGTGTTGTGCTCGGTCCCCGCGGTCACCACCAGACCCGCCCGGCGCATCGCGCGCACGAAATGGCCGAGCACCTCGGGGCTGTTGCGGACCGGGATGAATTCGGCGCAGCAGATCCCGCGCGCCTTGATGTCCGCGATCAACGCCTCCACCGGGTCCTCGTAAGGACAGATCGGCGCCGCCCCGTCGGCAAGGGTCGGGTAGCAGGGGATGCCGCCCAGCGCGAGTATCAGCCGGTAGGCGTGGTCGAACCCGACGAACGTCTCCTCGACAAAGGCGGGCTTTCCCGCCTTCATCAAGTGCGAACGTATCTCGTTCTGGACCGCCACGGCAGCTTCCGGACCGGCCTGGGAGGCGACCCCGAAGACGCGGCCCAGCAGCTCGGAGCGTCGCGAGACCGGGACCCGCTCGAAAAGCGCCTCCTGGAACGCCTGGGCGATGTGCCGCTCCTGCAGGTAGACCGTCTCCCGCGGGCTGCCGTGGCGGCGGACTACTCGCTCCTTAACGGCCTCCTCATCGAGTCCCGTCTCCAGCCCCGCGGCGGCGAACACCCCGGCGAGCTTCGCAGTCATGCGGGCCATGCGTTCGGAGTCGTTGCGCCGGATGACGTCCAGCAGGCCGCGGGCGGCGGGGCTCATCGGATCGAAGCCCGTGATCCCCTTGCCGCAAAGATACATCTTGCCCGGGTTGCCGGGGTCGTTGATCCTGGTCCCGGCGCGCACCAGGTCCTCGATCAGCGCGATGACCTCGAGGCCGAACAGCGGGAAGACCCCCTGGCGGCTTGCCCGCGCGGCGAAATCGGCGTAGACCTGGTAGTCGTAGTAGTGGCTGACGCCCAGAACGCGGACATCCTGCCCGGCGGCGAGATCGACCGCCTGCTGGGGGGTGTCAAAGGCCGAGAAATTGGGCGGCAGGTGGATATGACTGTTGACCCGAGGCCGGACCCGCGGGGCGCTCCCCCGCGCCGCCCGCGCGGACAGCGCGTCCGGGTCGCCGAGGTCACGGATCAGGGCCGTGGTTTGTGTAGTGGCGCGGATCATGGGCGAGGCCCGCGGCGCGGCACGCCGCCGGCCGGGGGCTGGCCCCCGACTCCGTTCGGCGGCTGCCGGTCGGCGAACTGGTCGTCGTCCTTGAGCTCCTTCTTCAGCCGGTAAAGCTCCCCCTTCAGCTTGGCCGCGATCTCCTTCTGCGCGGGGTCGTTGTAGAGGTTGCGCAGGCTCGTTTCGGGGTCCTTGGCGAGGTCGAAAAGCTCCCACTGGTCCTTGGTCCAATAGTGGATCAGCTTGTGCGTTTCGGTGCGCACGCCGTAATGGGCGCGCGTGTTGTGGTCGCCCGGGTCGTGGTAGTAGCGGTAGTACACGCTCGTGCGCCAGTCGGACGGGCGCTCGCCTTTGAGCAGCGGCACGAGGCTGCGGCCCTGCATGTCGGCGGGGACAGGCTGACCGGCGGCCTCGAGCAGGGTGGGCGCGAAGTCGGCGTTGATCGCCATCGCGTCCTGCGGCGCCGGGCTTGATCACGCCGGGCAGCGGATGAGGAGCGGCATCCGCAGCGACGGCTCATACATGAAACGCTTGTCGTAGAGGCCGTGGTCGCCGAGGAAGAAGCCCTGGTCGCTGGTATAGATCACGATGGTGTTGTCGCGCAGGTCGTTCGCGTCAAGCCAGTCGAGGACGCGCCCGACGTTGTCGTCCACCGACTGCACGCACGCGAGGTAATCCCGCATGTAGCGCTGGTACTTCCACCGGTTCAGGCTCCTCGCCGGTGAGCGTCTTCTTCGTGCCGTTGACCTCGATCTCGACTTCGGTGGGCCTGGTCTGCCAGCCACTTCACACGCTCGTGCCCTGGAGATCGGCGGCTCCCGCTTCAGGTCGCGGCGCGTCGGTCCTCGAAGACCTTCTGCCGGCACTCGCGCAGCGCGTCGGTGCGGGTGGCGTAATCGTCGCGCAGGGTCGGCGGCTCGAGGATCTCTTTGCCGGCGAACATCGCCGGTAGCAGGGTCAGGCTCCCACGCGCGGTGCGGCGCCTTGTGATGGTACATCGGGAAGAACGGCTTGTCCTTGGGCCAGTTCTTGAGAACTCGAAGGTCGATGATGTCGCTCACATACCCCTGAACGAAAGCACGCCGCCCGCCGCGCTCGAGGAACGCGGGATCGAAATAGGCGCCCTGCCCGGCAGGATCGTCCACGCGTCGAAACCGGTCGGCTCGCTGCCCAGATGCCACTTCCCCATCACGCCGGTGTGGTAGCCCACGCGGCCTGCAGATACTTGGCGAGCGTCGGCTGATTGCCGTCGAAGAGGTTGAAGACCGGCGTGCCGTTCATGTGGCTGTACTTGCCGGTGAGGATCGTTGCCCGGCTCGGCGTGCAGATCGAGTTGGTGACGAAGCAGCGGTCGAACCGCGCGCCCTCCTTCGCGATGCGGTCGAGGTGCGGCGTCCGGTTGATCACGCTGCCGTAGCAGCTCAGCGCGTGCGTGGCGTGGTCGTCGGTCATGATGAAGAGGATGTTCGGCCGCCTGGGAGGCGCGTCCGCGGCGACGGCGGTGTTGGCCTGCCAGCCCGCGGCCAGCAAAGCGACGCACAGTAGCGCGCGACAAAGACGCCGTACCGCGGCCGCGCACGTGCCGGGCAGGCGGGACGTGCCAGCGCCGGACGCGAACCGGGAATCCGCATTTTTGTTCATTTCGTCTCCTGGAGGTCGGCGGCTCGGGTCGGCGCCGCCCCGACACCGGAATAGACGCTGGTGAAGGCGTCGGGTTCACGTGCCGGACCGGTGCCGCGGTGCTAAGTATAGCACAAGGTCCGCGGCCGAAGCAACCGCGCGCAGGGGCGGGAGACTCTCGAGGGGGACGAGGATGGCGGCGTTGCCCATCGTATCGGGTTGGCTGCTGGCGGGCACGGGCGTGGCGCTCGCCTTCGGGCGTCCCGGCGACGAAGGGGGGTCGGAGGCCGAGTACGATGCGGCGCCGCCCTGACGGCGGCTTTCTGTGCCGGTAGCCGCGCTTGCGCGGCTACCGCGGGGACGCGGCCGTGCCGACCTGCGGCGCCTTCATCTCCTCGGCCGAAGGCGGCGCGAGCAGCAGCACGCCGTACCGCCCCCCGTCTCTCTTGAAGAACTTAACACGGGTGCTCGCAGCGGTTGTCGGCAGGGACTGCCGCTGCCGGGCGGAAAGGGCGCCCACGGGTAAACCGTCCGGCGCCGCGGCCCGGAGCTGATCCCGGGTGACATGACCGATCAGATCCGCCGGATAGATGCGCGGGCTAGCCGGGGGGGCCGCCGACGCGGCCTGGGAGAGCATTGCGGTAAAAGCGGCCGCGAATCCGGCGGCAAATGCGGTGCGGGCTGGCTTTCTCCTTGGCATACGGTATCCTCCTGTTCCAGTTCCATAGGACAAAGAGACGAGGTTTGCGCAAAATATTACGGACCGGGAGAAAAAACCGGTAGATTTTTTGATGAGGTTGGGCCAGCAAACACCGAAAGCGAAAGGGCGGCGGCAGCTGTCGCTTTTCCGATCCAGCGCCGCGTGTTTCTCGCCTCTGTCCGGCGAAAGGCGGTTGTGTTTCTACAGGCCGTGTGGTAAGTATAATGGGAGGAGGCTGTGGCTGGCCGGATGCCGCAGAGGTCATGCGCTACGAGCTGCTGCTGGACTATAGGGCCCGTCCCCCGCTGTTACGCTACGGGGCCGCACTCCTGGCGGTCGCGCTGGCGCTGCTGCTGAAGCTGCTCGTCGATCCCGTCCTCGGTAAAGCGACCCCCTTCCTCTTGTTCTTCATCGCCGTCATGAGCGCAGCGCCTGGTACGTAGGGCGGGGCTGTTCTTCACCCTCCTCGCCTGCGTCCTGGCTGAGCTACTTTTCCTCGCGCCCCCGTCCGCTCCTTCGCCGGTTCCCCACCCCGGCAGTCCACGTGCGGGCTGGGCGTCTTCCTGCTGGAGGGGATGCTGGTCACCCTGCTGCACGGGGCGCTGCGAACCGCACGCCAGCATGCCCAGGCAAGCACGCGGGCCACGGGGAAAGCGAAGCGCGTAACGAGCGATCCTGGCGACGGCGCTCGACGCCGTCATCACCATGGATGCGAGGGCAAGGTGGTCGAGTTCAACCCGGCGGCGAACGGACCTTCGGCTATGGCCGCGCCGGGGCGCTGGGCCGGCAGATGGAACTGTTGATCATCCCGCCGCCCCTGCGAGGCGCGCCGGCCTGACCTGGCGCACTACCTCGACCCACGGGGAAGGCCCCCTGCTCGGCAGGCGCTACGAGATCTCCGGCGTGCGCGCGGACGGCACCGAGTTCCCGGTCGAGTTGACGATCACCCGCATCCCCTGGGCGGCCGCCGCTATTCACCGGGTTCGTCCGTGACATCACCGAGCGCAAGCGCGCAGAGCGGGAGAACACGCGCCTGCTCGATGAGGTGCGGGAAGGGGCCCAGCGCCAGCGCGCGCCTTTTTGCGGGAGATGCTGTCGAGCCTGACCGAGGGCGGCTGCGCCTGTGTGACGCCCGCGGACCTGCGGAACCGTTCCCCCCGCCGGCGTCCCGGTGCCGCTCTCGAAGCCCACGCTGCGGCGCTGCGCAAGCAGGTCGAGGCGGTGGCCGGTTGGGCTTGCCCGCCGAGCGGAGCAGGACCTGGTGACGGCGGTCGGCGAGGCGTCCATGAACGCGGTCGTCCACGGGGCGGCGGCGAAGCGCGCGTGCACGCGACCCTTCCGCGGGCAGGGTACAGGTCTGGGTGCGCGACCAGGGGACGGGCATCGCACCGGACGCGCTGCACCGGGCGACGCTGGAGCGGGGCTACACCACGGCGGGCAGCCTCGGCCACGGCTTCTGGATGATGCTCAAGACGGCGGACCGGATCTGGGTGTGCTCACCGGCCCCCTCCGGCACCACGCTGGTCCTGGAACAGGGCCGCGAAGCGCCGGAGCCGGGCTGGCTGAACGACTACGACGCTTTCGCCGAGCAGACGTGCCACCGTGCGTGAGCACCGGCGCAGAGCCACGGCTGCGCGCTTCCGCCCGAAAGGCGACACCCGCCGGCGTGGGGTACACGCCGCGCAGGTGTGGACCTGAGGGAGCCTGTGGGGACGAAACTCGCGCCCTGCCCCTGCGGGGCGGCTGCCACTGGCAAAAGGCCGCCATGGAGCCGGAGAAAGCGCCGGAACACGCGGTATGCCTGCTGACGGATGAGGACTTCCGCGACACCACTGCGACGCGTGCTTCGGGCAGGCCGTGCCCCGGAACGAGCGCGCGGGGTGGAAACGGCTGCAAGCGGCGTAGCGTCTGCTGCCACGGGAACCTGCCTGAAGCAGGGGCAGACGTCCCTGTGGAAAACACCGGGAACGGGACGGCTGCCCTGTTGCAGGCCGCGCGCCATATGTTAGAGTGACATAGATGTGCGCGAGATGGGGGTCATAAGGAGACTCCGATATGCCGTACTTCTTCCGGGGTGATTCTGTTCGTGGTCGGAAGCTTTATCGGGCTCCAAGTTCGCCGATTTCGACCATTCGTTCCGGTGGCTGCCGCTCATCGACCACCGCTCCATCCTCACTCATAGTTTCCTGGTCCCGCTGTCCTCATCTGGGCGTTGCGTAAGCACCTGGACATGCCGGTCCGCCTCTTCGCGATGGGCGTCTGCCTCGGGACGGCGGTACACCTGGGCTTCGACCTGTTCCTCGGTGTGGTGTAGCTACTCCTTGATCCACGTGCCCTTCTACGGGTGGGTACTCGCCGGTGTTGTCGTGGGCCTGGATACTGGCCAGCCTCTTCGCGTGCTTCCTTATGGCCTCGCTCCTGCTGCGCAGGATCGGTGAGTTCTATCTGGCACTGCTGGGGCTGATCACCCTCTACGGCATCTCGGCGGCCCATGAGCCGCGGGCCTCCTTCTGGGCGCTCGTGGTACTGGTGCCGGCCGCCTTTATCGCCTTTGTCCTGCCGCGGCGCACGTCGGAGACGGGCGATTGGCCCTTCGGCACGGGGCGGTTGTGAGGCGCCGCAAGAGGCGGCTCGCCGGTACGCTCAAGATGTGCGCGGGGTAAGAGAAGACGGGATTGTACGAAGAGATGCGGGCACAGATCTTGCGGCTGTTCGATCAATTGAGTTTGGGTTGACCGTGGAGCAAGAGGAGGATTCTCATGGTAAGCAATCGTGTTTTCTGGGCGGGCCTGGTGCTCGCGTCCGTGTCCATCCTCTCCGCCGGTGTGGCGGCACAAGAGCGGGGTCGCCCCGAACTGCCCCCCGGCTTCACTGATGTGCGGGAGCGGCCCGCCACGGCTTCCGCGGAACGAGCCTCCGGGAAGCAAATGCCGGTCGCCGGGACCCGAGTCCGGCTGGTGCCACCCCCCGGCTTCACACCCTCAACCCGGTTCCCCGGCTATGGGCAACAGGCTACCGGCGCCTCGCTGATGGTGACCGAGTTGCCCGGCCCCGTCCATCCGCTGTCCGCGGGGTTCTCCGATCCGGCCGCTCTGGCCAAACGCGGCATGACCCTGCTGGGCAGGCAGAGCGTCGAACTCGGTGGTCGGAAGGGCCTGCTGCTGCATGTGGGGCAGAGCGCCAGCGGCACCGACTACCGCAAGTGGGTCCTGCTGTTAGGCGACGGAACCGAATCGGTCATAGTCACCGCCGCGTTCCCGCGCGGGCAGGAAAGGACGCTGTCAGACCCCCTCAAGGCCAGCGTCCTCACCACCCGGTGGGACCAGAAGAAGGTGGTCTCCCCGGGCGAGGGGCTGACGTTCGCCGTGACACCGGGCGGCGATCTGAAGTTGGCCAAGCGGGTGTCCAACATGCTGCTCTACACCCGGGGCGGCGCTTTCCCCAGCCCGTCGGTCGATGACCCCGTATTCCTCGTCGGCCCCTCGCTCTCGGAAGCGTCAATACCCGACCCGGAAGCCTTCTCCAAGGCGCGGGTGCTCTCGACGGCGTCCCTTGCCGCGACCCAGGTGGAGTCGAGCCGCAAGATCGCCGTCGACGGCCTGAGCGGGTACGAGATCGTGGCACGGGCGAAGGACGCCAAGGGAGGGTGGCCCGTCACGGTGTACCAGGCCACTGTGTTCGAGGGCCAGGCTTACTACATCCTGCAGGGGATCGTCAGCGCCAAGAACGGGGGACGCTACTTGCCCGTCTTCCGGGCGACGGCGCAGTCGTTCCGGCGCGCGAAGAGCGCCATGGGTGGCAACGCCACTTTGCCGGCGAGGGACGGGAATAGCGACCGTGCCTCCGCGCCGGCCGTGCTGCCGCCGGCGCCGCCCGCGCCCACGAGCAGCTCGTCGATCCCACCCAGCAGCGATGCCGCGGCACCAGCCCGGTTGGATGCCGCTGCGGGGCTGCGGTCCGAACGCAGCCGGCCCGTGGAGACGTTCACGACCGCGGTGGTCGACGTCCTGGGCGGCGATATCCTTCTGATTCGCCGCAACCTGGTGGAGACGAAAGTACGCCTCGCAAATCCGGCCGCGATGAAGCTGGCCGCGGACCAACTCAAGGGCAAGCTGCTGCGCTTCGACGTGTGGAACAAGGAAGCGGACGGCACCCTCGTCGCCGACGTGACCTCGGAAACCGACGAAGACGTTCACAAGAAGATCAGGAACAGCACGCTCATAGGTGTCGATACGGAACGCTCATAAGTGTCGATACCGATACTTCCGCGCCGACGGCATCGGGACCGAGGCCGCTGCCCGATCTTCAATGTCGGCCTCAAACCGTTCTTGAAGGCCGCATGATTTATGACCAGGCCTCAAC
Organism: Armatimonadaceae bacterium; assembly: GCA_030446525.1. Next base: position 13,930 of record JAUJNC010000087.1, read on the forward strand.
TATACCACGGTGCCGCCAGGGGGCTGCATCGGGGCCTCCTCGTGCATGCGGCCCCCAGGCCTCGGTGCTATGCAGGGCCACGCGATTACCGCCCGGAGCTTGCGGCGTGGCAAGCGGCAGGCCGGGACTTTCGGGCCGGCCTTTTTAGGTTTCCGTTGGGGGTTCGTTAAGCAAGCTCCGGAGGTCGAGTCGCCGCGTGAACATCGCCAAACCGCCGCCGGGCGTGCGCGGCCACATCCCCTCGGGACGGTCCCAGTACAGCTCCACTCCGTTGTCGTCCGGGTCGCGCAGGTAAAGGGCTTCGCTCACGCCGTGATCGCTGGCGCCGTCAAGGGGGATGTCCGCAGCGATCAATCGGCGCAGCGCGTCGGCGAGCGCCGCGCGTGTCGGGTAAAGGACGGCGAGGTGGTAAAGCCCTGTCGCGCCGGCGGCCGGCGGCGGACCGCCGAGGCTTTCCCACGTGTTCAGCCCGATGTGATGGTGATAGCCGCCGGCCGATACGAACGCCGCGTCCTCACCGTAGCGTTGGGTGAGTTCGAAGCCGAGAACGCCGCAGTAGAAACCGAGCGCCCGTTCCAGGTCGGCGACCTTGAGATGCACGTGGCCGACGCGGACCCGCGGGTCGATCGGGCGGGGGGTGCCGTTGCTCGTTATTCCGGGTGTGGCCATGAACGTTTATGGATCGTCAAAATCTACCGTGTGCGGTACGAATCCAGAAAAGCGGGTTTGCTACGCCCGTTCCCGCAGCATGGCGCGGATCAAGAAGGCGATCCCCACCAGACCGCCCAGGGTCAGGAACAGGCGCAGCCAGTGGAAGCCGCCGGAAACGTACACCCCGTTCGTGTAAAGGGGCGGGTGGAAGTAGAAGAACGGGCTGAAGGGCGTGTAGTAGTACCAGCGCGGCGCGCCCCAGCCGTAGCTGTAGTCGCTCCACCCGCCCCGGTACGCGGCCACCGACGGCCTGCCGCGGTACACGTACGGCGCCGTGGGCCGGCCCTGGTAGCTGCTCGGCCCGAAGGAACCCCCGCCCGGCGCGCGCGGCGTCGTGACCGGCGGCACGCCCAGGTTGCCGGACGCGGCCCGGGGTGCGGGCCGCGTCGCCGAGGTGACGCCGCTCGTGGCGGGGTCGCGCCGGCCCGCCGTCACCGATCCGCCGCCGAAGGGGCGGTTGCCGCCGCCGAACGAACCGGGCGACGGGGCGTTACCGCCCGGAGGCGCGGTGATGACCGGCGGCTGTGTGGACACGCCCGGGGGCGTCGCGCCCAGGCTGCCCGACGCCGCCCGCTCGCCGGGGCGGGTCGACGACACCGCTCCGCTCGTGGCGGGCGTGCGCGGCGTCGCGGTGATGGTCGAACCGCCGCCGCCGAAGGGGCGGTTGCCGCCGCCGAACGAGCCCGTGGGGGCCGGGGGCGGGGTGCCCACCGCAGGCGGCGGGGCGGGCGGCCGGGCGGCGGGGTGTTTACGACCGGGGCGCGGAGCGCCGCCCGCCGAAGAACCCGCCGAACCCGCCGCCGCCGGGGCGGCTGCCGCCGAAACTGGGACGGCGGCCGAACGAGCCGCCGCGCCGCTGGGCCTCGGCGGGTACCGTGGTGGAGCCTACCAGGACGAGGGCGGCGAGCGTTGACCCGAACACTCTGGTGAAAGATGTGCGCACTGTTTCCTCCTAAAGAAACGCGACCTGGGTGATCTCGTCGGGGCGGAACCGGCTGCTCTTGAAGAAGCTGATGAAGCCCTGCACCACGTTATCCGGATAATTAATGTCGAGGAACAGCTCGACGATCGTTTCCGTCACCTCGACCCCTTCGTAAAAGACGCGAGTGTCCTCGAAGGTGAAAAAGGGGCTGTTGCATTCCACCCGGATGTCGGTCCCCACCCCCTGGCCGCTCACGCCCGATATCTGGATGTCCAGGATGCCGGGGAAGATGCCCTGCCGCGGCAGGATGACCTGGTCGCCGTCGCCGTTGACGTACATGGGGACGACGAACGCCTCCGCGCCGCCGCCGTCGATGCGGTCGAAGACGTTGCGCTCGACCCGGTAGTGGAGGAAGAGCTGGGCGGCCGGGACCTCCTCGCCATGGTTGTAGAGGTTGGTCCCGTCCCAGGTCTTGTCCGTGATGAACAAGTAGTTGTTGGCCATGTGTCCTCCTTTATTATACGACGACTCGCGCGGAAACGTTTGTTACAGGCCGGCTTCTTCGGTTCAGAGCGCGGCGGGTGGCACCTGGGTGGCGCCGCTGGCGTCCGCCCGCGCGGGCTCGTCGACGTAGCGCCCGTGCTCCGGCACGGCGATGCGGTCGAAGTCGCGCGCCAGGGTATGGAGCGCCGCGCGCATCTGGGCCCCGCGCATCGCCGGCCCGTGCCCGGTCACCGCGATCTCGGGCTCCAGCGCCGCCAGGCGCTCGACCGAGGCGCGCGCCTGGACCCAGTCCGGCGTGTAGTACATGGGCGGGCCGTGCATCTCCGGACGCTGGGTCGCTACAGCGTAGGCGGACTCCTGCGCCGTCGTGATGAAGGCGTCGCCGGCGATGATCGTCCGGTCCGACTCGCGCCAGAGCGAGACGTGCCCCGGCGTGTGGCCCGGCGTGTGGATCCAGCGCCAGCCCGGCATGTGGGGCACGTCGCCGCCGGGCGGGAGGGCCCGGAGGCGGGGGGCCACGTCCACGGGGCCGCGCGGGTAGAAGCGCGAAAGCGCGGCCATCAGGCCGCCGCCCACCGACGGGTCGGGCGGCGGGTAGGCGGAGCGGCCGTCGAGATACGGCCGCTCGAGCTCGTGCGCGTAAATCGGGGCGTCCCAGCGCGCGGCGAGATCCTCGAGCGCGCCCACGTGGTCGAAGTGCCCGTGCGTCAAAACGATCGCCGCGGGGCGCGCGTCCGGCCCGAAGCGCTCCTCGGCGGCGCCGGCGATGAGGCCGGCGGTGGCCATCACGCCGGCGTCGATCAGCACCCACGCGCGGTCGCCCGCGCCGGGTGCGCCGTAGAAGGCGACGTTGGCGATCGCCAGCCGCTTGTAGGCCAGGTCCGGCGTGACCTCGTGCGTGCCGTCGTCCCGTGCGGCGTCGTGCTGCGGGCTGTCGGCACGGCTCGCGGGGTCGAGAGGTATCTGGTGTTCCACTGCATCCTCCGTAGCGGCGTGAAAGCCGCTCTCAATGTACCCAGAAACGCCGCGCGGCGCTCAAGACCGCCGCGCGCCTTTCTGGCGGGTTTCTGTTTTCGTGGTACAATGGAGTATCACTTTCGATAAACGTGCATCGCCGTGTTGTTTCGCACCCCGGTTAGCCTTTAACACCCTGTTCGTGGTTTTCTCCCGATCACCCCGACCGTTGCACCCGATTCGCCATCTGCCTGAACCGGACTCAAGCGCTCGCGCGGAGGCAGGCCGATTTCAGGAGATTGTAGTTTCCATGTCTTTCGCATCGCTCGGCCTTCGCGCCGAACTCCTGCGCGCGCTCGCCGACGCAGGCTATACGACGCCGACCCCCGTCCAGGCCCAGGCCATCCCCGTGATCCTGCAGGGCCGCGACGTCCTGGCGGGCGCGCAAACCGGCACGGGTAAAACGGCGGGCTTCACCCTGCCGCTCCTGCAGCTCCTCAGCGCCGCCCCCCCGCGTCCGGCTTCGTCCCGCCGCCCGGTGCGCGCCCTGATCGTGACGCCGACGCGGGAACTGGCCGCGCAGGTGGAAGAAAGCGTGCGCGTTTATGGCAGACACCTGCCGCTGACCTCGGCCGTCGTCTTCGGCGGCGTCAGCATCGGTCCGCAGATCCACGCGCTGGGGCGGGGCGTGGATATCCTTGTCGCCACGCCGGGGCGTCTGCTCGATCACGTCGGGCAGAGAACGGTCGATCTGAGCCGCGTCGAGATCCTGGTCCTGGACGAGGCCGACCGGATGCTCGACATGGGCTTCATCCGCGACATCCGCAAGATCCTCGCCCTGCTGCCCGCCCGGCGCCAGAACCTGCTCTTTTCCGCGACCTTCTCGGACGAGATCAAGGCGCTGGCCGACGGCCTGCTCAGCGCGCCGACGCGGGTGGAGGTGGCCCGCCGGAACGCCGAAAGCGATCTGGTGACGCAGTCGGTGTATCTTGCCACGAAGGAGAACAAGCGGGACCTGCTCGTTCATCTGCTGGCCGAAAAGCAGATCCCGCAGGCGCTCGTCTTCACGCGCACCAAGCACGGCGCGGACCGGCTCGCCAAACAGCTCCAGCGCGACGGCATCGCCGCCGCGGCGATACACGGCAACCGCAGCCAGCCGCAGCGCACGCGCGCCCTGGCCGACTTCAAGGCGGGGGCCGTGCGCGTCCTCGTCGCGACCGACATCGCGGCGCGCGGGCTGGACATCGATCAGCTCCCGCACGTCGTCAACTTCGAGCTGCCCAACGTGCC
>JAUJNC010000088.1 GCA_030446525.1 Armatimonadaceae bacterium
CGCTTGACGCTGGAATCGGTCACGATCTCGCGCCTGGACCAGACCGCCCAGGACCTGCTTTCCGACAACAACATCTTCGACGCGCAGGGCAAAAAGAAGATCACCGAGATCACGCAGGCGGCGCTGGTGGAGCGCAACCGTATCGAGCGCGACGCCCAGCGCGAGGTGGCGACCAAGGACGTAGCGACGCGGCAGGAGGTGTTGGAGCTGGAAAGGGCGCGGGCCGAGGCCGAGGCCACGCAGGCCAACCAGGTGGCCAACGTGCAGGCGCAGCGCCGCCGCGAGACCGAGTCCTTCGCCATCGAGCAGGACCGGGCTGTCAAAGAGGCCGAGATCCAGCGAGAGCTCGCCGTCCAGGCGGCGGCCATCGAGAGCGACAAGGCGCTTATCGCAAGGAAGCGGGAGATGATGTAGGCCGACATCCAGCGCGAGCTGGCCGTCGCCGCCGCCGGCATCGCCAAGGCGCAGGCGACCGAGGTGCAGGAGCGGCAGAAGCAGGCCGCGGTCGCCGAACAGGAAGCGGCGCGCGCCCGGGCCGAGCAGGCGGCGCTGCTCGCCCAGGCCGAGCGCGAAAAGGCGAACCAGCAGGTGGTGACGGTCCAGGCCACCGCCGAAGCCGAGCGCGAGGCGCAGACCCGGCTGATCGCCGCCCGGCAGTCCGTGCAGCAGGAACAGATCAAGCGGCAGACCGAGGCCGAGGTGGCGGCGTTCGCCGAGGTCAAGCGCGCCGAGGCCGTCCAGAAGGCCGCCGACCTGGAGGCGCAGGCGAGGCTCCGGCTGGCCCAGGCCGAGGCCGAGAGCAAGGCGCTGATCGCGCGCGGCGAGAAGGCGCAGCAGCTGATCCCCGTCGAGGTCGAGCGCGAGCGCGTGGAGCTCGAACGGGCGCGCGTCGAGATCGAGCGGCAGGCGCTGGAGAACAGGCAGACCTATTCCGAGGCCGCCCTCGCCTTCGAGCTGGACAAGCTGCGGATCGAGGCCGGGCGCGACGTGCAGGCGCAGATGGCCCGGAGCATCGGCGACTTCATGAGCAAGGGGCAGTTCACCGTCTACGGCGATCCCACCACGATGTCCCGGATGATGAATCAGTTTTCGAAGGGCATGGGCATCGGGTCGTACCTGAACGGCCTGGTCGCGGGCACGCCCGACGGGGCCAAAGCGGCCCTGGGGGATGTGGCGAAGGAGGTGGCCGCCATCGTGGAGCGGTTCACGGGCCGGACCATCACGCCCGAGCAGGCCGGGGAGCTGGCGTCGCGCTTCGCCGACGGCGTCGGCCAGGACGACGAGCAGACCGCCGTGTTGCCGAGCAACGGATTGCCCGTGTCCACGAGAGACACGCACAGGAGGAATGATCAGGGCGCGTCCCCAATGTAGGGGAAAAGGAGGATGTCCGCGATGATACCGCAACCCGCGTCCACGGCGGGCGATACCGAGTGGTTCGTCCACGACCGCTTCGGCCTGTTCATCCACTGGGGTCTGTACGCCCTGCCCGCCCGCCACGAGTGGGTGAAGAGCCGCGAGAAGATCGGCGACGAGGACTACGAGAAATACTTCCGCCACTTCGACCCGGACCTCTACGACCCGGACCTCTGGGCGCGGGCCGCCGCGGACGCCGGCATGAAGTACTTCGTGGTCACGACCAAGCACCACGAAGGCTTCTGCCTGTGGGACTCCGCCCTCACCGACTACAAGGCGACGAACACCCCGTATGGCCGCGATCTGCTCCGCCCGATGGTGGACGCGTTCCGCGGGCGTGGCCTGAAGGTCGGCTTCTACCACTCGCTGATCGACTGGCATCACCCCCACTACGTGATCGACCGCCGGAACCACCCGCAGCGCGAGCACCCGGAGTTCGACCGGCTCAACGAGGGCCGGGACCAGATGCGCTACGCCGACTACCTGCACGGCCAGACCCGCGAGCTCTTGGCGCAGTTCGGCAAAGTGGACATCCTGTGGTTCGACTTCTCGTTCCCCGACAAGGAGGCCCCGGACGACTTTGCCCGCGGCAAGGGCCGCTCGGCCTGGCGCAGTGAGGAGCTGCTGCGGATGGTCCGCGAGCTCCAGCCGCACATCCTCCTGGACGACCGCCTCAATCTGCCCCAGGGCTGGGATTTCAAGACGCCGGAGCAGTTCCAGCCGCGCGGCTGGGTCAAGGTGGACGGGCAGCCGGTTGTCTGGGAGGCGTGCCAGACGTTCTCCGGCTCGTGGGGCTACCACCGCGACGAAGAAAGCTGGAAGAGCGTCGACATGCTGGTCAAGATGCTGATCGACAGCGTCAGCAAGGGCGGCAACCTGCTGCTCAACGTCGGCCCCACGGGCCGGGGCGAGTTCGACGAGCGGGCGCTCGGCCGGCTGCAGGGCGTCGGCGAATGGATGAGGCGGCACAACCGGTCCATCTACGGCTGCACGCAGGCCCCCGCGGACCTGGCCTGCCCGCCGGACTGCCGGCTGACCTACAACCCCGACAAGAACCGGCTGTACCTGCACGTCTTCTCCTGGCCGTTCAAGCACCTCCACCTGGACAACATGGCCAGCCGCGTCGAGTACGCGCAGCTGCTGAACGACGCGTCGGAGATCAAGATGCTGCGGCGCGTACCCGAGGCCGAGTACGGCTCGATGCAGGAGACGCGCGAGCCGACGCTGCTCACTTTGGAGCTGCCGATCAAGAAGCCGAACGTCACGGTGCCCGTCATCGAGCTGTTCTTGCGGTGATGCAGGTTCGGCGCGGCGCCGAGGGCGCGCACGTCCGGGCAAGGCGTGCGCGCCCCTAAACGGGTTTCCGCGCCATCAGCAAAAGCTGGTCTCCCCCTCCCAGATAGCCGAATTCGCGCGACCAGTAGAAGAGCGCGGCGGGCTTCTCGAAACCGATCTCCTTCAGCTCGTCCAATAACTGCCATCCGAAGTGGTAGAAGCACAGGCAGCCCGCGCTGCGGAGCGGGTCGCCGTGATACTCCGGGGGAAGGAGATGAGTCACCGCCCCGCCCTCCTTTCGGCAGGCGCGCACGAGGGTCTCCGGCTTCTTGGTGAACGGGACGCTGAAGAAGAGCTTGCCGCCCGGCCGCAGGCATCGCAGGCATTCGCCCAGGGCTTTGCGGTACTCCGGGATGTGCTCCAGCACCTCGAAACACAGGATGTGGTCGAACTGATCCGCCGCGAACGTCAGGCTCGTAAGATTTTCGTTGCGGATCCCCGCCGGGTTGGTCTGTCCGAAGGGCGCCGAGTCCCCCAGGTATTCGCTCCCGGTCAGATTCGGGTAGCTGCCCCGCAGCCGCGAGAAGAACGGCGTCGTTTGCTCCGTGACATACAGGGAGTCGGTCGGCCCTGGCCGGCACTCCTGCTCGAAGATCTGGAGGGATGCCCGCAGCCGGTTGTTCAATCCGCAGCGCGGACAGACCAGATGCTCCCGCCAGTTCGGCGTTCGCTTACCATCCACCTCGAACGCGTGCTCGAAGCTCACGCCGAACTTCACCCGCCGGCGACAAACAAAACAGTATCCCGGCACAACGAAGTAGCTTTCGTGCGCGATCAGCTCTTCTTCCTTCGCCTGCCGCTTGCGGTGCTCCTCCTGCGTCATCGTGGCGTACCGGACGTATTCCTCGTAAGAGGCGATCCGGGTGACTTCGAGGGACGGGCGGTCCGTCGAAGATGGACGCACTGGTCCGAGGATTTTTCGTAGTACGGGTAACATCACTTGACCGGAGCTTCCCCCGAGAAGGTGGACACCAAGTTGAGCCTGAACTATCGGTGACGAGGTGTTCGACAGGGAGCAGCGAAAAACCTACACGAAAGAGTTCAAGCGCGAAGCGGCCTGGTATCCTGTCGGGCTTGCGGGATTCCCGCCCGTTGCGAGATTCACCACCTGGAACCATGGCGATGGGGCGGAGACAGTCAGGAGAATCTTGTCAATCTTTGCAAAGCCTGCTACGACGTGATTGATCGCTAGCTGGCAAGAAAGCGCGTGGCGGACGCCTTGGAACTACCCCGCTTGGATACAGGACAGTGACAAGCGAGGGCGGGACGCGGCGGGTAGTTTCGGTCGCTGCGGAATTGGCCACCGTCGAGTACGTGCGGCAGCTGCGGCGCGAGCGCTGCACGCTCACGCAGATCGCCCACATCCTGACGCGCGCGGGGCATAGTACCAAGCGCGGCGGCAAGTGGCACGCGTCCACCGTGCAGAAACTGCTAGAGACGCGCTACGTGGAGACGCTTTAGCCACCCGGGGCGAGGCGAGATCACGAACCTGCTGGCAAAGCTGTTCTGACGGGGCGGGGGCGAAGTATTTGGCACGGAATACTTGGCCCCCGGGCGGACGGGGAATCGCTCACTATGGTTGACAATCCTATCAGGAATTGATTAAAATAAGGCAAACAAGAAGTCGAACAATTCGGAGTCATGTATACGCGCTCACATCAGATCGAGCAGCGCTTACGGCAAGTGCTGTATCTGATCAGGTCTGGTCAGCATTCGGCCGCTTCGTTGGCGAGTGTGGTCGGAGTGTCGCCGCCGACAGTCTTTCGCTGTGTCGCAGCGTTGAAAGAACGAGGTTACCTCATCCGATCCCGGAAAGGCAAGGACGGTTGGTGGTACCATCTGGATGAGAGCACGGAGCGATAGCCGATGACCACCTTCTCCCCGGATCTGGACAGCCTGCTCCAAGCCGCGTACCGTGAACTTGACCTCGAGAACGGGGATCTGGTCGCGGCGGCCGAGCGACCGCTTCCATCAGACCCGGGCCGGGACAACTGGGTCGACAACGGGGAGTGGCTCTCCTTGGCCAGCACGGTCGGGGCGGAAAAGTTGTTCTTCGTCAACAACAATCCCGTCTTCGTATTTGCGCGGCACGACCACGACGACCCGGAAGAACTGCGCCGGTTTTTCAACCGGATCTGGTGCATGTCCCGGCCGCGGCGGCTCTTCCTCGCCACCCCGGGCCGCCTGTCGGTATACGACCTGGAGAAGGCTCCAGTTAAGCCGGGCGAGCCTCTCGACGGAGAGGACCGCCTGCTCAGCGTCGTCGAGTCGGTAGAGGAAGTTCAGTCGACGCTGGCCCAGTACCACCGTAGCGTTGTCGAGTCCGGGAGAGTTCCCGGCGACGAGCGCTTCGAAGAAGCATCCAACCGCGCGGACGCGGCACTGATCCGCGACCTGCGGACGGTGCGGCAAAAACTCATCGACGCTGGCCTCGACGTGAAATACACGCACGCCCTTATCGGCAGGTCCATTTTCCTTCGCTACCTGGAAGACCGGGAGGTGTTAGAGCAGGACTATTTCGACACGGTGGCCGAGCGCGACCCAGCGTGGCAAAGGCTGCTGGACACGCCGCCGGAGCGGCCCGATATCGAACCCGCCATGGAGCGGCTGCTGTACCCGCGTGTGCTCGCTGACAAGGAGTTCACCTACGCCCTGTTCGACCAACTGGCCAAAGACTTCAACGGCGACATGTTCCCGTCCGACGCCGAGGAGAAGCGCCACGTAACCCAGACGCATCTGGATTTACTCCAGGGGTTCTTGCGCGGTGTTGTGGGTCCGCAGGCTTCTCTCTTCTTTTACGCCTACAAGTTCGACGTCATACCGATCGAGCTGATTAGCAGCATCTACGAGGAGTTCTACAACACGACAGCCGGCCCAGGGCAGAACCAGGGGAGCCATTACACCCGGAGCACACTGGTCGAGTATCTGCTGTCGCAGGTACTCTCCAACGAGCGCCTCGCGTCCCGCCCCCGCGTGCTCGACCCCGCCTGTGGCTCCGGGATATTCCTCGTGGAAGCGTTCCGCCGAATTGTCCGTTACCACACTTACGAGCACGGGGGCGAGAAGCCCAACCGCCAGCAACTCTCGGACATCCTTCGCGACCAGATCGCCGGTGTGGAGATCAACCCGGAGGCGGTCCGCGTCGCCGCCTTCAGCCTGTATCTGGCCTTCCTGCACTACCAGCACCCGCGGAACATCCGCCGTTACAAAACGCTCCCTCACCTGATCCACCGCGAAGGCGACAAAGAGGCCGGTCCTGGGCAGCACTTCGACATCCTGTTCCCGGCCAATGCCTTCGGGGAAGTGCCAACGCTGATCGAGGGGAGGGTGTTCGAAGCCCCGCCCAGACTCAGGAGTGGAACCTTCGACGTTGTGGTGGGGAACCCGCCGTGGGGTTCCCCCAAGGAGCAGGATGACATCGGCAAAGCCGCCTCCAAACTCGCGCTCGTCTGGTGCCGGACGCGTGGCCTGGCTGTGGGCGACAACGAACTGTCCCAGGCGTTCATCCACCGCACGATCGATCTGCTGCGTGACGGAGGGCACGCGGGCCTGCTGGTATCCACCGGCGTGTTTTTCAAAATGGGGGAACTCAGCCGTCGATTCCGGCAGCAATGGCTGCGCGACGCGACGCTTAAGCAAGTCGTCAACATCGCGCACGTACGCGACGTATTTTTCCGCGGTCCGGACCGTGGCGCCGAGGCCATATCCCCGTTCGCCTCGGTCACGTTCCGCAAGGGCAGGGAAGCTGGGGCGTGCGTCCAGTACTGGACCGCCAAAAAGTCGCCCTTCGCATACGCATACCGGGCGGTGGCGCTAAGCCTCCCAGACTTGCATGTGGTCCCCCAAGAGGACCTGCTGCACGATGACGAACTCTGGAAAGTGTTCTGGTGGGGAGGATCCAAGGACCGGGCGCTCGTGAGCGCGTTGCGCTTGGAGACAACGCTTGCCGAAACTCGGAAGGACGGCAAATCGCTCTTGGTTGACGCTGGCGCCGGCTTTGAGGAAGGCCGCCAGGGCACGAAACCGAGCGGCGACTTGGCCGCATATAGAGAATTCCCGACTAAGGCGTTTGAGCGGTACGGGCCCCTACCGGAGGACGCTTTCCGCACGCCGCCGGAAGACGTCCGGCGCCTGGGTAAACCGAAACTGTACGACGGCCCGAGGCTGCTGATCAAACGGGGCATCCAGCAGAGAAACGGCGCCAACGGGCGCATCGTGGCGCGGTACGAGACCAGCAGGTTCTGCTTCCGGCACTCGATCTTCGGGTTCCTCCTGCGCGAAAACGCCGAGCGGGAGGCGCAGATCCTGCTCGGCATCATCTGGTCTTCCCTGGCGCGCTACTACTACTTCATGACGGCGGGGTCGTGGGGGATGTGGCACCACGAGGTCCTGGAGGACTCGTGGAAGCAGCTTCCGGTCCGTCTGCGCCGTGCCCCGGAACAGGAAGAGCGGATCGTCCGAATCGTGGAGCAGCTCCGGGGCGGCGGCGTCATCGGCGTGGGCGGGCTGTTCGACCGTGACGAAGAACGACTGCGCGACCTGGAGGTGGACCTCGACGACGCAGTCTTTGATCTCTTCGAGCTGAGCCCGTCCGAGCGCGACCTGATCCGGGACATGTGCCACGTCGGCCTGGATCTGTTTTACCGGGGCCTTGACAGCATCGCGGTGCAAACTGTGGCAACGGAACGGCTGGGGACGCTCTGGGGAACGCTGGCCGACCTGCCTGAAGCAGCGCCAGGGCGGGGCGGCATCGAGGACTACCTGAGGGCGTTCCTGACCGTTTGGAACCGGAAAACCCTTCCGTCCACGGAATTCCGCTGGCGCGTGGTCCCTTCCAATCTCGGATGGCCGATGCTGGCGGTCGAGTTCTCGCTCCAGGTGAAGGGCTCGGTTCCCCATCCACCGCCGGTTTCCGGAGCCCGGATGCAGGATCTGCTCAGATCTCTGGGGGAAAATTCGGCCGTCCCGTTCAAGGCCGAACGGATCTACCTGGACGGTATGGCGCGCGTCGCCCTGCAGGACCGGCTCATACTCATAAAGCGTAACGAATTGCGGCTTTGGACGGCGAGCATGGCGCGCGAGGATGCCGAAGCGCTCACGCTGCAGGTCATTCAGCGGCAGGAAGCTCTAGGGGACGCCAAGCGATGGCAGACGTGAACCTCTTCGAGCTGCCGCTCTGGGAGACATACGTTGAGTCGGTGCTGGAGATCCTGCGCGAAGCGCTTGGCAGGCTAATGTGGGAGCCGGACCTGCCGGAAGATGAGCCAGCCCTCAACCGCCACCTGTGCAGGCTCGTGAGACGGGTCAGTTATGAATTGAGGGGCACCGGGAGGGGAGTGCCGGACGTTAATTTCGACTCCTGTGCCGGCCCAAGCGCGGACGCAGGGCCGGCACGGGCGTACGAAAAGACACGGCCCGACTTGTCGTGGAGCCTGAGTAACCTTCAGGCGGAGACACCAGGCCAATATGTCCGCCGTTTCGACATCGAGTGCAAGCGCTTGGGCAAGCCCACGTCCTCCTCGCACGTCCTCACCAGCGAGTACTACAGGCAAGGGATCCGCCGCTACATCGAGGTTGATCACAGTTACGGACTCAACGCCGATACTGGTGCCATGGTCGCATACGTCCAGAACATGGAGATGGACGATTTGTTAGCCGAGGTAAATGAACTCACGAGGGCCGATAATGTTTCGGAACTTACGGTGACCGCCGGCGCGTTCGTCGACGGCATTATTAACGATCTACAGCACGACTTTGCACGTGCTATCCATGTTTCTCCATTCCGCCTGTTGCACATATGGGCAGATTTTAGACGGAGCGCCGGCGGGCAGCAAACGGCATAACGAGCGGCCCCAGGTGCGATGTCGCCTTCGACCACAGAGCGCGCCCCAGCACAGTCCCCGATGGCCCGACCCTACGCTCGTCCGCGAGGCGCCGCCGGAATACCGGCGCCGGCAGTAAATCCGCCCATGAATGCAGCATCTACTCGCCGCCCGCCTCGCGTCCGCACCCTTGGGGTGCCGCAGGCAGTGCAACTCGCAGCCACCCGCGTCCGTCTCGACCCACCACACGTCCCGCTCGGGCCCACCGTGCAGCGCCCCAATCCACATCGCGCCAGTGGTTGCCTATGCCAAGGACGGGCACCTGGTCCTGATCCAGCAACGGGGTCGTTGGCTGCCCATCAGCGTCGCACTCGACCGCGATCGGTCGATTGACGAGGCGACTCACTCTTGCCTCGCCAGCCGCCGGCGCCGCTTCTCGGCGTCGCTTGGAACGATGCCTGCCTGGATCAGCGCGGCGTTGCGGCTCATCTCTCCCGCCAGCACCCGCTCGAACAGGTCGGGCCGGTGCCGCCATAGGGCGCACAGCCGGTAGCGCTCCTGGCGATTGCGGGCAGGCAGCCGCTCGGCCGGGTGCAGCTCGGCGGGCGCGCGCTGCTCGGGCGGCTCGGGCAGGCGGCTGATATCGATGACGCGGGAGCGGGTCGGGCCGGAATCGGCGCGCACGTCCCGCTCGACGATGAGAGGTCTACGGCGCTCCTGGATCTTGCGACGGTGCCCCGCATCGATCTCCTGGATCTCGCCCGCCTCATCGGTCACCACCTGCGTCTTGAGCGTGTGGCGCTTCTTCTTGCCCGAGTAAACCCGCCGCTGGGCACCGGCCACAAAGGGGCGCAAGACCGGCGTCTCGGAACTGTCGACGATGATCTGATCGATCTCGTCGGGCGTCCAGGGCGGCTCGCTCATCTTCCACAGTCATGCACTTTTTTTACCATGACCCAAGACAATGCGCTATTCCTCGGAGTATCTAATGTTGCAGCCTTACCGTGCCCTGATCTGCGTCACCCAACTACTCACATGCACGCTGACACGGCGACGGCTTCCTCGTTGACTTCCACCGCATAACTGTCCGCATCGCTGGCGGTTTCGGCATACAGAGCACCGCTGAAATCCTACTGCACGTTGTCGCCTGTGGCATTGGCGCCGGACAACCTGGCCGAAGCATCGTCTGCCATGGCAACGCCATCTGCGCAAGCGCCATCTGCTACGGCGGTGCCTGTGGCAGGGGGCATGTCGGGTGCATAGAGATGGCGGCGGGTGGGAGGCATTCCCGAAGGGCCTTTCTTGGCATGTTTGGTGGCCACGATCTGGTAGAGACGCAGCGCGCCATCCACGAAGTTAAAGCTCACGGCGGCCAGGTAAGCGGCCCACAGGCGATAGCGCTCAGCACCGACCAGACGGATCGCTTCGTCACGCTGCGCCGATAGCCGCTGGCACCAGTGCCTGGTCGTCAGGCCGTAATGCCAGCGCCAGCCCTCGACATCGTGGATCTCGAAGCCGGCAGCTTCCATAGATTCCTGCACGTGCCCGACATGATCTAATTCGGAGCCGGGGAAAATGTACTTGAGGATCAAGCGTTTCTCCGGCGTAATCTTGCGGAAGTCGCGGCGACTGGCTTTAGCGCGGCGCGTGATGCCATGATTGAGAAAGATGCCACGATCCCGCAACAACTCATTGGCCTTGCGGAAATAGGTGGGGAAGTTAGCGATGCCGATGTGCTCGAACATGCCGACACTGGCTATCTTGTCGTAGGTGCCACCCAGTTCGGCATAGTCGCGTAGCTCAACGGTGACGCGGTCTTGCAGGCCGAGGCGCTCGATTTTTTCGAGTGCAAAATCGTGTTGCCGCTGCGAGAGCGTCACCCCATGCGCCACCACGCCATACTGCTGCGCCGCATAGCAGATGAGGCCGCCCCAGCCACAGCCAATATCCAGCAGCTTCTCGCCGGGTTGGAGGCGCAGCTTGCGACAGATCATTTCCAGCTTATCGCGCTGGGCCTGTTCCAGCGAGTTGTTCCAATCGGTGAAGTAGGCGCAGGAATACTGCATCTCCGGGTCCAGCCATAAAGCATAAAACTCGTTGCTGACATCGTAGTGGAACTGCACGAACTCTTTATTGTTGCGCCGTGCCCCGCTGCGCCCGGTTTCCTCATCGCCGAAGCCGTGTTGCAGTTGGGCCTTATCAGGGGGAGTCAGCAAAAGCACCGGTGCCTCGCGCAGGAGCAGGCTTTTGCTTACGCCACGCAAGCGAGTGCGAGACTTTCTATCGCGGGCGACCTCGCCAAACTCGATCAAGTCGCCGCCCTGAAAATCCAGAGCGCCCGCCGCATAATGGCGCAGGATGTTTTCGAGCGTGGGCCGCCGCAGTATCGAGCCGATGACGCCGGGCCCGCTGATAGCAATGAAAAAGCGGGGATCTACATCCTGTCCCAGCGGCACCATGGAGCCGTCCCACAGGCGCACGGAAATGCGCGCGTCAATCACACCGGCGAGGTGTTCCATAATCTTACGGGCCGCCTGTAGGCGCTGTTGGTCGCGTGGTGCAGACATAGATTTCTAAGGGGTGCCTTTCCTAGCCTTTTGGTGTCCAGCCTGATTGTGTCTATCTCGGTTGTGTCTATCCTTTGAACTCCGTTCGCTTTTCTGGACAGCTTTTCGCGGCGACCAGCAGCGGCGTCGCGTTCCCTTGGGCGACCGCGTTCACGTCCGCCCCGCGCGCCAGCAGCAGCTCGGCCATTGCCGTGTCCTGCCGGTGTACCGCGATGCCAAGAGGGGTCGGCTTAACCACGCCGCTCACGCCCCAGCGTCGCACCCAAAACAGCATGGCATCCCGCTCCTTGCGGGAGCGGGGCATCCAGGACTCGCGGGCGTTCACGTACGCTCCGGCCTCGAGCGAGGCTGTGGCCGCAGCCACATCATTGCGGGCGGCGGCGGCCAGCAGAGCGTTGTCGCGCCCCGCCTGTCGGGCTGCGTGCCGGGACAGATGCCACAGATACCCGGTCGCTGACGCGAGCACGGCCCCGAGCAATGCCGTGCTCAGCCACCGGCGATAACGGCCCGCCGCGTTTCGGCCCACCCGATTGCTGTTTACCACCTCGTCGCTCCTTCGATCTGTAGAGCAATCCAGTAGCCGCATGCGCACCCGGAGCAGCAAGCCGACGGCCGGGAAACGCCGCTGACGGTCACCGAGTCCCATGCCATGAGCCTGTACCCGGCCCGGTGCCATAGGGTAGGCGTGGCAGTGTCATCCAACGAACCTCGCTAAGGGACCACCTCAAAAGCGTCCTTATCGATGCGGTACACGTAGAAGTCGCTGTCTAAGGTGAACACGCGACGCATGTTCTGTGTCTCAGCAACGGCGACGAGGGAAGCATCGGCCAAGTCCATCGGCGTGTCGCGGTACTGC
The DNA here is from genome assembly GCA_030446525.1 of Armatimonadaceae bacterium. Next base: position 11,994 of record JAUJNC010000088.1, read on the forward strand.
TCCATCAGAGCTGGCAGCCGGCTCTTTTCGAAGGCGCTCAGATTGTGGAGCAGAAGCTGGTCATCGAGCACATACTGCCATAATAGTCGCTGCATGGGCCATCCGCCGGCGCGATAAGCCAGGTGCATCGCTTCCGTGAAGCAGGGCCAGGTCGTAAGAAGCGGCAGGGAAAGCCTCGGCAGGACCGCTTTGCAGCGAACATTTTGTTGTTTCTGACTGGCGTCTACCAGGGCGAAAAGAGGGCCGGTGTCGCACAGCGTCATATCCGGAACCCTTGCTTGCGGTACTTTTCCGCCAATATGTCTCCGAAGGCATCGTTTTGGGGAGGGGCTTCGGGTTTTTCCAGACCATCAGCGGCTGCAAGGAGCGCAGCGAGTCTCGGGTTAATCCCTGTTAGGGATGTATCTGTCGGGCCTTTTTGCGGCATTGGAAGATCAGGCACCCCTGCCAGCCCGGCCGGTGGTTCCGCAGAGCTGCTCGCTCCATACAGGGACTCCTGTTCCAGACCCCGACGCAGCAGTCTTTCGGTGTAAGCGGCCACATCCATACCTTGTTGGTAGGCTGCCTGCTCGAGCATGGCTTCCAGATCGGGGGGGATCATTAGTTGTGGCATTACCAAAGCTCCTGTTCTTACCTTTTTGCTACCAGAAGCGGTATCTGCTTCAAAGTGCGCCCGTCCACGCGGATATCCACCCGGTGCTCGCCATGGTTTTTGAACACGACACCGCCGGCAAATTCGTAAATGGCGTGGCCCCGATTGTAACGCTCCGGCAGGACCATTTTCGATTCCCAGTTCTGGGATGTAATCACAGGGAAGAGGCTCTTACCCTCCTCATCGATGATCGTTATCGTGATCTCATGAGTTTGGTTCGAGTCTTCCGGTTCGGTGCGGAGACCCATGACGAGTGCGAAAGGCCCTTGTTGGTAGGGGAGCTTGTCCACATAGATCCGATCGAACAGCCCCAAGATGTTGATGTCTATCCTACGTGGCTCAATGACAGAACTGTTTGCGGCGGTTGCTAAGACGGCGTACTCAATATCCATTAACCGACCTCACTCTCCCCTTAGCGAAGGTACGTTGACAATCCGATCCGGAACCCGAAATCCTCCTCGATGTCGTTCTCCGAATAGTCCTGGTAGATGAAGGTGAAGTCAAGCGAGGTGTTACGGTTCAGGAATTGCTTGACCCCGATCTGCCCGCCGTAGAGGAATGAGTCGTCGTCGGCAATGTCTATGTCCACATTGGCATAACCGAAATAGGCACTGAGAAACGGCACGGTCCGGGAGCGGCCCACGAAGTTGTACCGCGCTCCAAGAGCGAGGCTCCACAACGTGAAGTCGAAGTCGTCATCACCACCCTCGATGCGCCGGTAGTTCAGTCGCCCGCCTGCCTGAAAGTTGCGGTTCAGGTACGGCAGGATTTGCAGCGTGGTGTCCACGCTGTCGAAGGGGTCGAAGGTAACGTCCGCCTCGATCTGAAACTCTGTCGTGCCCCGATCCGGCAGAGGGAACGGCAGGTCTCCCCGTGAACCGCTCGCCCCACCGGCGGCAGGGGCCGCTGCCTGGGTGGGGGAAGTCGGCGCCTTAGTTACTTGGGGCGCAGGAGCGGGAGCGGCAGGGGCGACTGGGGCCGGCCGTACCGGTTCCACGGCCAGCGCGCTCACCTCCTGGGCGAGGTTGCCGCCGCCCTCGGTGAAGACGTCGGCGACCAGGATGGTGTCCACTTCCTGGCCGTGCACGTCGAATCGGACGATCTTATTAAGCACGAGGCCCTCGACCCGCTGCCGCAGCTGCTCCCCGCCGGCATTGGGCACGGTGAGGCCACGGATGCGCACGCGGACCTCGACGAGGTTGCGCCGGATGGTGAGGGTGTCCGCGGTCGGGACGGCGATCACGGTGGTGGAGAACGTCTCCCGGGCCGGGCTGCTGTTTTGTGCTGCTGACGGGTAAACGGAAACGAGAATCGATGGGGCGACGGCCACCGCCACGAATGACGTAAAACGCATACACGGATCTCTCAATCCTTGGTTTATTTCGGAACCAGATGCTCTACCAGCCGCAGGACCTCTGCCCGCGTCTCCTCGTCCAGGCCCAACTGCTGTGCGGTCGACCGGGTCGCCTTCAGGGACGGTGAGCGGTGTAACTCTGCCAAGGGCGCCAGAAACCACACGGACTACGGGTCTGGCTGTTCCATGTCCAGTTCTGTCCCTTCATCGTATTCCGAAGCGCGCAAGCGGCAGACCTCAGTGAGCAACAGGGGGATCTGGGAGGGGCGCAGTGACGAAGAGAGCTCGAAGCTCATGCCGCTGCTGGTGGATCGTGTCGTGATGCAAAACCGGCAGGTGGCCGAGGTGACCATCCTGCCGGCTCTTGGGAACGTTTTGAGGATCCCCCGCATGAGGTTCGCAGACCGGGTGAACTAAGGGAGAGTAATGGGATTTGAACCCACGGCCTCCAGAGCCACAATCTGGCGCTCTAACCTGCTGAGCTATACCCTCCGTATATCAACGATGCGGCCCGTTGCGCGAGGGTGCTCGTTGCCGCCACGGGCGCACCCTGATTTCGACACTATTTTACCACGGCCTGGTGCCCGCTGTAAAGGCTGGCGCAGGCGGCGATGACGCGCCCGTCCGGCGGGCGGAACTCCGAATGCGTACAAGGCCGCGGTGCGACCCCTGGTGCGGGTGGAACAGGTGGCCAGGTTTCGGAGCCGCTGTCACCTGAGCAGGGCCGCGTCCAGCCGCTGCGCTTCGATCAAGAAGTTGTTCAGGCTCCTCGGAGCCGTGCCTCCGGGCAGGGCAAGCCGCGGATGGCGGGCCCGCCGGGCTGTCAAGGTCGCCGGTCGCCTCGGCCGCGGGTGTTTACGAGCAGCACGCCCGCGAGGGCCAGGGCCCCGCCGGCGAGGGCCAGGGGGGTGGGGGCTTCGCCCAGCCAGATCCAGGCGATGGCGATGGCCAGTGCGGGCACCAGGTAGAGGAAGCTGGCCGCGCTCGATGCCGGGGTCTGCGAGAGGGTGTAGGCCCAGGTGGCGTAGGCGAGCGCGGTGGGGAAGACCCCCAGGTACAGGAGGGCGAGCGTTGCGCTCTGGGGAGCCGCCCGCACCGCGTCCGCGAAGCCGCGAGCGAAGAAAAACAAGGAGAGCGTCCCCGCCCAGATGGCGTAGGTCGAAAGCTCGAGCGCGCGGTACTTGGTCAGATACGGCTTCGAGAGGATCGCGTACAGGCTGAAACAGACGGCCGAGACCAGGAGGAAAAGGGCGCCGGGGGCGAAGCGCAGGCCCTTCCCTTCACCGACGGAGATCAGGGCCGCGCCGCAAAAGCTGAGGGCGATCCCGGCCCAGCCCCAGACGCGGAGCCGCTCGCCCAGGAAAGCGGTGGCGAGCAGGGCGGTGAAGATGGGGGCGGAGCTGAGCAGCAGACTGGCCGCGCCCGCCGTCACCGTCACCTCGCCGTAGTTGAGCGCCACGTGGTAGACGGTGACGCCCAGAAAGCCCAACAGCGCGATCATCGGCAGGTCGCGCCGCTCGGGCCGGCGCATCGGGAAGAGCGCGGCGTAGCCGGCCAGCGCCGCCGAGGCCACCAGGAAGCGGCCGAGAGCCACGTGTTCGGGCGTGTACGCCGTGAGCGCCACCCGGATGGCGGCGAACGCCGAAGCCCAGGTCACGATGGTCGCGGCGGCCGCGGCCAGGGTGCGCGTGTCTGTTCGCACCGGTCAGTGCGGCGCGGCCGCCGCGAAGCGAGGCCCGGTT
>JAUJNC010000089.1 GCA_030446525.1 Armatimonadaceae bacterium
GGAATCGGGCAGGCAGGTGGGCCGAAGTTTCGGCCGCAGGTAAACAGGGCATCGAATCGGGCGCAGACATCCACGGACCCGCCAACGCCTTTGGCGATCGAGAGCTGCGAAAAGGCGGGATCACTGTCGATGAACGCCGAGTGCGGTATTGCCGCATCCTCATCGCGCCAGAACCAGCAGCCGCCGGACAGGTCGAGGAACAGGTCCGCGTCGGCGCAGGTGCGCAGCCAGGCCTGCCGGGTCTGCCCATGATACTGGCCCCCATAGTCAACGTAGCACCAGCGGTCGCCGAAGCCGAACGGGGTGAGGCACTCCTCAATAAAGCTCGTCGCGTACTGGGGGTTTGTGGCTAGGGTGTTCGCCACAGGGTCGTAATTGCATTCGCCGGTATCCTCGAGATACCATACGTTATGACCCAGGCGCCGTAGCCCAAGCAGATACATGAGCGAGCACCAGGCGACTCCGCCATACGGGTACCTTCCGATGATCCCGGCCAGAATGATGTTCATTGCCTAACCCTTACCACCCACCGCGACCGGTTGGTCGAACTGCAAGCCGTGCAGCTTGGCGTAGAGGCCGCCGCGGGCCAAAAGCTCCGCATGCCTCCCCCGCTCGGCCACCTGCCCGTCTTCCAGCACCAGGATCTGGTCCGCGCTCCGGATCGTCGAGAGCCGGTGCGCGATGATGAAGGTCGTGCGCCCCGCCATCAGGCGCTCAAGGGCCGAGAGCAGCAGCCCTTCCGTTTGCGCGTCCAGCGCGGAAGTCGGCTCGTCCAGGATCAGGATCGGCGCGTCCTTCAACAGCGCCCGGGCGATGCTGATGCGCTGGCGCTCGCCCCCCGACAGCGTCGCCCCCCGCTCCCCCACCGGCGTGTCATAGCCCGCCGGCAGCCGCTCGATGAAGGCGTGCGCGTTGGCCGCGCGGGCCGCCGCCTCGATCTGCTCGCCCGTGGCGTCGGGGCGCCCGTAGGCGATGTTCTCCCGGATCGTGCGCGGGAACAGGAACGGATCCTGCAGCACGAGCGCCACCTGCTCGCGCAGGCTGGCCAGCTGCACGTCGCGCACGTCGTGCCCGTCGATGCTCACCCGCCCCTCCCACGGATCGAAGAAACGGGGGATCAGGCTGACCAGGGTGCTCTTGCCCGCCCCGGTGGCGCCCACGAGGGCGAGGGTCTGGCCCGGCAGGGCTTCCAAACAAAGGCCCTTGAGGACCGGCTGGCCCGGCTCGTAACCGAAGGTGACGTTCTGCACCCGCACGTGCCCCCGCACCGGCCCCAGCGCGCGGGCGCCCGGCTTGTCCGCCACTTCCTGAGCCGTCTCCAAAACCTCAAGCACGCGGTCGACGCCGGCTCTAGCCCCTTGCAGGGTGGCGTAGATACCGGTGAACGACTTCATCTGCGCCTGTAACGACCAGAGATAGGAAAGGAAGATAAGCAGACTGCCGACGGTGAGCTGATCGTCTAAGGCGCGGTGGGCGCCGATCCACAGGATCGCGCCGGTCCCCAGGGTGGTGATCAGGCCGGAGGACAGGCTGGAAAAACCGTCTACCAGCGCGCTGCGCTGCTGCGTCCGGATGGCCGCGTTTGCGAACTCCTGAAAGTGGCGGTGCTCCCGCTCCTCTTGAGCGAACGCCTGCACCACGGGAATGCCGCTGAGCGTCCGTTGAACATGAGTCTGAAGGCGGCTCTCGATCTCCCGCCGGGCCTTGGCCGCAGTATGGATCAGACGGCCCAGCAGGAACGACGCCCCGGCCATGAAGGGCGCGACCGCCAGTGACAGAAGGGTAAGGCCCGCATCCATGCGAACCATCACCGCCACCATCCCTGCCATCGTGATCAAGGAATGCGCCGGCGCGAAGAGCAGCGTCACCGCCACCGTATACACGCACCAGCTGTCGCCCGTGATGCGGCTCATCGAGTCGCCGACCGAATTGCGGCTGTGAAACAGCAGCGACCGACGCTGGAGGTGCGCGAAAAGGTCCCCGGCCAGGTCATAGACCATCGACTGGCCCAGCCGGATCCAGGAACAGGTCAGGACCACATCCACAACGCTGCCCGCCGCGAAGATCCCCAGGCCGGCCACCACGACCCAGGCGAGCAGCCCCACCGCCGTGCCTGCTCCGGGTAAGAACGCAACCCCCCGCGCGAGCGTGTCGGACATCGGCTCATGGCCCAGCACGTGGTCCACCAGGATCTTCATCGGCCAGGGCGTTAGCAGCGCCAAGGCAGTGCTAAGCAGCGTGACAACGGCGATCAGCACCCACCCGCCCCAGCAGGCAGATGCGTAACGCAGGAGCCGCCGATAGGGCTTCACGGCCGCAGCCTTTCCAAAGGCACTCATTGCACTAAGCTTCATGCTTCCTGTGATGCGGCGCGCGGGCATCGAGGCTGCCGGCTCGCCCGCCTGTCCTCGATGGCTTCGCCGGCGCGGCGGCCCTTCGCTCCTGGCCAGGCGCCGTTCCACAAGGGATCAAACCCATCTCCTTTGCGAGCGCGTTCACGATCGCCGCCGCTTGTGACGCGAGAAAGGTACCACGCAGCCAGGCGGCGAAGGAGAAGGTTAGCAGGATCAGGGAAACCATTGCGACGGGCATCGAGTGAAAACTCAGAGCGATCGCGGTGGCGGCGATGCCCGTCATGCCGACCACCCTGGCATACTGGCTCGGACGCAGGCGGTAGCGCACACGTATCAGACGCTTGCCGCTGCCGTGATCCTCCTGCGCGGTACAGACCTGCAGAACCGTCCACGGGTGACAATGGATCTCGATATCCCAGTCGGACCAGCCCGAACCCACCTCCAGCGCCCAGTGGTGATTGGTCAGATACGCGACAACCCGATCCAGCAGTGCCGTACGCTCGCGCCATGCCTCGTCCCAATAATCCACGGTCAGGACGCCGGTCAGCCGAAGCCGTACCCAGGGGGCGCTTGGCCGTTCCCGCGCCGGTTCGAATGCGGGTACCGGCGTACTCGGCCGGAAAAAGCGGGTCCGGTACCGCCAAAATGACCGCACGAGCGGCTGCGCATGGCAGAGCGCCGCAACAACAAAACGAGCCTTCAAGCCCCCATACTTGGGCGCAAGCGGCGCCTGCGCCGCCTGCAGCAGTGTGACGAGCAGGGAAAGGACGAGCATGGCCGCCGCCGCGATGGAGGCAGCAGGCCAGATGACCGCGATCAAGGCAAGGCTTGCGGCAGCCAGGTGCCACTCGAGCGTGCTCGGGAGCATCGCCCAGTGCGCGAAACCGGGCTGGTACACGGTCTGAAAGAGGCCAGTGCCGAAGACGCCCCGATAGATGATCGGCTTGCCGAAGCGCAGGCCCGCCAGCGACGCCCCGTACAGGACGCCGCGCCACTTGCTTTCCCCCCGGCCGTTGAAGCGGTCCGGATGCTCGAACCAGAGCAGGACCTCGGCCTCACCGTAGCCCGCCTGTTGCCGCAGGTACGTGCGCGGACTCGGGCGGCGGTGGTGCCACACGAACGCGCCGGGGGCGAAGGTGATCCACCTTCCGGCCTGCTGGAGCCGCCAGCAGACGTCCACATCGTCACCGGCCTTCCGGTACCGGGGGTTGAAGCCGCCGATGGCTTCCAGGGCTTCCCGACGGAACGCCATGTTGCAGCCCGGTATATGCTCGGCCGTCTGGTCGTTCTCCAGAACGTGCGTCGGCTGACCCGGCGAGGCGCTGACGCAGGCGGCGAGCCAGCGGTCATCCGGCGTCAGGTTCGGGCCGCCGACCGCCGCCGCGCCGCTGCGCAGCAGCTGATATACCAGGCGCGTCAGCCAGTCCGGATCGGCGAAGCAGTCGGAGTCGGTATAGGCGACGATGGAGCCGGTGGCTTTTTCGAGGCCGACGTTGCGCGCAACGCTGAGACCGTGGTTGGGCTGATGGAAAACGCTGACCTCGGGATAGCGTGCGACAATCGCCTTGGTATGGTCGGTAGATCCGTCGTCGACGAGGATGACCTCGTAGTCCGGGTAGTCAAGCGCGCCCAGCGAGCGCAGGCATTGGTCGAGGGTAGGGCCGCCGTTATACGAGCAGACAACGACCGACACGCGCGGCGCCTCCGGCAGCAACGCGGACGGCGAGCGCCCCCATACCTCGCTTACGGCGTGGCAGGACGCTTTGGCCGATCGGTCCGCCCGCGTGAGGCCAAACGCCCAGTCCTCGATCGGGTAGCCGCCGGTGTGCCAGTCGTCCGTCCAGGAGAAGACGAACGCGCCCGCCAGGCCCATCAGGGTCGCCTCGCGCAGGTGGCCGGCCAGGAACGCGGCCTGCTCCTCTTCGCCGTGCCGGAGCGTGTCCATACCGATCTCGCCGAGGAGCAGGGGCCTGTCTCCGACGAGGTTCTGCAGCCGTAACAGGTAGCGGCGGAACGCCTCCGGCTCGTGCAGGTAGACGTTGAACGTGGCGAAGTCGAGGAAAGACAGATCCAGGTACTCGGTGGAAGGGTAGTTGGCGTAGGTGACCAGGCCCTCTGGATCCGCCTGTTTGGACACATCCCTCAGTTCCGCCAGAAAGCGCTCCACGCGCCGGGCGCCGTGCCAGCGGACGACGTTGGCGGGAATCTCGTTGCCGATGCTGTAGGCCAGAATCGAAGGATGACGACGGCCGCGCTCCGCCGCGTGCCGGACGAGCCGCCGCGCTTCCCGCTGCGCCTCGTCGTTATCGAGGAAACACAGGTGCTTGGGCCAGGGGACGTCCACCAGAACCGCCATGCCCTGTTGGTCCGCCCGGTCGAGGAGCCATTCCGGCGGGATGTGATACGTGCGAAGGGCATTGATGTGGGCGGCCCGCATTCGCGCCAAGTCGTCGCAAACGCGCTCCGGTGTGGGAAACGGTTGACCCTCGGCATTGGGAGCGAACGGACCATAGGTGACGCCATGGATGCGCAACCGCCCGCCGCGGCGGGCGAAAAACTTCCCGTCCACGAATACCCGGTCCTGTTGGCAGCCGGGCGGTGCATGGTCGTTAGTGCCGTTTGGGTTTTGAAGTGACAGTGACAATGTCGTTTTGCTCCGGGGACCTAACCACGGTGGTCGTACGGGGGCGCCACAGCTTCCGTTCTCGATCCTGCCATCTTAAGCGGATGAGCAAGACAGTAAACATAGTCTATCAAGCCGCCCTTTAGAATCGTTGAAGAAAGCGAGCGCCTGTCTTAAGATCCGCTTAAGATCTTCGAACGCCGGGTTTAATCGCGCAGGCGAAAGCGGTAGCCGACGCCGGGGATGGCGAGGATATGGCGCGGGCTGGTGGGTCCCTGCTCGACTTTGCGGCGCAGGTTGCAGATGTGCACGTGGACGGGGCGAATATCGGAGGCCTTGTAACCCCACACGGCTTCGAGGAGGCGGTCGTAGGTCACTACCTTGTCCGCGTGGTTCACCAGCTCGCGCAGGAGATCAAACTCGATCTTGGTCAGCTTCACCCGTTCCGCGCCCCGGCGGACTTCCCGCCCGGGCAGGTCGATCGTGATGTCATCCACCTCGATGACGGCAGGGGGCCTGCCCGGCCTTGCGCTCGCGCGCCGCAGAACGGCGCGGATGCGTGCCACCAGCTCCCCCGTATGGAACGGCTTCGTCAGGTAGTCGTCGGCGCCCAGTTCCAGCGCGGTCACCTTCGTCTGGGGCGTGTCGGCTGCGGTGACCAGGATGATCGGCACGGACGACCATTCGCGCAATAGCCGGCAGGTTTCCAGACCGTCGAATCCCGGCAGGGTGATATCCAGCAGCACCACGCTGGGCCCGTCGTCCGCGACGGCAGTCAGCGCATCCTGCCCGTTGTCCACGATTTGCACGTCGTAGCCGCGCATCTGGAGCTGCGAGCGCAGCAGCCGCTGCATCATCGGGTCGTCCTCGACCACAAGAATACGACCTTCGATCATTGCAATGCTTCCTCAGAGGATGATAATGCTGGAAGACAGAACCAAAACTCGGCGCCGCCGCCCGGAGCGTTATGTACTCCGATAACCCCGCCATGAGCCTCAACGATCGCCTTGCAAATCGCCAGACCGAGTCCGGTTCCTCCCGTGGAGTAGTTCGCTGGGGCACGATAGAACTTTTCGAAGGCGCGCTCCTCGTCGCCGGGATTGACACCCGGTCCCTGGTCGCGCACCGCGACAAACGCACAGCTATCGCGTAATTCTCCTTGCAGATAGAGCGGCGTACCCGGCGGGGAGTATTTGACGGCGTTTTCCAGTATGTTCAAAAGCACCATCTCGATCTGCGACTGGTCGCCTCGACCAGCAGCGGCTCCAGCAGGAAATCGGCTTCGATGCGCCGATCACGCGCGATCGGCCCCAGGCGCTCAATCGCGCGGATCCGACAATATCCGTCAGGTCAGACGGGCTCCCGGCGTAACGGATAGGCGTTCGCCTCGATGCGGGCCATATCCAGGGATTGCGTACCCTCGCGCTGAGTTGATCGGTGGCTTGCCGGTGCGGGCTTTCCGCACCTGCTCCCGACTCGCGATATCCGTATCAAAGACCGAGAAAGCTGCAAGCTGGCGAGGGGGTTCGAGTCGTGGAAACGTTCGCGGAAATCCGACTTGGCGCGATACGCCGCACGTAGGCGTTCATTCTGTTGGGCGAGCATTTGCGCCATCTTCTCCTGACATCGGTAAGCATTGGCGAGTGCCCACGCTGCCGCCAGCATCAGGAACAGGACGGGGATAACGAGAAGAGACGGCCGCGCTGCAGCGAATGGTGGGTCGGTGCGGTCGCCGCCTCCACCGGATGGACGACCAACAGGCCCATTGGGTATGCTTGCGAACGAATAGCCAACAAGCGCTTTTCCCCTTCCGTCAGGTCCGGCGCCACCATCATGCCCTGCTGATGTTTCGCGCAGGCGCATGGGAGGATAGTTGCCTAAATCTACCGGGCGTTTCCGCCTCGCCTGAGGCCACACCACCACGTCCGGCAGCATCTACCATAGAGGTAGCCCCGCCACTCAAGCGGGCGCCGTGACCATTCATTTATCTCCTGAGCCGATAATAGGCCAGAAGGTGGCCCGTGATCCCCGGCTGCTTCCTGGGCACCGCGAGTTGTCACCTCCCCGTCTGATGCAGATCCGGCAGGCCGAGTGACATCGCCACGCCGAGACTTGTCCGGGGGCAACACAGGAACCGGATCGGTGTAGCGCACTGGCCGGCGGCCTGACGCCGCAAGATGATAGCTCGTAAAGGTTCGTCCAGCCCGTAGGCGGCCGCGAAGAAGATCCCGGAACTATCTCCACCGCATCGCCAGGTGTTTGCGGGACAGCCGCCGGTCATACATGCGCAGTGCAGACTCGCCGAATATACGCCGCGAAAGCACGCAATAAATTTGCCAAGGTCGCACTGTTCGTCAAGCAGGCACTCAACTGTGCCGTGGCGAATTCCGCTTTCCAGCACGAAGGTCTTTTTCTCCTTAATAACTTTGGCAGCGCCTGCGGCGACAGGCGTAGGCTTGTGCAAATGGTCAAAAGAAAGTATGAAGGCCAGAACAAACGGGCGGTTCTGCCAGCATAAATCTTCGTCTTGAGATTTTAGTGGCGTCAGCATCCGGGCATTCCTGCCGTACGACGTGCGCACGCTGTCTTTAAAGAAGGTCTGCGTGGCAGGGCATCCGTGCGGGCATGCCGGGTGTAGCGATAAGAGACCACAAGACACACGAGGCAACGGGTGTGCGACCATCATCATCACCCTCGCTTGCAACAGTGCTTCTTGTTACAAGGGCTTTCGCAAGAAAAAGGGATGTCTCCTTGTGGGAGAATCTGCAATTTCGTTGAAATAACACGAGCCGAATCTCCTGGAAGATAGTATAACTGCAACCTATATCGATTTATATAGGAATCATTATAATATGCAATTATGAGTCCGTCAAGATACGGGTTGCGGGATAGTGCGGAGAACCTGGTACGTGCCCTGGATAGTCTTGCCTGTCAGCGCTCGCCCGGGCGGGCGATGACAGGCGCAGAGTCGTTAGGCTAAGGTGGGCATGTCGCGGGCGGTGGCGAAGCTTTCCTTCGGAGTGATGTTACTTGGTCACCGTGAAGCGGTCCAGCTCTTTGCCCGCGTCCGAGATCTGGCGCACCTTCAGCGTCTTGCCGTCCACGTCCACGACGGTGAGCGAGTGGGTTTCGGCGACGTACTTGTGCGTGAACTCCTGCCAGGAGGCGGGGTCGGCCTGCTGCTCCGGGTTGTACAGCCTCGCGCCGCCCGCGCCGGTCACGAGGTAGATGACGCCGGCCGGCCTGGTTTTCTCTTTGCCGTCGAAGGTTTTGTCCAGCGTCCAATCCCCGGCGACGCGGTTCTGCTCGTCCTCCCACTTGCCGTTCTCCCCCTTTTTCGCCGCGAAGTGCAGGGGGAACGTGCGCTGGTAGTTGTGGACATGCCCGGTGAAGACAAGGTCCACCTTTCCCTTCTCGAAGACGTCGGAGAGCAGGCGCATCTTCTGGTAGTTGAAGTGCGTTTTGGACGAGTTGAAGCCCGGATGATGGAACCCCACGAACCGCCAGGTCGCGTTCTTCGCCGCCGCCAGATCCTTCTCCACCCAGGCCCGCAGCGCGGGATCGGTCCAGTCCACGTACGGGTTCGCGTCCAGGACCGTCCAGTGCGCGCCCGCGTAATCGAAGGAGAAATTGGCTGTGCGCGGGTAGCTGCTGCCGGCGGCCTGGAGGAACGCCTTCTGGCTGGCCTCCGCCCCGGACAGGGTGGGGGTGCTGGGCGCGCCCACGCCGGTCAGGGGGCCGTTCCGCGGCTGGGACCAGTACAGGAAGTAGGCAAGCCCGTCCGGGAACTTGTCCAGGTCGCGGTTCAGGATGTCGTGGTTGCCCGGCGCGGCCACGAACAGGGTGGAGCGAAGCAGGGGCGCGCCCGCGTCCGCCGACGGCTGGTCCGCGTTGTAGACGGGGAAATATTTCGTCCGGTACTCGGAGATGCGGCCGTTGCTGTACACGATGTCGCCGGTGATAAAGACGAAGTCCGGCTTCGCCAGGTACGTCTGGTAGGCCACCGCCTTTTGATCGTCCGTGCCCGCCGCGCAATCGCCGAAGACCACGAAGCGGTACGGCTGGCCCGGGCCCTTGCGGGCGCGGGCGCGCGCCGCGAATACGGGCTTGCCCGCCTTCAGCACGCGGTAGTCGAACTCCGTGCCGGGCGCGAGACCGGTGAGGGTCGCGCTCCAAACGCGGTGCGGCTCGATGCCGGGCACGGCGACGCGGCGCATGGCCGGCGCGTCCGCCTTCCGCCAGCCGCCGTCGCCCGCGGTCTGGCCCGCCGCCTGGGTCGCGGCGGGCCGCACCTCCACCGACCAGGGCGCGTCCTCGTCGCCCGCGTGCCACAGCAGCGTCATGCGCTCGGCCGCCCCCACAGCGGGCGCGTCCCCGAGCTGCAGATAGGGCTTGACCAGAAAGGCTCCGTCCGGCGTCGCGACGGCGGGCGGCGCGCCCTGGTCGGTGGAGGTGCGGCCCGCCGCGCTCGCCTGTACCGCGGGATCGGCCAGGGTGCGGGGCGCCCCGCCGCACGCGCCGAGGAGGGTCAAACCGGCGCAAAACGGGGTAAGGGTCAGTAAACGAGACAGCGACATCGGGCGTTCACTCCGGAAAGGCGGTTTCTTTTTATTGTACCGGACTTTTGCCCGGCACCAGATCGGACAAAGGGATTGTCTTCCAAAGCCGCCGCCCCAGCCCGGCGTACAGGTCCGCCCGGACGACCGCCCCTTCGACGCGGACGACGGCATAGCCCGGGGCGTCGGCGTATTCGTAGTGCCGGACGAACGGCGCTTCGGCCCGCAGCGCCTCGCGCCGCTCCGGTTCGGTTTCGGGCTGGTACTTCGGCTCCAGCCGCACCAGGTCCGGGCCGTAGTTTTTGACGCCGCGCACCTCGTCCCGGGGCCTGCTGTCCACGGAGGGAATCACGCTGTTGACCGCGAGCTGGACGAACGGCCCCTGCTCGGTGTCACGCACGACCACCCCGTTTTTGTGCAGGTGTCCGGACAGCACGATGGCCCGGTGCTTGCCCAGCAGGTTCAGGAGGCGCTTGCGCTCCTTTTGCTCCTGCGGGCGGGCGTAGAGGTGCCACAGCGCGCGCGCGCCGTACGGCACGACGGGCGGGTGGATCAGGACGAACAGGTGCCGCTCCGCCCGCTTGGCCAGGACCTGCTCCAGCCAGGACAGGCTGTCGGGGCTGTAAGCGTCGAAGTACGCGAACAGGGCGTCGCCCTGCCGCGCGGTGAAGGACGCCGACGCGAGCTGGGCGCGCGCCTGCTCCCCGAGGAACGGCAGCAGGACCTCGTCGAACGCCTCGACCGCGCCCGGCCCGGTGATGTCGTGGTTGCCCTTGGCGAACAGGAACGGCAGCCCCAGGTCGGCCTCGCGCACGAAGCGGACGGCGTCCTGGCAGTGCCGGCGCGCCAGCGGGGGCGTGCCGCACAGGCCCTCGACGAGATCGCCGATGTGCGCGGCGAACGCCACATCCTTGCCGGCCGTGATCTGCTCGCGCAGTTCGCGAAACAGCCCCGGCAGGACCTCGCGGGTGATGCGGCTGTAGTTCTGCACCTGGCGCACGTCGTTCGGCTTTTCGCGCGCGAGCCACCCCATGTCGTGATGCTCCAGCCGGTCGAAGTGCAGGTCCCCCAGCAGCACGAAGCGAAACGGCTGCGCCTTGTCTACGGTCATGTTCCTCTCTCCCCTCGTGGGACGAAGGTTTGGCTGCGACAGATCACAGGTTCTGATCGTCTTCGATGGTGAACAGGTACATAACGCCGTTGCGGTTCGTCCTGGCCACGTTGCTCATCTTCATCCACTTCGTGTGTCCGTCCGCGAAAGCCCAGTTGGCCCCGTCCGAGTGACGCCCGGCGAAGCGCGTGGCGCGCGAATTGCTCCGGCCGATGTTCGAGAACTTCAGTCCGGAAGGGTACGGGGCGGTCAACTCCGCGGCGATATCTGACTTGTTGCTGCTGTAAGCGATATAGTAGCCCGTGCCGTCCCCGAACAGCAGCGTATCGGCGGGCACCGCGAACGCGGCATAGGCGACGCCCGACTCACGCATCGGGGGGTCGCCGCCTGACCATCGGCGGCGTCGCTCATGGAAGCATAAAGGGAGTTTCCGGTGAAGGCGACGTTGTCGCGCGATGGCTGCCCCGGAATCATCGGGCTTGGCGTCCAGTCGGGGAAGTCTTTGGACGGACACGCGGAAAAGAAGTTTGCGCTTTTGACGTAAGGAAGCAGCGCATCCATCCACGTGTAGATCTGTTGTGTGGATGACGGACCATACCATATCTGCGGCGTGACCTCGTCATAATCTTGAAGATACATGTTAAAAGCCAGCCCTACCTGTCGAACCCCGCTGGCGCAGGCCGCCTGCCGTGCCTTCTCCCGGGCCTGGGCGAAGACGGGAAAAAGGATGGCGGCGAGGACCGCTATGATGGCGATCACGACGAGCAGCTCGATCAGCGTGAAGCCCGGGCACCCTTTGGGTGCCCGGGGGCGATGACAATCTTTGGACATGGCGCCAGGCCTCCTTCTGGTCATGTGGGTGCCGAAGACGCCGTCGTCTCCGCCGCATGAAACTGTGCCGGGACGCGCAGAACCTGCGCGGGCATCGCCGCACCGTGGAGGCGTCTTTGCAGGCGGTCCGCCGCCATCCGCCCCATCTCGTGCGCCCGCTGCACGATCCGATGGACGGTACGCGAGCGGCGGAACAGCATCGGGGGGCAGTCGCTGAAGCTGACCACCTCCAGCCGCCCCGGTATGGGGACGTTTAACCGATCGCACGCTTCCAGCACCGCCGCCATGTAGTAGTCCTCCAGACAGAACACCGCGGTGGGCGGCTCGGGCTGGTGGAGCAGGGTGAACAGGGCGTCGTGCACGGTTTGCACCATCTGGTCGAAATCGCGCCCCAGGCCGGGGGGGAACAGCCGCGCCCAGCGGCCCGGATCCGGCTCCCCTACGTCCCGCATCACGTGCCGGTACGCCTCGCAGCGCTCGCGTACCGAGGAGATGTGCAGGTTGCGTTCCGTGAAGTGCGCGATGCGGCGATGACCACGCCGGAGCAGAGCGCGCAAAGCGTCCAGGCTCGAGCCGTAGTTGTCGGTGACCACGGCATCGGCGTCCAAACCCTCCGGGACGCGGTCCACGCAGACCACGGGCGTCCCCGTCTCGATCAGGCGGCGCATCAGCGGCGTGTTCTGCGCCGCACACGTCGGGTAGCAAAGGATGCCATCCGCCTCTTTCTGCATCCGGCGCAGGTACTGCGCCTCGCGCAGGGGGTCGTCGTGCGTGTCGCAAAGCAGCAGGTGGTACTCGTCGGGCAGGGCGGCGCGGATGCCGTGGATGTAGTCCGCCTGGGGGAAGTCGTTGGTGTGGAAAAACAGCAGCGCGACGAAGCCGGTGCGCTTCGCCTGTGGGTCGGCCACTATGCTGCCCCGCCGGCGCTACCGCGTGATCCGGCCCTGCCGCTGCAGCTCCTGCATAGCCCGGTGGGCCGTCATGCGGCACACGCCCCACCGGGCCGCCAGCTCGCTTTCCGAAGGCAGGCGGTCGCCGACCCGGAGCTGCCCGCTCTCGATCTCGGCGCCGACCGCGTCCGCTATCTTTTTCCAGCGTGCGGAAGACATCTTCGTCCGGAAAAACCCTAGGGTAAAAATCGAATTGTTCGCATTCTACTACAGCCCGGGCGAAATGGCAAGGGATACAATACGCGGGTTTTCAACCCGCGTCTTTCACTCGTCGCTGGCGTTGCCGCTGATCTGGACACTGCCTTTGCTGCGGTTGGTGATGCGGGCCGGTGAGGATGTTGCCCGAGATCGCGGCGCGGCGGACGGCCTCGCCCAGTTCGATCTGGGGCTTGTTTTCCCGGAACTCGCAGCCGCGCACCAGCGCGGACAATCCCCCGGCCTCCTTGGCCCGCCGCATCGAGCGCCCTTTGATAGGCGCCCGTTTTGCCGCCCCCCTACGCGCCGAACTCACGCACGTCATAGCTGCCCGGTTCTCGCTGCTCGGCGCCCGCGCGGGCGTCGGCAGCCAGGCTGAGGACGCAAAGCCCCGGGACAAGGGCGGTGGAGTAGATGTTGACTGGCCAGGTTTAACCCCAGGATTTTAAGCGGTAGTTTAGCACCGGGAAAGGGGTTCGTCAAGGCAGGAGCCCGCCGCCGGGACGTAGCACACCGCAGCCGATGCCGGAGACCACAGACAGGCAGATCGTCGAGGAGATGTGGACCGTGGCCCGCAACGAGCCGCTCACGCTCGCGGGCGTGCTCCCGTTCGGGTCGGTGGACCGCGAGCGGTACCGGCGGCGGGTGGGCAACGTCATCCTGACCTTCACCCTCGACTCCGACACCCGCACCGGCATCTGGTCCTACGAGCTGGGCATCGCCGACGCCGAGGGCGGCACCCTGGACGACGACGTGGTGCGGTACTGGCTGAACGCGTTTTTCGGGCGCGAAGTCTCGCTCGCCGCCCGGCGCGGGTTTCTGTTCGCCGGCGAAGCCCGCTACACCTTCCCTTACAAGGGCTGAAATCCGCATCACATTTTTTTCGGGCCGATACGCGACTTTTCTGAAACTTTCTCCCTCTGATTCTTGTCACAGCAAGCTGAACGCCGAAAAAACACGGTAAATCGGCCGGGAAGATTTGGTGGCTCAGGTTTGACACGCGGTAAAAGCGGCACGGCCCGGCCAGGGGCACGCCTTTCCGCTATCATAAAATGTCGCCCCGTGCTCCAGGAGGTAGACGCTTCGCGCGCTACGATCCGGTGCATCTTCAACGGGGCGATACGCTCACAGACGGGTTCAACGCTTCCGGCAAACGCGGACACTCGCGATGCGGGTCGGACCAGGCCAAAGGAAACGCCGGCGGGACGGGGAAGGGAACAAGGATACTTCCTCCGAAACCGGCGGCGTCACCCGAAGGGTGACCGGCGGCGGGGTCTCGGCGCCATCCGCGGGCGGGCGCGGGGGCCGCGGGGCGTGTACCTCGACGGAGCGCGCGACGCAATGTCGCATTCTCTGAAGGAGGAGAAGCAGATGAAGAAAGCCTCGCTATTTGCGAGCGCCGCAGCCGTCTCTGCCCTCGGGCTGGCTGTCAGTCCTGCGTTCGCGCAGGCCGGCGGCGCCGCTGGTGCTGGCGGCGCCGCTGGTGCCGGCGGCGCTGGCGGTGCCGGCGGCGGCCCGTTCGCGGACGTGCCGACGGATCACTGGGCGTACGCCTCAGTGGACAGGCTCCAGGATCAGGGCATCGTCATCGGGTACCCCGACGGCACGTACGGCGGGAAGCGGGCCATGACGCGCTACGAGTTCGCGGTCGCCATCGCCCGCCTGCTGGACAAGATCCCCGACGCCAACCAGTTCGCCACCAAAGCGGATCTGGGTAATCTCGCCACCAAACAGCAGCTGGACGAGGCCATCGCGGGCATCCGGCGTGACATGGCCGGTTTCGCCAAGCAGGAGGACGTGGACACCCTCCGGCGCCTGGTGACCGAGTTCCAGACCGAGCTCACCACGCTGGGCGTGGAGGTGGACGCGGTCCGGCGCCGGCTGGACGGCCTGGAAGGCCGCGTGACGTTCCTGGAGAACGAGTTCCGGCGCGTCCGGATCGGGGGCGCCGCCAACCTGATGGTGCGCGGAAACAACCGCCGGGGTGGGGGCACCTCCGCCGTCGTGGACGCCGACGGCCAATACGTCACGGGCGGGCCGGGGTCGCGCGGCAGCCTGCTCTCGGACACCCGGGTGCTCCACGACATCGACCTGAACATCCGGGCCCGCCTGTCCGAGACCGCCACCGCCGAGGCCGTGCTGAACTTCGGCAACTACCTGCCGTTCTTGAACAGCATCGCCTCGTTCCGCGGCTCGCGCTCCGACAACCCGTTCGATCCGGGTACACCGGGCAGGGTCAACCAGGCCCAGGAGCAGACGGTCTACAAGCTAATGGTCGAGGCGCCGATCCAGCTGCCGGGTATCGGCGGCGTCAGCCTGGCCGTGGGCCGCATCCCCATCCAGTTCACGCCCTACACACTCCGGCTGATCGACGTGGATTCGTACTTCTTCAACAACAAGACGGACCTCGGCGACATCCCGGTGGACGGCGCCCGGGGCACGTTCAAGATCGGTCCGATCGGCGTGACCGCGTTCGCGGCCAAGGTCGACCCGATCAAGTTCGTGTCCAATGTCACCGGGGAGGTGGACTCCCCCGACGCCGCCCTGTTCGCGGGCGCGGGCCGCGCCCGTTCGCGGGGTCCGGCGGTTTCGTGCGGCCGCGGAAGTCGCTGATCGACCGGAACCGGCCGAGGATAACCTGGCGATGCCGATCGAGAACCTCGCCGGCGCGCGCGACGTTCGGCGCCTCGTCCTTCGGCACGATCGGCCTGACCTTCCTGGCCGCGGGCGGCCAGCCGACTCCGGCCCCGGATGCGGGTCTGAGCGCCACCTATGACCGCGTGTTCGTGTACGGCGCGGACATCAACGCCAACTTCTCGGGCATCGGCCTGACGGGTTCTTATAACGTGTCCAATACACGGACCGCGGCGGGCGAAACCGGCGGCGACACCAACACGGTGCGCGACGACGATACGTACGCCTGGGAAGCGGCGGCCAGGTCCTCGTTCGGGGCGGTGAACGTGGGCGCGGGCTACCGCCATACCGCGCCGTTCTTCGCCGCTCCGGGCTACTGGGGCAAGATCGACACCTGGACCAACCCGGTGGACATCAAGGGGCCGTTCGTCCGCGCGTCCTACGCGCTGGGCGGGGGCCTGACCCTGGCGGGCGAGGGACACTTCTACGAAGCGACCGGCGACGGGGCGCTAAGTGAAGACAACGGGATCACCAACTACCGGGCGGGTCTGAAGTACGGCCTGACCTCGGTCTCGGCGGTGGATCTGGGCGTGGAGTGGACGGAGTACGAGATCGCCGGGACGACGGCGGAACCGAGGTCGATCTTCTACAACATCGGCTACGGCTTCTCCTTTAGCCCGGATACTTCGTTCAAGCTCCTGTACCAGATCGTGGACTACAGTGACAGGGGCGCCGGCGGCTTCAGCCCGCTGGCCGGCGACGGCGGCGTCGCGGCGGCGCAGTTCTCGGTGAAATTCTAACGACCTTCTTCCGAGAAGACCGCAGGCCCCCGGCACCCGCCGGGGGCCTTTTTTGCCTACGCACCCTGCCCCGCGGATGCGAAGGCGGCGGGGAGCGGCTGCGGCACCGGCGCCTCGGCAAGGTTTCGTATCCGCGCCCCGGGGTATCACTGCTATGTTCGCGAGCGAAGAGGTCGTGGTAGACGCCGGGGGCGTGTCGGGGGCACGCCCGCGCCCGACATCATCCGCGCGGCGCTCGACCAGCTCGGCGGGCTGCCCGGGGAGGCGCTCGTGCCGGGCGACACGCCCTACAAGGAAACAGATATGGCAACCGAGGACAGGAAGGAACGACTGGTCCGCTACCTCAACGACGCGCACGCGGCCGAGGAGGGCGGGCTGGCCGCCCTCAAGGACATCGCCAGGGAGGCCGACGACCCGGACGTGCGCCGTGCCGTCGATGACCACGCCCGGGTCACGCGGACGCAGATCAGCCGGCTCGAAACCCGCATCCGCGAGCTGGGCGGCGGCAAGGCCGCCGGCAAAGGCCTGGTCGACACGGCCCTCGCCAAGGGCAGCCAGCTGGTCAACGCCTTCCACGACAAGGAAGACAAACAGACCCAGGACGTCATCAAGGCGTACTCGCTCGAGCACTTCGAGATCGGGATGTACACGTCGCTCCGGGCATACGCGGAGGCCATCGGCGACAAGGAGACGGCGCGCCTGGCAGGCACCCTGATCGGCGAGGAACAGCAGGCCGCCGAGCGGCTGCAGCGCCTGATCCCCCGGCTCGCCGCCAGCGCCGTGAACCGGACGGCGGCCGGCTCCCGCGGCCGCGCCGGCGGCGGCCGGTCCGGCGGTTTGCTGCTGCGGCCGTCCGTGCTGCTCCTGGCCGGGCTGGCTGTCTGGGGCGCGCGTCGCCTGCTGGGCGGCGAGCCCCCGCGCTAACGGGGCGCGAGCGGCAGAACGGGCGCCGGCTACGAGCGGGACGAGGAGCGCAGCATGTGCCGCAGCTCGGTGGGGTTGTTCGTGACCGCCAGCGCCTCGTCCATCGTGATCGTTTTGCTCTGGTGGAGCGCCTGGAGCGACTGGTTGAGGGTGTTCATGCCGAAGTGGGCGCCCTCGCGGATGGACGTGTACAGCTCCCCCGTCTCGCCCTCCTCGATCTGCTTTTTGATGGTCGGCGAGCCGGTCATCACCTCGACGGCCGGCACGCGCCCCATGCCGTTGGCCCGGTGCGCCAGCCGCTGCGACACCACGCAGGAGAGCGTCTGCGCCAGCTGGTCGCGCACCTGGTCGCGCTCGTGCGGCGGGAAGGCGTTCAGGATCCGGTCCACCGTCCCCACCGCCGACATGGTGTGCAGGGTGGTGATCACCAGGTGCCCGATCTCGGCGGCGGAAAGCGCGACGCGCATGGTGTCGACGTCGCGCATCTCGCCGATCACAATCACGTCCGGCGTCTGGCGCATGACGCTGCGCAGGGCCGTCGCGAACGACTTGGTGTCCGAGCCGACCTCGCGCTGGTAGACGACCGAGTTCTTATCCTCGAAGACGTACTCGATCGGATCCTCGATGGTGACGATGCTGGCGCGCCGCTCCTCGTTGACGCGCTCGACCAGGGCGGCCAGCGTCGTGCTCTTGCCCGACCCCGTCGGCCCGGTGACGATCACCAGCCCCTGCGGCTGCAGGGGGACC
>JAUJNC010000090.1 GCA_030446525.1 Armatimonadaceae bacterium
CTCGGACAGCGCGGCTACGGCGACCTGCCCGGTTACCTGAAGGGGTGCGACGTGGCCCTGGTGCCGTTCGCGCTCTCGGACGCGACGCGGTATCTTTCGCCGACGAAGACGCTGGAGTACTTCGCGGCCCGAAGGCCGGTGGTCTCGACGCCGATCCAGGACATTGTGGACCACTACACCGACGCCGCCCGGATCGCGCACACGCCCCACGAGTTCGTGCGTGCCTGCGAGGCCGCTTTATCCGGGGATAACGCGGAGCGGCTTGCGGCGGGGGAGCGCCACGCCCGGGCGCAGACCTGGGACAACATCGTGCTGCAGATGCGCGACCTGCTCGACCGAGCCGTGGCAAAGAACCTGAGCCTGTAGGGGCGCTTCCCGAGATTTGTTGGCCTCTCGGCCGGCGCCGCTTCGGCAAGACAAGCGCCGCGACAAATCCGACTTCCCTCGGTCAGGGCCTGCGCCGCGAGGATAACGTCAATGTCGAGCTTCTTAGGATCCCCGTAGGAGTTCCCGGACGCGGGCGAAATCTTTTTGGTGAAAGTGGAGGAGGACGAGCAGGAATCGTGGGCGGCTCCGGTGAACCAATTGCAGGCAAACTTAAGTATGAATGCCACAGGAGGAGAGCAGCCATGCAACAAGTAGTGGGACGACCGCACGCCGAGCGCCTGCGCCACGACCTGGACGAGATCCGCACCGAGCTGGCCCAGGTGGTCAAAGAACTCGCGCCCGAGGGGTTCGACTGGGCGCCGCGCCCGCACATGAGGAGCTGCAAGCAGCTGCTGCAGGAAATCGGCACGATGGAGGAGCTGAGCCGCCGCTGGGTGACGCACCGGGATCTGCCGGACTGGGAGGCGACCTCGCAGGCGTTGGACAAGGAGAGCGCCGAAGCCACCCTGTCCTCACTGGAGGCGGTCCGAGCCGAGACGCTGGCGTACCTGAGCGGCTGCACCGAGGAGGAGTTAGAAACGCCGATCCCGATACCGCAAGAGTGGCAGCAGCACTTCGACGGCGCGAGCGTGATCGAGCCTGAGGAGCTGCTGCGCCGGGTGGCGCGCCACGAGTACTACCACCTGGGCCAGCTCGTCACGTACAGCTTCCTGCGCGCCGACAGCCCTCAAAAGGCGTAACCCCGCCAGCATCCGGCAACGCGGTGAAAGAGGACGGAGGGCCGGCAAGTTCGCCGGCCCTCCTGCTATGCCGGGCACAGGACGTTATCATCATCGCCGGCGTCCTGCGTCGGCAGGACATCGTCACGCCGTTCTACGCCTTCCTCGCCCGACGCATGCGGACACGATGGTGGGCGGCAAGAGCAGCGTTCCGTTGAAGCCAGTATCCACCATGGTCCCAACCGTCTGCTCTGGCGATCGTCAGCGGCCGCCCAGGCCCGTCAGCGACACGCCCTCGATGAAATAGCGCTGGGTGAAGAAGAACAACACGATGATCGGCAGGACGACCAGGGTCGAGGCGGCCATCAGGAGGCCCGGCTCGCCGCTGTTCTGCTGCTGGTAGAGCTGCAGGGCGTAGGCCAGCGGCATCTTCTCGGGCGAGGAGAGATAGATGAGCGGGCCCTGGAAGTTGTTCCAGGCGCCCAGCACGGCCATGATGGCGATCGCCGCCAGGGCCGGCTTGACCAGGGGCAGCATCACGCGCCAGTAGACGCCCAGCGGCCCGCAGCCGTCGATCTTGGCGGCGTCCTCCAGCTCGGTCGGGATCGAGAGGAAGAACTGGCGCAAAAGGAAGATATTGAACGCGGACCCGAAGAACGCGGGCACCCAGAGCGGCCGCAGCGTGTCGATCCAGCCCAGGCCGCGGTAGATCAAAAACTGCGGCATCATGGTCACGGCGCCGGGGATCATCATGGTGGAAAGCAAGACCACGAACAGCAGGTTCTTGCCGGGCCAGCGCAGGCGCGCGAACGAGTAGGCCACCAGCGACGACGAGAGCAGGGTGCCCGCCACGGTCATCAGGGTCAGGAACAGGGTGTTCAGCAGGAAACGGAGGCCGTAAAAGGTTTCGGCCGGCAGGTACTCGAGCGCCTCGGGATAGTTCTCCCAGCGCGGCGCGACCCGGCGGATTTTCGCCAGATCCTTGCGCTCGGCGACGAAGATCTGCCCCTCGTACGCGGCCGGCGCGATCCCCCGCACCCGCACCTGACCCGACGGCAGGTCGGCGATCTCGGCCACCCGCACCCGGACTCCCCCAGGCCGCCACCACGAAAGTCCCGCCGGCCGGCCCTCCGCGTTTTTCACGGCCCCGGTCGTCGCCTGCTGCGTCGGGACCCAGACGGGCGGGAAGACGGCCATCTCTTCGTCCGTCTTGAGCGACGTGGACAGCAGCCAGGCGAAGGGGATCAGGAACAGGAACGACCCGGCGAGCAGGGCCAGATGCGCCGCGGACAGCTTCACGGTACGGGCCGCGTGCGCCCCGTTGCGCGACACGCGCCGCACGATGCTCGCCGCGCCGAGACCCGCGCCGAGCGCCGACAGCGCGACAACATAAGGGTCGCCTGTGCCAAAGGCGGCGGCCCCGAAACCGGCGGCAAGGACGGCGCTCAGGCCGACCATCCCCGGCCGCAGAGCGCGCGCCGAGGCGATCACGGCGCCCGCCAGGTACGCGGCGGCGACCAGGCCGAGGACGAGGGCGACGAGCCAGGCGAAGGCGGTCATTTCCGGTCCGCCTCGTAGTGCACCCAGTACTTCTGCGCCTGCCATTGCAGCAGGGTGAGCGCCAGGATGATGACGAAAAGCACCCAGGCGATGGCGCTCGCGTAGCCCATCCGGAAGTAGCGGAAAGCGTTGTTGAACAGGTACAGGACCGGGACCAGCAGCGAGTCGAGCGGCCCGGCGCTGCCGTTGCCGCCGCCCAGCACATACACGCGGTCGAACTCCTGCACGGCGTGGATCGTGCCCATGACCAGCTGGAAGAAGATGTAGGGCGAGAGCATCGGCAGGGTGACGTGCCGGAACCGCCCCCAACCCCGGGCCCCGTCGATCTGTGCGGCCTCGTACAGGCTCTGCGGCACGCCCTGCAGGCCGGCCAGCCACAGGATCATCCCGCCGCCCGCGCCCCAGAGCCCCTGCAGGATCAGGCCCTGCCGGGCCCACTCCGGGACCCCGAACCAGCCCGGCGGCAGCCAGCCGAACCACTCGGTGAGGGTGGACTTCCACAGCGCGTTGAGCAGCCCCTTGTTCGGGTCCCCCGCCAGGAGCCACGCCCACAACACGGCCGAGGCGACGGCGGGGACGATGGACGGGATGTAGAACGCGGTCCGGTACCATGCCATGCCCTTGACTTTCATGTTGAGCAGGAGGGCGATGGACAGACCCGTCGCGATCCCGAGCGGGATGCCGACGACGGAAAGGAACGCCACGTTGTACAGCGCCTTGCCGACGAGCTCGCGGTCGTCGGTGAAGAGCGTGTGGAAGTTGGCCATCCCGACGTAGCGCGGCGGGTGGAGCACGTCGTAGTCGCAAAACGCGAACAGGATCGACACCAGGATCGGCCCGGCGGTCAGCAGCAGAAAGCCGAACAGCCACGGGGCCACCATCAGGTAGCCCGCGACGGCCTCGCGCTTTGCCATGCGCGAGTCGCCGAGCTGGCGGCGGATGCAGGTCGGGGCGAAGACGAGGCCCAGGAGAAGCGCCGCGCCCAGAAGGGTCACGGGCCCGGTGAAGGAGAAGAACGGCAGCTCCTCGCGGGCGAACGCCTTGTCGAGGGCCTTCTGCACCAGGGCCCGCTGCTCGCCCAGGGCCGCCTGCGGCGTCTGCGCGTGTGCGCTCGCCCGCTCGAAGGCGCGGACGTGCGCGTCCCAGAGCGTCTGCCCGATGAAGGTGACGGGCCGGTACTTGCCCGCGGGCAGTATGTCCATGAACGCCTTTTGCGCGGCGTAAAGCCGCGGGCTTTCGGGCGGGAACGTGCGCAGCAGCACGTCGTTGACCTTGCGGTTGGCGGTGAGGGTGAAGACGAAGGGGCGCCCCTTCTCCTCGTTGTATTTTTTCTGCGCCCGGTTCTGGAGGACGTAGGACTGCTCCGAAGTCATCCACCGGATGAAGCGCCACGCCGCGTCGGGGTGGCGCGCGCCCACGGGGATGGCGAAGGAGAAGCCGCCGACCCAGGTGATGTAGGGCGGCTCGCCCCGGAAACGTTCTTCGCCCTGGAGCCGCCCGGCGGGCACGGGCGCGGGCGCGACGGCGAAGTCCAGGCTGGGGGCGAAGCGCGCGATGCGCGGCAGGACCCACGACCCGTGGATCACCATGCCGATCTTGCCGGTATAGAACGGATCCTGCTCGTCGGTCTGGAAGCCGCTCTGGAAGACGGACACCTTGTCGAAGCCGCCGAGCGCGTCGTAGACGTCCGTCATGTACTGCAGCGCCCGGACGGTGTGCGGGTTGTCCAGGGTGCAGGTGCGGCCGTCCGGGCTCAGGAACTCCCCGCCGTTCTGCCACGAATACAGGTAGAGCCACGAGTTGCCGTAGTTGGGGATGAAGCCGATCCGCTGGTACGTCCCGTCAGGGTTGAGCCGGGTCAGCCGCTTCGCGTAGTCCTTCAGCTCGTCCCAGGTGCGCGGGGGGCGGTCGGGATCCAGCCCCGCCTCGCGGAAGATGTCGCGGTTGTAGAACAGGAGCCGGCCGTCGATGCCGGTGGGGATGGCGTAGACCTTACCCTGGTAGACGGCCTCTTTCCAGGCGGCGGGGTAGTAGTTCCCTTCCCGGATCGCGCCCGGGTCGTCTTCCTGGGCCCGGAGGAACCGGTCCAGGGGCTGGAACGTGCCCCGCGACGCCCAGTCGCCGATGGTGAAGCGGTCCTGGTGGATCACGTCGGGCGGCACGCCGCCCACGATCGAGGTCATGAGCTTCTGCGGGTTCATCGCGCCCGCGCCCATGGAAAGCAGCGAAACGTCGACGTCAGGGTTGCGCCGCTCGAACTCGGCCACCTGCGCATCGAGCCCGGCCGTCTCCCTGCCGGATTGCAGCCCCCAGACGACGAGCTTGGTCCTGCGCGGCGCGGCCTGCGCGGAACCGGTGAGCCAAAGGGAAAGGGCGGCGAAGAGCAGAACGATGCGGCGGTTGCGTAGCAAGGGCGTTATCAGTCCCCCTCCCCGGCACGGGGAGGGGGCTAAGGCAGAGATTACCTTTCCATGCTCGCCTGGGCGCGCTGCGCATCGATGTCCACGCCCGGGCCCATGCTGGACGAGATCGTGATCTTGCGCAGGTAGCGCCCCTTGGACGTGGCCGGCTTGGCCTTCACCAGGGTGCCGATCATCACGTTGAGGTTTTCCAGGAGCTGGTCCGTCGGGAAGGACACCTTGCCGATCGGCGCGTGGACGATCCCCGCCTTCTCGACGCGGTACTGGACCCGGGTCGCCTTCTTGATCGACGAAACGACGCGGGCGACGTCGGGGGTGACCGTCCCGGACTTGGGGTTGGGCATGCGCGGCCCCAGCGTCCGGCCCAGCCGGCCGACCAGCGGCATCATGTCCGGCGTGGCCACGAGGACGTCGAAGTCCCGCCAGCCGTTCTGGATCTTGGTGATCAGGTCCTCCGCGCCCACGGTGTCCGCCCCGGCCGCCTGTGCGGCCTCGGCGGCCGCGCCCCGCGCGAACACGGCCACCTTCTGGGTCTTGCCCGTGCCGTGCGGCAGGTCGGTCGTCCCGCGCACCACCTGGTCGCCCTGGCGCGGGTCCACGCCCAGGCGCACGGCGACGTCCACGGTCTCGTCGAACTTGGTCGACGCGGTGGACTTCACCGCTTCCAGCGCTTCCACAGGCTCGTACTCTTTCTTCGGGTCCACTTTGGCGGCTTCCGCCTTGTACCGCTTGGAAACGACGTGCTTGCGATCTTGCTTGCGCATCTCTAAATCTCCTTACCCGGTGATGTCGACGCCCATCGAGCGGGCCGTCCCCTCGATGACCCGCATCGCGCCGTCGATGTCGTTGGCGTTCAGATCCGGCAGCTTGGTTTCGGCGATCTGGCGCAGCTGGTCGCGGGACAGCGCGCCCACCTTGGTGCGGTTGGGCGTGCCCGACCCGGCCGCGACGCCCAGCGCCTTTTTGATCAGGTCGGCGGCGGGCGGGGTCTTGGTGATGAAGGTGAACGACCGGTCGTCGTAGATCGTGATCTCGACCGGGACGATCGACCCGATCATCGGGGCGGTGCGCTCGTTGTAGCCCTTGATGAACTCCATCATGTTGATGCCGTAGCCGCCCAGCGCGGGGCCCACGGGCGGCGCGGGCGTCGCCTTGCCCGCGTTGATCTTGAGCTTTTCGAACCCCACAACTTTCTTTGCAAAAAAGTAATCCTTGTAGTGGTATCGACAGACCCCTCTGCCGAGGCCAGGGCCCCCACACGTTTGCCGCAAAGCGGGCCGCTGTCTCCTACGGACTTGCCCCCTCTAATCTCCCCTTCCCCGGAGCGGAGAGGGGGCCGGGGGGAGAGGTCAGATCTTCTCGACCTGGTTGAAGTCCAGCTCGACGGGCGTGTCGCGGCCGAAGATGGAGATCAGAACGCGCAGCTTTTCGCGATGCTCGTTGACGTCCTCAATCTTGCCGCTGAAGTCGGCGAAAGGCCCGGCGGTGACGCGCACGACCTGCCCCTTTTCCCACGTCGTCTTGGGCCGGGGGGCGACCCCCTCGACGGCGTCGAGGATGGCCTGCACCTCGCCGCGTTGGAGGGGGACCGGCTTGTTGCCCGAAGAAACAAAACCGGTGACGCCCGTGGTGCTCTTGACCAGGTACCACGTCGCGTCGTCCAGGACCATGTCGATCAGCACGTACCCGGGGAAGACCTTGCGCTTGACCTCGGTCTTCTTACCGGCGCGGTTGCGTATCTCGGTGTCGGTGGGCACGAGGATCCGGAAGATCTTATCCTTCAGGCTCATGCTCTCGGCCCGGCGCTCGATGTTGGTCTTGACCTTGTTCTCGTGACCGGAGTAGGTGTGGACCGCGTACCAATGTCGCTGCATGGAAGTAGATACCACCCGATTCTGCTACGCCCCGAACCCGATCCGGCGGGTGATCCAGGACAGGACGGCGTCCAGAGCGCCGACGTACACGGCCACGATCGCGATCACCGCCAGCACGACCTGCGTGAGCCGTATCAGCTCGGCGCGGGTGGGCCACGTCGCCTTGCGGAGCTCCTCACGCACGCCGCGCAGGTACTCCGTGATGCCGCCCAGCGACGGGCCGCGGCGCGCCGTCTTGGCTATCGGAACGTTCGCCATTGGGTTACTTTCCGGGCGGGCGACCCCCGCCCTGCTCGCAAATCATCAAAAAAGAACAGGGTGCGCTTGATTCGCCCCTGTTCCTTGCTATCCTACCACGATTTTTGCCGGCTGTCAACGCCGGGCCGTGATATAAAGTAGGGGAGATGAAGATCACCTTTTTAGGCACCAGCTCCGGCGCGCCCAGCCGGACGCGCAACGTGAGCGGCATCGCCCTGCAGCTGCCCCCGCGGGGGGCGCTCTGGCTGTTCGACTGCGGTGAGGGCACCCAGCACCAGATCGGGCGCTCGCCGCTGCGCCTGAGCCGGCTGGAGAAGGTCTTCTTCACCCACCTGCACGGTGACCACCTGTTCGGATTGCCCGGGCTGCTGGCCAGCCGCTCGCTGCAGGACGGCGGCGTCACCCCGGTCACGCTTTACGGGCCGCCCGGCCTCGCGGAGTACGCCCGCTGCGCGATCGAGGTGAGCCAGACGCATCTGGGCTACCCCCTCTCGGTGGAAACCGTCGCGCCGGGGGCGGTCTACCAGGACGAGGACCTGCGGGTCGTCTGCGCGCCCGTCGCGCACGGTGTGGCGTCCTTCGGCTATGCCGTGCAGGAAAAGGAGCAGCCGGGGCGCTTCGCCGTGGACCGGGCCCGGGCGCTCGGCATCCCCGAGGGGCCGCTTTACGCTCGCCTCAAAAGCGGCGAGACGATCACCCTCGCGGACGGCAGGACGATCCGCGGGGCGGAGCTTGTGGGCCCGCCCCGACCGGGCCGCAAGGTGGTCTATTGCGGGGACACCACCTACACGCGAAGCGCGGTGGAGCTGGCCCGCGGCGCCGACGTGCTGATCCATGAAGCGACTTACCTGCACGAGGACGAGGCGCTGGCCCGGCGGGCGCGGCACGCGACCGCGGTCATGGCGGCGGAGGTGGCGCGGGAGGCGGGCGTGCGGGTGCTGCTGCTGACGCACTTCAGCCCGCGCTATGAGTCCGACGGCGGCTCGCGGATGGGGGACCTGCTGGCCGAGGCGCGGGCCGTGTTCCCCGGCACGCTGCTGGCCCGGGACCTGTGGAGCTACGAAGTCCCGCGGCACGAGCCCGGCGCGTGACCCCGCCGCGGCGGGGACCGCTTTGCCGGCAAAAATTTCGGGAACTCCGACGCGGCGCGTGGTGTATTATACGGTGTGATCTCCTTTTCTCTCCACGTGCTATAGTGGAAGCGGCGGGGCCTCAGTGCCCGCCGCTTTTTCTTTGGCCTACGACTCGGCCTGGGCCCAGGCCCCGCGCAGCGCCTGCGGCGTCTCCCCCACCGTGTAGAACGAGCCGGTGACGACCACCACCTCATCCCCTCGGGCCGCCTCCCACGTCCGGGCGATCGCGACCGCCGCCGGTTCGATCACCTGCACCGTCAGCCCGAGCGCCTCCGCCGCCGCTGCCGTCTCCGCTGCCGGCCGGGGTTTGAACGAGGGCGCCGTCGCGACCACGCGCGCGGCGCGCGGGGCGACGAGGCGCAGGAACGGCTCCGCGTCGTGGTCTTTTTTCATGCCGACCACGAACACCCGGCGCCGGTCGGGGAACGTGGCGTCCAACGCTTGGGCCAGCACCCGCGCGCCGTCCTCGTTATGCGCCCCGTCCAGCACCAGGGCCGGGCGGCCGCCGTGCCCGTCGCACACGACCTGAAACCGCCCCGGCAGCGCCGCTGCCTCCAGGCCCGCCCGCAGCGCGTCGAACGAGACCTCCACCCCACGCTGCCGCGCCACCTCGATCGCCGCCGCCGCCGCCGCCGCGTTGCCCGCCTGGAACGGCCCCCGCAAGTTGAGCTTCAGATCGGGCAGGACGCCCCCCGGCAGGGTCAGCGTCACGGCGCCCCCCGGGCCGCTCGCGTGGGTGACAAAAGCCTCCGCCCCCTCCGAGGCCGGCGCGACGCGCCGCAGGGGACAGCCGAGCTCGGCGGCCCGCGCGGCGATCACGTCCAGCGCTTCGCCGGGCGGCACGGCGGTGACGCAGACCGTTCCCGGCTTCAGGATGCCCGCCTTCTCCGACGCGATCTGGGCCAGGGTGTCGCCCAGGATCTTGGTGTGGTCCAGGCCGATGTGCGTGATCACGGCGGCGAGCGGCGCCGGGATGACGTTGGTGGCGTCCAGCCGCCCCCCGATGCCGACCTCGACTGCGGCGAAATCGACGCCCTGCTCGGCGAAGTAGCAGAAGGCGACCGCGGTTTTCAGCTCGAACTCGGTGGTCTGGCCCAGGGCGGGGTCGGCGGCGACCGCCTCGATGTGCGGGCGGATCGCCGTCACCCAGCGGGCGAAATCGGCGCGCGGGATCATCTCCCCGCCCACCTGGATGCGCTCGCGCAGGTCGAACACGTAGGGGGACAGGTACGCGCCCACGCGGTAGCCAGCGGCCTGCAGGACCGAGGCGACGAACGTCGTCGTGGAGCCCTTGCCGTTGGTCCCCGCCACGTGCACGCAGCGCAGGCGCCGGTGCGGGTCGCCCAGACGCGCCAGCAGCGCAAGGAGGCGCTCTCGCCCCAGCCGCTCCCCGAACCGGAGCAGGCCGGACATGTACCCGACGGATTCTTCGTAGTTCACTCGCACATTGTAACACAAAAGGCGGCCCGCCCGGGGGAAGGAGTCGGGCCGCCCCGGCAAGAAAGAAGGCGGTGACCGCAACCTTCGATCCGGCCGCAAAGGAGGACAGGATGAAACGTTTTGCCACGCCGCTCGCCGTGCTCACGCTGGCGGGCGCCGCGCTCGCCCAGAATGTCGTGACCGAGAAGATCCCGCTGCGGTTCACGAAACCATCCCGGATGGCGGAGATGTTGTCCAGGGGGACGCCCGGCGCAGCGGCCGGGCAGGCCAAATCCGGGCCGCTCCTGCCGCAAGGCATCGAGCAGGTTTCCGCGGACGACCGCGACATGACGCTGACCGTGTGGGGCGCCGCCCCCGCCGTGGCACAGATGAAGGAGGTCATCCGCCTGCTCGACGTGCAGCCGCGCCTCGTCGGCCTCAAAATGCGCCTCGTGCGTGTCGAGCCCACAGCGGACGGGAAACGGGAAGAGAAGACCATAGCCGTTCCCGAGACGCAGACCCTGAACAACGTGGCGGCCAGGGTGTCGGTGACGCAAACCGATAACACCGGGGGCGTCGTGCACGGCTGGGCGGTCGAGGTGCTGCCCAAGATCAATGGCGACAGGTCCGTGACGCTATCCACGCAGCTGCGCCTGCAGAGCGCCGGCGGCGCCCCGCTCCTGTCGACGAAGTCGACGCGCCGTATCGAGAACGGGAAGCGGGGCCGGGTGGTCGAGCTGATAGACCCGCGAGACAGGCGCGCCCAGAACCCGGACCCCCACGGAAAGACCACGAAGGCCCAGACACCCCCCACGTACTATTTGGAGATCACCCCCACCGACCTCACGCCCGATACGAGATAACCCGAAAGCGGTGGATTACGGAGCTTCCTCGCGCACCACCTCCACTTCTGGGGGCGCCTCGATACGACTGATGATCTCGCCCGAAGCCGAGCGCTCGTGCCGCGCTTGCAATACGCCGTGCGGCGTCGGATAGGCACCCTCGACCCACTCCAGATCTTCCAGATGTGGCGCGACCAAGACTTTCGCGCAGCCAGGTTCGAGCGGGCGCACTCCCAGCACGTGTTCCGACAGCCATGCCGTCGGCCCGGAGGCCCAGCCGTGACACAGGCTGTGGCGCAGGCCCTTGTAGCAGTAGGCGCCGCGCTCAGCGTGCAGGTCGCTCTTGCCAGCGGGCACCAGCTCGTCAATGCGGCCGGCGTTTTCGGCCCATTCAAGATCGAAATCTTCCCAGAAACTCGTCGCGCCCAGGTCGAGCATCGCGCCCCAGTAGCGACGGATGACTTCCAGACTTCCCCGAAAGTCGCCCGCGCCCGCCCGCGCCTGTAGGACGTAGAAGCCATAAAACGTCGAGAGCCCGCGCAGCGGTTCCCGCGCCAGCGACTGCGCATTGACCTGAGCCGCGTCATACAGGCCCGACAGCGCCAGCAGCGCGCTCGCCTGCTTGCTCTCGACCGGCAGCGGCGGGGTTCGCAGGCGCGCAGCGGCGTTCAGCGCTTCTTCGCGGGCCGATGCCTCGCCCAGCACGGCGCACAGTTCGGCTCCGGCGCGCAGCGCCGTCGCCAGTAGCGCGACCAACCCGGCGCGCACGGCGGCGCGGTTTTCGCTCGACGGCCAATCCAGGAACTCAAAGCCGCGCCATTCTACGGTGCCGTCCGGCTGGATCTGCTCGATCAGCACGGGCAGTAGCCCCGTGAGGTACGCGCGCTGCGCTTCGAGATAAGCGCGGCCGCCGTGCGCCAGGAACCAGTCGCTCTGGAGGATGACCCACCACATCGAGTAGGAGCCGATGCCGTTCATCCAAGTGGGCAGCGGCGTGTGATCGCGCGCCCAGTCGAGGCTTTGCGGCACGATGTCGAGCGCGCCCCACACGGCGCTGATGACGGCGGTTTCGGGGTGCAGGTCGCCGATCCACACGGCACGGTCGCGCTTAATGCCGTCCCACACGAAGTCCTGCAGGCACAGGTGTACCGTGTCCGCGCCCGTCTGCCAGATGCGGTTGAGGCGCTCGTCCGAACACGCGAAGGCGCCGACTGGCGGCAGATCGCGCATCAGCGTCATGGCACGACAGGCGACCAGAGGCAGTTCGAGGTCGTCGAGCAAATCCAATCGTAAAAAGCGGTAGCCGGTGAGCCCGAACTCCTGCGAGGCCATCAGCGGCAGGAGAACTCGAAATCGTGCGCGCGTGATGGTTGAGCGGCTCGCCCATCGCCTCGCTCACCGATTCGCCAAAGCGCAGCCGCACGCGAGCGGGCCATAGCCCTTGGGCGGGCCGGTGACCCTGCACGCCGCCGTGCAATTCGCGCCCGAAGTCGAGCAGGACGCCGGCATTGGGGCCGCGCAGAGTGCAGCAGGGCGCGCCTTGCACGAGAGCTTGTCCCCAGTCGTTGCGCAGCAGGATCTCGGCGTTGTGGACGTTGCCTTCTTGCCACACAATCCGGGTCGGCTGCGCGGCGCACGCGCGGATCGGTGCCTGCTGTACTCATCGTGTTGATGCTGTTCCTTTCACTCGCTTTTTCTCACCTGTATACCGCGCGTGGCCACAGATGACGCTTCGGGCGTGAGGGCGGCAAAGCTCATCACCTTTGCGGCTCTCACCCATGACCATATGGTACCGGCCGGGCGCCCTTCAACCCTGCCCGCTCCCGGGATTCTGGGTTGCCCTGATCGCCTGTCGCCTCCGCAGCCAGGCGCGCAGCGTGCGGGCGTCCCGCAGAAACGCTTCCGGCGCATCATCCTGGACGAACTCCAGCAGAACAAAGCGGTCATGGCAGCGGGGGCGATCGTATCCAGGTACTCACGCCATGCCTCGGACCCTTCGGCCAGCGGTCGGCGCACACGGTCCTGCCAGTGAAAGCGTGCACGTTGGCGAGCCACGGCAGTATCTCCCGCAGTCCGGCCTGGCGCGAGGGGACGTCGCCGCCGGCGGGGGCTGCCAGAGCGTCCGCAGGTGGGGTGGGCCGCTCCTCCAGCAGGCGGCGCGCGCGGCGGTGTCGGTGAGCGTACCGCGTGGAACTCGTAAGCGACGAGAACCCCGGCGGCGGCGGCCAGATCCGCGATGCGCCCGGACTCGGCGACGGCCAGACGCCGGTACTCCTCGTCGGCTTCGCGAGAACCACGCTGCCCCGCCCACACGCGCACGAGGGGCGCTCCGAGCGCGAGGGCTGTCTCCAGCACGCGCGAAGGACAGGCCGTCGTGCTCGCTGTGCCCGATGCGGTAGTAGGAACCGTAGGCCGCCACGGCAAGGCCCCGCCTCCCTCCGTACGGACGCGCACTTCCCGCGCAGAGATCACCGTGCGGCACATGGACGTCGCCGCCCCACTCGATCCCGGCGAGCCCACCCTGCCGGACGAGAGACGATCTCCCGGGGCAGGAGGCTCGGAAGGAGACAGACACCAATCCTGGCAGAAGCATGGCTGCACCTCAATAATCAGGGGTCTTGTCCATTGGGTGGCGCATCACTCCGGCAAATGCCTGAATTCTGAGATCAGGCATAGCACCGTCTTGCCTGAGATTGGTTTCAGCGCGACCGGCTTGACATTCACCGCGGCGTTGCTATATAGTAGTATTATATCAGGTTGATCCGCTTTGGAGAAGCATTTACAGGTTCGCGATAATCTTGCGCAGGCGATCCGCACCGGGAGTTTGCCGCGGGACGCCGTCTGCCCTCGGAACGCGATCTGGCAAACGCTTTGGCGTCAGCTACATGACGGCCCGCCGGGCGGTGAGCGACCTCGTGGAAGCGGATCTCCTGGAACGGCGTGCGCGCGAAGGGACGTACGTTCGCAGTCACAGCCATGAGCGGCTGACGACCACGACGCTGAACCTCATCTGCTCCGCCTCCCAGGCTTCGGTGATCAAGCATTTCCTGCGCGCCGGGGCGAAGGCGGCTGAGGAGCAGGGCTGGCGGCCCCAGGTGATCCGGCTCAATCGGGATCAGGAGCGCGGCGCGCTGGGGGCGATCCAGAACCGGGAGCCTTCGCTGGTTCTGGCGGGAAGAGCAGGACCTGCGCGGGGCGCTCGCGCAGGTGATGCAGCAGGCGGACGGACGCGCCGTACTTATCGGGAACCGCCTGGACAGCCTGGGAATACCCTCGGTTCTGGCCGATGATGCGCAGGCGATCCGGCTGGCGGTGTCGCACCTGCGCGCCCACGGGCGACGCGAGATCGCCCTGGTCGCGGACGACCCCGGCCTCAGCAACGCGCGGGTCCAGATCGCCGCCTGGCGTTCGTGTCTGGCCGGGGAGTTCCCTCCCGATGTTCTGGACAAGCGCCTGGTGACGGTAGGAACGCCGCGCTTCGGGTGCCGGACGCAGCACGCCTATGATCCTGCGGCGTCATCTCGCGGCGGGACCCGGCGCGGTGACGGCCTTCCTTTGTATTGACGATGAGACGGCGCTCGGGTGCTTGCCGCCTGCCGCGATGCCGGTATATCGGTTCCGACGCGGATGTCGCTGATCAATTCCGGCGACAGTTCCCTGATGGCGTTCGCCCATCCGCCGGTCACCTGCATCGACGTGAACATGCAGCGCCACGTAGACCTAGCGCTGCAAATGCTCCAGGCGGCGTGCGAAAAAACCCTTCCGATCGAGGACCGGCTGCGCCTGGTGGAGCCGCGTCTGGTGGAGCGGCAAAGCGTCGGAACACGGCAATAAAGGAACGCGGAAACGCAATGATGCGAAGGAGTTTTGTTGTGAACGGGATCAAGGCGGGCGGTGCGGTGGCGGCGGCCATGATGGCCGCGCAGGGCAAGCCTGTACGAGATCGTCCACCTCCGGTATCCGAATAACCCGAAGATACGGGAAGTGCTGGCGGCGCCGGACCGCGTGGTCGATGACGGAGAAACCTTCGGCTCGACCACGACGCTCACGCACGGCCGCGCGCTCTGAGATTTTCACTTTCGACTGAGGACGATTATGCCGGTTCATTACGAAGACGTAAAGCTGCTTCATGCGGACGATCTCAAGGATTTCTCCGCGTGGCATCATGAGGGAGTCGGGGAGATAGTCCCCGCCCCCGGCGGCGGCATGCGCCTGCACTGCTTTGGAAGCCGCCAGGGCCAGGAAGGGTGCATGGCCTTTTTCCGCCCGAACCTGCCCGACCAGGTCGCCTTCGAGTATGACCTGACCGTCCGCTCTCAGGGCGGCCTCGTGATAAACTACCTGGCGATCCGCGGCCTGAACGGCGAAGACCTGATCGAGGACCGCGAGCGCCTCCCCCGGCGTACCGGCGTCATGCGCGACTACTATTCCCGAAAATGGGGGCTGCAAAGCTATCACGTCTCCGTCAGCCGCTTCGACGATCAGGGGCGGCATACCGGCACCTCCAACTGGCGGCGTAATCCGGGTCTCTTCCTGTGCGGCCACGGGATCGACCCGCTCCAGGAGATCGGACGGAAGTACCACATCCGCATCACCAAGGACAAGGGTCACTGCCAGTGTTTCGTTGACAAGCGCTTCGCCCACGCGGTCGTTGATCGGGACGCGAGCCGGCATCCGATACCCGATACCGGAAAGTTCGGATTCCGTCTGATCGGCTCCGATGTCATGGCCGACATCGGCGACTTTCGCGTGTATCGCATCAAGACAGAGGAGTCGGTGTGGAAAGAGTCCGAATGAGATCGATAGGTGAGTAACACGGAAGGGGTTGAGACATCTTAGCTCTTCGCGAGACGCGGTGTATGCTGCACAAGGCACCGATGCTGATTCCTCCCGCCCCGGGCATCGTTATCCTGCGGGCCACCCTTGCAAAGGAGTTTTACTGCTAATGAGGACGTTTGAACAGCGGACAGCTACCCCTACTGCAGGTGCTATGAAGTCTACCGGCTTTACCCTGATCGAGCTTCTCGTCGTGATAGCCATAATAGCGATCCTGGCTGCCATCCTTTTTCCCGTTTTTGCACAAGCCAGAGAAAAGGCCCGGCAGGCAGCTTGCCTATCCAACACCAAGCAGCTCGCGATCGGCGTCCTGATGTACGCGCAGGACTATGACGAGACCCTGCCCGTCGTCGGGGTCAATTCGCAAAATCGCAGGCGTTGGATGGATCAGATCGTGCCCTATGTCAAGAATATCGACATATTCAACTGCCCCAATGCGCCCGGGTCCCGGTGGGATCCCACGAACATCAATTCCCGGTCCGGTTACGGCTGGAACTGGAACTTGCTGGGGACAGGCACCGGCAACCAATCAGGCTGGTCACTGGCAGCGATCGCCAAGCCTGCGGAGACCCTCATCATCGGCGATACCGGATATAGCCAGCCCGTTTCGGCGGGCGGTTTCGCCATGAAAGGCATCGATCCCCGTACTGTCGCTTCGAACCATTCCTTCCCTGCGGGGGAAGCCGCGTATATTCCCCAGTTCCGGCATCACACGACCGGCACTATTCCGATCACCGAAGCCGGAGTAGCGCGCCAGCTGGCAGTGGAAGGCCGGGCGAACTTCGCCTTCCTGGACGGCCACTCCAAATCGCTTAGCGTCGGGACGGCGTTCGAGAAGGCGACCGGTACGCCCCCGCAGGAAAGCGGCACGACGCTCAACCCTCCATCTGGCACCCCGCCCGGCAACAATGGTGATCCCAATGTTCAATTCATCCTGTGGAACGTCTGGTGATAACAAAATCCGGGGAGGCAAGCCTCCCCGGAAGGAAAGCTAATGCATCACCCTCTTCTTGTTCTCCTATTTCTGTGTTTGCTGTGGGCCACGCTCGCGGCAGGCAGCGCCGCGGAGGCTGCCCCGCCGCCGGAGCGCGTGGAAAAGGTGGTCGATGTCGCACCGGTGTGGGCAGGGCATCCGGTCGGCTTCGCGCTGCTGACGCACAAGGACCGCCAGTTCGTCGCCTTCTACGATGACCAGCGGCGCATGACCGTGGGCGCTCGCAAGCTCAGCGAGGACAAATGGCGCTTCGCCCGTCTGCCCGAGTCGGTGGGCTGGGACAGCCACAACACCATCACCATGACCGCCGATGATGACGACCACCTGCACCTGTCCGGCAACATGCACGCGGTCCCGCTCATCTACTTCCGCACGGCAAAGCCGCTCGACATCGAAAGCTTCGAGCGCGTGCCGAGCATGGTCGGGAGCCAGGAGAAGAGGGTGACCTACCCCTCCTTCCTGCGCGGCCCGGCCAACGAACTGATCTTCACTTACCGCTCCGGCATGAGCGGCGACGGCAGCCAGATCTACAACGTCTACGACCACAAGAGCCGCACCTGGAGCCGCCTGCTGGACCAGCCGCTCACCGACGGCCAGGGCAAGATGAACGCCTACTTCCACGGTCCCCGGCGCGGCCCGGACGGCTACTACCACATGGTCTGGGTATGGCGCGACCAGCACGGGGCCGAGCTCAACCACGACCTTTCCTATGCGCGTAGCAAGGACCTGCGCCATTGGGAAAAGAGCGACGGAACGCCGCTGACTCTGCCCATCACGCTCGCAAGCGCTGAGGTCGTGGACCCGGTGCCGGTGCGCGGCGGCATGATCAACGGCAACACCGCCCTTGGCTTCGACACCAAGAAGCGGCCGATCATCACGTATCATAAGTATGATGAGAACGGCAAGACGCAGGTCTACAATGCCCGCAGGGAGGGGAACGGCTGGAAGATCTACCGCACCACGGACTGGGACTACCGCTGGGACTTCGGCGGCTATGGCTCTATCGTCTTCGAGGTGCGTGTCGGTGGGGTGCGTGTGGAGGAAGGCGGCAAGCTGAGCCTGACCTATCAGCATGCCAAGTACGGTAACGGCACCTGGCTGCTGGACGAGGCGACGCTGAAGCCTATCGGATCGCTGCCGCAGAGGGCTGCCTTCCCCCCGGAGATCGCTAAGGTCGCGTCCGGGTTCGCTGGGATGCAGGTGCTTTGGGCCGGTGATCTGGGCAAGTCGGGAGAGCCAGACGTGCGCTACGTGCTGCGCTGGGAAACGTTGGGACAGAACCGCGACCGCCCGCGCAAGGAGCCGCTCCCCGCTCCCTCGATGCTCCGGCTTTATAAACTGCGGACAGGCGGATAGCCACGGC
>JAUJNC010000091.1 GCA_030446525.1 Armatimonadaceae bacterium
CCCCGCTGCTCCGGCAGTTCTTTCCACAAGTCCAGATCTTCAATGCCGCGTCGGGGGCGATTGTGGTCGGGATCATGATCCTGCCGCTGGTCTCCTCGCTGTGCGAGGACGCTATTTCGGCGGTACCCGCTTCGCTTCGCGAAGGGGCGTACGGTCTTGGCTCGACGAAGATGGAGGTTTCGCTTAAGGTGGTCGTTCCCGCCGCGCTCTCTGGCATCATGGCATCGTTTATCCTTGCCCTGTCGCGAGCGGTCGGGGAAACAATGGCGGTAACGTTGGCTGCAGGGGCCACGCCGAAGTTGACTCTGAACCCTGCGGAAAGCATCCAGACGATGACCGCCTATATCGTTCAGGTCAGCCTGGGGGACACGCCCTATGGTTCGACCGCTTACCAGACCATCTTTGCCGTCGGGATAACGCTCTTCATGATAACGCTGCTCATGAACCTGCTAGCCGCGCGCCTCGTCAAACGATTCCGGAACGTTTACCAATGAGCACCACTCGATCTCCGCTCCGGCCTACCGGCAATCTGGCCCGCCGCAGGAGAGCGGAGCGCATTTTTTATTTCGTTTGTCTTGCGGCGACCCTGATGGGCATTTTTTTGCTTGGCCTTCTGCTATACTCTATCCTTCGCGATGGCGCGGACCGGCTCAGCCTGCGGTTCCTTCAGGAGTTCCCATCACGCTTTGCCGAACGCGCGGGGATCAAATCCGCCCTGTACGGCACGCTGTGGGTGATTGGTCTCACCGGACTGATGACCGTGCCCGTCGGCGTGGCGGCGGCGGTGTATTTGGAGGAGTATGCGCCGAAACATCCGGTGACTTCGTTCATTCAGATGAATATTGCGAACTTGGCAGGGGTGCCCTCTGTGGTGTACGGTCTGCTGGGGCTGGCTCTTTTCGTCCGCCTGTTCGGGTTCGGTCGCAGCGTCATCGCCGGGGCGGCGACGATGAGCCTGCTGATCCTGCCGACCGTAATCATCGCCACGCAGGAAGCGCTGCGCGCTGTCCCCTTTTCGTTGCGGGAAGCCTCATTCGGTCTCGGGGCGACGCAGTGGCAGACAATCCGGTTTCAGGTGCTCCCCGCCGCATTCTCCGGCATCATGACCGGAATCATTTTGGCCCTGTCGCGGGCGATGGGCGAGACCGCGCCGCTGATCACCATCGGGGCGCTCACCTACATCGCCTTCGTGCCGCGGGGGCCAACCGACAGCTTCACTGCCCTGCCGATCCAGATTTTCAACTGGGTTTCAAGACCGCAACCTGCGTTCCATGAAGCCGCGGCGGCGGCGATCATTGTCCTGCTCGCCGTGCTGCTGGTCATGAACTCGCTGGCCGTCTACCTGCGTCACCGCCAGCGGCAGCGGCGATTATAGCGTATCCTTATCACGCCGCTATCGAGACGGCCAATCCACTTACCTGATTCAACACCACGTTGTGGTGGCGCTTCTTTCCAGCTGATAAGGCTTTTTGGTGGTAAATTATATGAAAGGCAGGAAGCAGTCCGTCCATCTTCGTGCCGACCAACGCAGGTACCTTGAAGGCTTGATCAATTCTGGTTCTGTTCCTGCCCGCGTGCGTATCAAAGCTCCATTCTACTGCTTTGCGACCGCAGTCAGGGGCAGCAGCGCACAGATGCGACCGTTGCCGAGGCAGTTATGATGAGCCAACGCACTGTCGTACGCACGCGTAGAAGGTTCCTTGAGCAGGGGCTTGAGGTTGCGCTTCACGATAAGAAACCCCCGGGTCACATGCCCAAGGTTACCAGGGATGTGGAAGCACATCTAACGGCGCTTGCCTGCAGCGACCCGCCCGAGGGGCATGCCCGCTGGACACTGCAGCTGCTCGCGGACCAACTGGTCGCATTGGGCTATATCGACTGCATCTCCAGCATCCCTGTCTGTAAGCGACTCAGAAAAATTGGCTTAAGTCTGGGCGCACCGAACTCACGACCGCTGAAACCTGTATCAAGTTGAAACGGCTATACCCGAAAACGGAAAAACAGAGTAATAAGCTTAAAAACAATGGGAGCATAGCCTTGGAGCAACAAGCTCAAAACAGAAACATCACCCCAACACCGGAGGTAGCGTTGCGTAATCCGGAAGACAGGGACGAACGGGTGCGCGCGGAGGCAAAAAAGGTCGACTTCTATTACGGCGATTTCAAGGCGCTGAAGGGTGTCAACATTCCCGTTTACGACCGGCGTATCACGGCGCTCATCGGGCCGTCCGGGTGCGGAAAATCGACCTTCCTGCGCACGCTCAACCGCATGAACGACCTGATCGAGGGGGCGCGGCTCGAGGGCTCCGTCACCCTCGACGGGCAGGACGTGTATGCGCCCGACGTCGATCCGGTGGAGCTGCGGAAGCGGGTCGGGATGGTCTTCCAGCGACCCAACCCGTTCCCGATGTCCATCTACGACAACATCGCCTACGGGCCGCGCATCCACGGCCAGAAGAACAAAAAGATCCTGAACGAGGTCGTGGAGCGGTCGCTGCAGCAGGCTGCGCTCTGGGACGAGGTCAAGGACGTGCTGAAGCGCTCCGCCCTGGCCCTGTCCGGGGGCCAGCAGCAGCGCCTGTGCATCGCCCGCGTGCTGGCCGTCGAGCCGGAAGTGCTGCTGATGGACGAGCCGGCCTCGGCGCTTGACCCGAACTCCACCTACCGCATCGAGGAGCTGATGCGGGAGCTGAAGAACGAATACACCATCGTTCTGGTCACCCACAACATGCAGCAGGCGGCGCGCGTCTCGGACTACACGGCATTCTTCTTGCGGGGCGAGATGAAGGAGTTCGGGCCGACCGAAAAGATCTTCACGACACCGGAGCGGAAAGAGACCGAGGATTACATACGGGGACGTTTCGGGTAGAATTATAAGCCTGTCCCCCCATCGCAGGAAACAGGGAGAAGGAGAATATGTCGCCGACACGACACCATTTCGATGAGGAAATACAGGAGTTGAGAGACAAACTCCTGGAGATGGGAACCGCCACCGAGGAGATGGTGCGCGACGCCGTATCGGCGCTCGTGAGCCAGGATCTGGAACTCGCCGCGTCCATCATCCCCCGCGACGACGCCGTGGACCGGATGGACCAGGACATCGAGGCGCACTGCCTGCGCCTGCTGGCCCTGCAACAGCCGATAGCCTCGGACCTGCGCGTGATCGGCACCGCGCTCAAGGTGATCACCGACATCGAGCGGATCGGCGACCACGCCGTCGACATCTCCAAGATCGCCCGGCGCATGGCCCAGGAGGTGGCCTACAA
Source organism: Armatimonadaceae bacterium (assembly GCA_030446525.1). The sequence goes on from JAUJNC010000091.1 coordinate 3,266, forward strand.
ACCCCTCGTGGACATACCCCGCCTGGGTGAGATGACCCGCGCGATGCTGCACAGCGCCCTGGAGGCGTTCGTTCACCGGGACATGGGGCGCGTCGAGAAGGTGATCGCCGGCGACGACGCCGTGGACGCGTTCTACGCCGAGATCCGGCGCGACCTGCAGAACATCATGAAAGAGAACCCCTCCTCCGTTCTGCAGGCGTCCTACCTCCTGTTCGTCGCGCATTACCTGGAGCGCATCTGCGACCATTGCACCAACATCGCCGAGCGCGTCGCCTTTATAGAAACGGGCCGCCGGTGGGAAGTGGCGCACCAGGACGCCGACCCGGCGGCCAACCTGCGTCTCAGCGCTGCGTAGGCGCGGCCGGACAAAGCCGGGATGGCAAGCACACCCCGGCTCCACCCGTTCAGGCGGGGATCGGGGCCCGGCCGCCGGTCCGAAGGTAGTCGGCGAAGTATTCCGGCAGACCCGCGGCAAGGAGCCTCCGGCAGGCGGTCTCGACATCGTAAGCGAGCCGCACCTGCTCGGCTTTTACCTCCCCGCCCTCCAGAGTGAGCACGCAGTAGCCGGCGCGCGGGTCCCCATCTTTGGGCCGGCCGACGCTTCCCGTATTGACGAAGTGAACACCGTCTACGACGCGGTGATATGGCACGTGCGTGTGACCGAAAACGATGATTTCCGCATGCGCGTCGTGCTTCCCGCCCGGCGTGAACTGCCTCAAGTATCCGTCGGAGCGGGTTTCGAACAGGTACTCCGTGGTCGACCGCGGAGAGCCGTGGCAGAGCAGCACGCGGTGACCCTCCCCCTCCAGACGAAGCTCACGGGGGAGCCCACGCAGCCAGGCTTTGTTCCCGTCGGTGGTGTGCTCGCGCGTCCAGAGGAAGGAGACGTTGCTCATCTCGATGTCGAAGGGTTTTACGTAGTTGCAGCCACAATCATTGAGGTTGAAGCCGACCCCCTCATCGTAGTTACCCAGGATGGCGGGGCAGCCCATAGCCAGGCTAAGCTGCTGGACCTCGTTGGGCTCTGAGGCGTAGCCGCCGATGTCCCCCAGGCAGTAGATGCCATCATAACCTCCCCGCTCGATGTGCGCCTTTACCGCCTCCATCGCGGGGAGGTTGGCGTGGATGTCCGAGAAGATGGCAAGCCGGGTTGGCATAGAAGGGGCTCCTTTTTACCGTCGGTCTCGTGGTATCACCAAAGGGGCGGGGCGACCCGCTCTTCGTGCATACTTTTCGATGTTCTCAATCGCCGCGTACATGTCAATCGGAGCACCTTGCGAGTGCTAGGGATTGAGGCGCAACGACACAAAAATGCGGGATGCAAGGGCGGCGCCCAGGAAAGGACCGATGACGTATACCCAGTAACTTGCAAGGGCCTCCCCGCCCGCAAAGAGCGCGGGCCCCAGAGAGCGCGCCGGGTTCATGGAGCCCCCGCTGACGGGGCCGCCGATGAGCACGTCAACGACGACGGTAAGCCCGATGGCGACAGCGGGCGCGGTCCCCCCCACCCGCCTGTCGGTAGCGACGGCGACGATAACCAGCATAAGGAGGAAGGTGAGCGCCACCTCCAGCCCGACCGCGCGCGTTACCGAGCCTTCTGCCGGGATGTGGGCGCCGTGACCGGCGCCGAAAAGGAGCGCAGCGACCAGTGCGGCGGTGATGCCGCCCCCGAGCTCCGCTATCCAGTAGGGAAGCACATAGCGCCAGGGGAAGCGACCCGCGACGGCAAAGCCCAGGGTGACTGCCGGGTTAAAATGAGCCGCCGAGATAGGCCCCAGGGCATAGATCATGGCAAGAACGGCAAGCCCCGATACCCAGGCGGCTGCCAGCAGGCCCCCGTCGCCACCGGAAAAGGAGCCGGTGGCGGACAGCGCCACCGGCGCAAACACGATGCCGAACGTGCCCACAAACTCCGCCGCATATCGCTTCGCCATGTCGTTTGTCACTGCTTTCACGGGCGTTGTGTTCCGGTGCTCGCTTCGCGCTAGCCGCAGCACGCGGTGTCGGCGCAGCAGGCGGAACGGCTCGGGGCGGCGGCGCCGCCCCCGCCGAAGTGATCGTCGTCCTCGTGGTCCATCTCGTCGAGCAGCACGTACACCTCCCAGCCGTTGCCGTCGGGGTCGGTCGCCCAGACCTTATCCTGGCGGGCGTAGCAGCATACGGTGTCGCCCTCATCGAAGGAGACCAGACCGGAGGCTTCCAGCCGCTCGCGCGCCGCGTTCACCTCCTGGGTCGTGCCGACCTGGACGCCCAGGTGCGACAGCGCGCCGACACCCTCGGCGGGCGGGTGCTCTTGCAGGGCGAGCTTGAGCGGCGGCCGGGCCAGATCGAAGTTGGCGTAGCCGGGGCGGCGCTTGTGGGCGGCGACGCCGAAGAACGCCTCGTAAAAGGCGACCGAACGCTCGATGTCGCGCACATTCAGTGAAACGTGCGTCTTGGGGATGAAGCCGCCCGCGGGATCCGCGGCGGCGGTCTTGTTAGCAGCACTCATGGGGTGGTATACCCTCCTTCTGTTCTTTGCCTCCGAAGTAGGTGGCCAGCTTGTCCAAAGCCTCGGGGTCTACGCCGCAGATCATGTTCTTGCCCCGGCGCTCCATGGTGATGAGCCCCGCCTGGCGCAGCTCTTTCAGATGAAAGGAGATGGAAGAGGTTATTCTCTCCTCGCCCGTGACGTGGCAGCAGACCTCGCCCGCGGTGGGCCCCTGGGCCGGGCGCACGTCGCCGGTCTCCTCCACGGCGACCGGGCAGCAGCAGGCGCGCAGGAACTCAAAGATCTTGAGCCGGGTCGGGTCGCCCAGCGCCTTGAATAGGGCGGCAAGTCCGGTAAATCTCTCCATGGACTCGATTATACCATAAAGTTCCTAAAATTTTAGGAATGTTATAATATTTTTTACCCGGCATCTGAGGGTAGAATAGGAACCGATGAGCAGTGTGGCACAAAATATCCGCGTTGTACAGGAACGGATCGCGGCGGCCGCGGCGCGGGCGGGGCGCGCGGCGGATTCGGTGCGGTTGGTGGCCGTGACCAAGACGGTGGGGCCGGCGCGGGTCGCCGAGGCGGTCGCGGCGGGCGTCACCGACCTGGGCGAGAACTTCCTGCAGGAGGCGCCCGCCAAGATCCCCCCCGTGTCGACCCTGACCGCGACCCCCGTCCGCTGGCATAGGATAGGGCACCTGCAATCCAATAAAGCCCGGCTGAGCGTCGAGGCATTTTTTTTGGTCCAGACGGTAGATAATTGTCATCTGGCGCAGGAATTAGGGAAGCAGGTGTCGAAGAGGGGAAAAATGCAGCCGGTCCTGATCGAGGTGAACCTCGCCGGGGGCGCGAACCGGGCGGGCGTGCCGCCGGGGGAGGCGCTTGCGCTGGCGGAGCAGGTCGCCGCCGTGCCGGGGCTTTCGCTGCAGGGGTTCCTGGGGATGGCGCCCTTCGGGGAGCGGGCGGAGGACGCCCGCCCGCACTTCGCGCGGCTGCGGGAGCTGTTCGAGGGGCTGCCCGCCGAGAACCGGCGGGTCCTTTCGATGGGCATGTCCGGGGACTTCGAGGTCGCCGTCGAGGAAGGCGCGACGCTGGTCCGGATTGGGACCGCGCTGTTTGGAAGGCGAGGGGCAAATGGCTAGCTATCATGAATCGCAGGCGGAGCAGGAGGAACCGGAGGGCGGCCTCTGGAGCCGCTTCGGGCGGTGGACGAACCGCTGGAGCGGCGCAGCGGACAACGAGGAAGAGGAGGAGGAGCACCACGGCGCCAAGGCGTACCGCACGCCGCCGCGCCGGGACACGTTCCGCATCGCGTCGGCGCGAGAAGGCTCGATCTGCGTGATGCCGGTGGCGAGCTTCGGCGACATACAGAAGGCCGCCGACCGGCTCAAGGCCGGGGAGCCGCAGATCGTCAACCTGGAAAACACGCCCGCCGAGGTTTCCGAGCGCCTGATCGACTTCCTGAACGGCGTGACCTACGCGCTCGAGGGCTACGTGGAGAAGATATCGGAGGGGGCGTACCTGTTCACCCCGAGCCACATCGCCATCCACGCGGACGGCCCCGAGCCGCCGCAGCCCAAGTCGCCCTTCTTCGACCGATAGCCGGCGCGGTGGAGGGGCGGATGGAAGCCACACGCCGGGGGGCGCTTGCCGTGCTGGGGGCCGGCAAGATGGGCGGGGCGCTCGCCCGCAGCTGGGCGGCGGCGGGGATGTTCGCGCCGGGCGATATCCGCCTTTACGACCCCGCTGTCGCCGCCGCCGCGGCGGTCGCCGCCGACCGCGGGGCCCCGATCGCCCCGTCCGCGCCCGAGGCGGCGGCCGGGGCGGACGTTTTGCTGGTCAGCGTCAAGCCGCACCTGACGCTGCAAAGCCTGCGCGACGTGCGGGACTCCCTCGCGCCGGGTTGCCTCGTGCTTTCCGTGGCGCCGGGCGTAACGCTCGCCCGCCTGGAAGAGGCCGCCGCGGCGCCCCTCCCCGTCATCCGCGTAATGCCCAACACCCCGGCGCTCGTGGGCGAGGGGGCCGCCGCCTTCTGCCGCGGCCGCCACGCGACCGACGCGCACGCCGCCCTGGTCGCCGATCTGTTCGGCGCGGTGGGCCGGGCCATGGAGGTCGAGGAGCGGCATCTGGACGCCGTCACCGGCGTTTCCGCCTCCGGGCCCGCCTACTTCTACCTGATCATCGAGGCGCTCGCCGACGGCGGGGTGCGGGCGGGCCTGCCGCGCGAGGTCGCGCGGACGCTGGCGGCGCAGACGGCTCTGGGGGCGGCCAGGATGGTGCTCGAGACCGGCGAGCACACCGCGGCCCTCAAAGACGCCGTCGCCACGCCGGGCGGCACCACGATGGCGGCGCTGGCCGTGCTGGAGCGGGCCGGGCTGCGCGGGACGCTGATGGACGCGGTGCGCGCCGCCGCCGACCGCGCCCGCGAACTGGGCTGACGGGCCACCTTTCGTGCGGGTGCAGCGTTCGAGGTTTGAAAATCTTTACCGTTGGGGATAATCGGTACACTCACGTCGCGCGGCCGTGCCCGTGGCTGCCGTCAAAAGAACCTACAAAGACGTGGAGAAAAATTGGCCCATGTGCCCCCCTGGCCTGGCGTCTGCCCTCGTGGTCAAAAGCGGTTCGGCTTCCTTGTCTAAATCCTGAGGCAGTTTCTCTTCGCCCGAACCATGACGTGCCACCGGATCTGGGGCGACATTACGCTCTTCCCTGTTAGGTGAACTTACGAAAAGGAGCCGGAATTTTCATGTGGGACGGGAAAAGGATATCCGTGGTGCTGCCGACGTACAACGAGAAAGATTCTATTCGCTCTTGTATCGACCGGCTTTTCGAGACCGGGGTCGTGGATGAGGTGGTTGTCTGTAACAACAACGCTGCGCCCGGCACCTCGGAAGAGGTTGCCAAGACGGCGGCGCGCGAAGTTTTTGAGCAACGGCAGGGGTATGGCTGGTCGTGCCGTAAAGCTCTCGCCGAGGCGACAGGCGAGTTGATCGTTTTGTGTGAACCCGACGGGTCCTTCGATCCCACCGACATCTTCAAGCTGCTCGCTTATTGCCGCGACTTCGATGTTGTGTTTGGGAGCCGAACCAACCGAGAATTCATTTGGACCGGGGCGAACATGGGCTGGTTCTTGAAATGGGGCAACTGGGCCGTGGCGAAGTACCTGGAGTTCCTTTTCAACACTACCGCCCTGACCGATGTCGGTTGCACGATGCGGCTCGTTACTCGCGACGTGTTGAAAAGGATCCAGCCCTGCTTTACGGTGGGCGGGTCGCACTTCGGGCCGCAGATGATGCTGTTGTGCATTTGGAGCGGCGCCAGATGTGTGGAGATCCCCCTCAATTATAAACCCCGTGTCGGCCAAAGTATGGCCACCGGGAGCCGCTGGCAGGCGTTCACGATCGGGGTGAACATGATCGCCATGATCACACGGTTCCGCATCGCCACGTTGATGGGACAGCGCCCCCAGATGGTGCGGGGCGGTTTCGGCGCCGATCGCCAGCTGACAGAGTCGAGCCTGGAAATGGGTGTGACATCGGGCGCGAAAAACGCGGAATAAGGGCTGTTGCCGAGGTTCGAGCCGTATGCTATCAAGGGATTCTATGGTGAAAAAATCAGCCGCCGTCCTGGCGGTGTGTCTTGCAGCGATACTCCCCTACCTTTCAACGCTTCACGCTTACTTCCTCGGCGATGACATCGCCTATGTTCAACTGTTCTCGAAGAAAACTCAGCTCCACTTCCTGTCTATGTTCACCGCCTCCTGGGCTGAAGACTTAAGGGGCGTCGTAATGGACGAGATCCGGCCGATCCTCGCGCTTTCGTACCAGGTCGGCACGCTTTGGGGCGCCGCCTCACCGGTCGCCCAGCACGATCAGCATCGGATTCCACGTTCTTAACGCGCTCCTCGTATTCACCATTGCGCGGGTTGTGGTCGGACTCACACTGCCGGCATCGACGTTCGCTGGCGTGCTGTTCGCGGTTTTGCCGATCCACACGGAAACCGTTGCCTGGATCTCTGGCCGTGCGGACTCGATCCCGACGCTCTTTACCTCGCATCGTTCCTCGCCTACGCCCGGTGGCGCCGCACTGATTCGGGCTGGCTGTATACCGCTTCCCTGGGCATGTGTTTCCTTGCGCTTTGGAGCAAGCAGAACGCAATCACGATGGTGGCGACGCTAGTTCTGTATGACGCGCTCGTTGAGCGACGGCTGGTGCGCCTTTCTGGGCAACCCTGCGCCCCTACGTCCCCTTCGTGTTGCTTACCGTTAGCTACCTGGCCTTGCGCTATGTCTTGTTCGGAAACGCGGTTCGCGAGGACAGCATAACAAGAGACACGTTTCTCGGTTTCGGGCACCGGCAACCTGGCATACCTTAAACTGCTTATATTCGGTCTTGGCCCGGGCGCTTTGCGTAAAAGTATTGCTCCGGGGTTCCCGATCCCGCTCACGTGGGTCGCATTATTCCTGGCGATCCCGTTTTCCGTGGGCGCTTACCTGCTCCTGCGCAGGCATGCCGACGAAAGCGTTCGTGCAACCGGAAGATTGCTGTTGTACTTCGGGCCGGTCTGGTGGCTCATAAGTACGATGCCGATGATTGTCACCTACGCGAGCGTCCGCCATCTGTATCTCGCTTCCACGGGGTTCGCGATCGCGCTGGGCCTGGTGTTCAATGCTCTGTGGATGACGCGGCGGCGGTTATGGCAATCCGCCGCCGCGTTCGGGGGCGCTGTTCTCGTCCTGGTGTATGTGTTGAAACTGCTGCCCGCTGTGTCGGCATGGAACACCGCGGGATCTATCTCGGAAAAGATGGTCCGTGATGTGGAGCGCCAGGCGGCCGATGCTCCGGCCGGCAGCCTGCTCAGTTTGGGCGCGCCCAGTCACGCGGACACGTCCTATGACAGCGGATTTTACCCCCCTCTTTTATGGAGCTGGGCATTGCCTTTTGCGGTTCAGCCACCTTTCACGCGAACAGATCTGACCGAGCGGTTCTTCGTCATCTCGCCGATGGTCCCGGACTGCTGCCCTGGCCAGTGGTTCGGCCGGACGCAGCGCACCGTTCGCGCGTGGTCGGAGAGGGCGGATCGGCCACCCGTTATCGCCCTCCGCTGGGATCCCGCGACCGGCGCGCTGGCCCGGCAGTCGGACGCGGAAAATCCGCGTCTCCGTGACCACGCTTTAAGCCTCGCCGATGCGAACACGTGTGAAAAGATGGAAAAAAGGATCGGCGCCATCCTGACCCAGATGCGCTTTGCCAGGCGGTGAGCGCGGGCTGCGCGGGACGCTGATGGACGCGGTGCACGCCGCCGCCGACCGCGCCCGCGATCTGGGCTGACGGCAAGGGCGAAAGTGGCCGTTTCGCGTTTTAACCTGGTAACTTTAGGGAATACTGGATGTTAACGTGCCGCCCGGACCGTGGCGCACGTAAGATATCGGAGCGGCTGGCACGGGATTTGCTCCTCCTGTTGACACCCGATCTTTTCCAGCCTGAGCTGAATCCGAGGGTAACACAGCCGGTGATAGACCGGCGGGAGACTACATGATAAAAAGACTTGTCGTCGAGCAGCCGGCAGCGCGCAGCGCCGTCGCCAACCATCTCCTGCCCACGCTCGTCCTCCTCTTCTTCGTTTCCGGCATGTGCGGGCTCGTTTACCAGGTGCTGTGGCTTCGCCTGCTCGCGCTCGTCTTCGGCGTCACGGTCTACGCCGCGAGCACCGTGCTGGCCAGCTTCATGGGCGGCCTGGCGCTCGGCAGCTTTGTCGCCGGGCGGCTCGTCGATCGCGCGCGCCGGCCCCTGCTCTGGTACGGCGTGGCCGAGATCCTCGTCGGCCTGTCGGCCCTGGCGACCCCCGCCGCCCTGGACGCGGTCGAGCGGCTCTACGTCGCCCTGTATCCTTCACTGGCGGGCGCGCTGCCCGTGCTGACGCTGGCGCGCTTCTTGTTCTCGTTCGCGGTCCTGATCGTGCCCACCACGCTGATGGGGGCGACACTGCCGATCGTGATCAAGTCCTCCCTGCTCCAGAGCAAGGGGCTGGGTCAGCGGGTCGGCCTGCTGTACGGCACCAACACGGCGGGGGCGATCCTCGGCACCCTCCTGGCCGGCTTCTTCCTGATCGGCAGCCTGGGTGTCGGCGCTTCCTTCCTGATCACCGCCGCTCTCAACGTCCTCGTCGGCTTGGCGGCTGTGGTTGCCTCGTCGACATTTGAGCGCGGCAACGCGGATGGGCCCGGGCATGTGGCGGCCACCGAACCGGAATCGTCCACTGCCGGCGATGCCGACGCCGTCATTTCCGAGCGGGGGCGCCGGCTGGTGTTGCTCACCTTCGCCCTGTCGGGGTTTACCTCGCTGGCCCTCGAGGTGATCTGGTTTCGGGTGCTCTCCCTGTTCCTCGACACCAACACCTACGCCTTCACCATCATGCTGGCTACCGTCCTTTGCGGCATCGCGCTGGGCAGCTACGTGGTGACGCCGCTGATGCGGCGGGGGCGAGATTGGCTGGCGGCGCTGGCCACCATCGAGGTGGCTCTCGGGGTCGTTTCCGCACTATCGCTGGCCGCGCTGGCAAGCAGCTACAGCGTGATCGGCAGGATCAACAACATCACGCAGTCTTACGATTACCTCGCGAGGCTGTTCCCGCTGATCGCCAGCTTTCTTGCAATCTTCCCCAGCACGCTGCTTCTGGGCATCGCCTTCCCGATAGGTCTGCACCTGTGGGCTTCGCGCGGCACGGACGGCCAGGAGCATGCCGGCGAGCGGATCGGCCTGTTCTATTCGCTCAACCTGTTGGGCGCGATCCTGGGCTCGATCGCGGGCGGCTTTCTGCTGCTGCCGCGGCTGGGCAGCCAGAACAGCATCCTCGTGCTGGCCGCGATCAGCCTGTTCTCGGGCCTGCTGCTGCTGACGGCGCTGCCGCGGGCGCGGCGCACCTTCGCACTGGGCATCGGCGTGGCCGGCAGCCTGCTCTTCCTCATGGCCGCGCTCACCATCCCCAACCCCTTCGCCGTGGTGCTGGCCCAGCGCCACCCCGGGGAGGAGCTTCTGTGGCGCGAGGAGGGGGTGCAGACCACGGTCAGCGTGCACCGGCAGCCGGATAACACCAAAGCGATGTATCTGGACGGCCACCACCAGGCCAACGATTCAGCGGGCATGGTCACTTATCACCGCCTGATCGGCCACATGGCCATGGCGCTGCACCCCGACCCGCAGCAGGCTCTCGTGATCGGCATGGGCGGCGGCGCCACCCCCGGCGCCGTGAGCCAGCATGCCGGCGCCCAGGTGGACGTCGTGGAGCTTTCCCAGACCGTTGTGGACGGCGCCGAACTGTTCCGCCACGTCAACTATGACGTGCTGCGCCAGCCCAACGTCCGCCTGCGCGTCGATGATGGCCGCAACTACCTGCTGCTGACGCCCAAACGTTACGACGTTGTCACCGCCGACATCATCATGCCCCGGTGGGCCGGCGCGAACAACCTGTACGCCGCCGAGTACTACCGGCTGGTGAAGAACGCGCTCAAGGAGGATGGTTTGATGCTGCAGTGGAACGGCGGCCAGACCAAGACGGAGTACAACCTGATCCTGCGCACCTTCCAGAGCGTGTTCCCTCACACCACCCTGTGGAACAACGGGAGCATGATGGTCGGCACCAAGCGTCCCCTCCAGCTCGATCGGGCCGCCTTCGAGCGCAAACTGAAGGATCCCGCCACCCGCAGGGCCTTGGAGTCTATGAAGCTCGGCAGCTTCGACGCGCTCCTGGCGCAGTACACGGCGGGGCCGGAAGAGGTACGCCGCTTCGTCGGCCCCGGCCCGATCCTGACCGACGATCGGCCGCGGATCGAGTACTTCCTGTCGCTGCCGCGCACCGAAGTCCGTCCCGACCTTTCTAAACTGCGCGGCGACGTGATGCAGCACGTCAAGCGCTGAGCCGGCATGCGACCACTCGGCGCGCCGCCCCGCGCGGGTAGCTCGCTGAGCTCCACGCCTCCCTGGTTCGGGCCGGGGAGGCGCTTTCTTTGCCTGGGGTTGAAGCCAAAGCTGCCGGAAGGAACTAACGGGAATATATCCGCTTCTTCCTCAGCACCCACCACAGAGACCCCTCGGAGCAGGGGGTCTCGGTTGCCCGGTGGAACACGCCGCGGAAAGTCCTGGACGGGGGCCGACTCGTACCCGCAGGTGATCGGGATCGACAAGGCGAACCGGGAAACGGACAAGCTAGCCGGGCGCGTCGCCCGCCTGTTTCTGGCAGGGGATTCGAACCGGGAGATCGTCTTTCTCAGGCCGGGTGAGTTGGAATAGCCGCCCCGCGGATCTACGCGGCGTCAGGGGGAGTTGGCTCCTTCGCTTGGGCCCGGGTGATGCGCTGGGCGCGGCGTTCGAGCTCGTCGCGGGGCAGCAGGATCTTGCGGCCGCAGGTGGCGCAGCGCAGGCCGATGTCGGCGCCGACGCGCGTGACGTGCCATTCGAAGCCGCCGCAGGGGTGTGGCTTGCGCAGCCGAGCCACGTCGCCCACCGACACAGGGATCGGCCCCCTCATTCACCACTCCCTCGGGGGGCGGTGCCGCCCAAGGCGCGCAAGAAGTCGATCAACTCCTGCATCTGGGCGGGCGCCGGGACCTCAAAATGCAGGCGCTCGCCCGTGCGTGGGTGGTTGAACGCCAGAGAGTAGGCGTGCAGGGCCTGGCCGTGCAGATGGGCGATGCGCTCGTTGAGCGCGGCCTGTGCGGGGCCACGCAGCATATCCGCCGACACCTTGCGCAGACCTCCGTAGACGGGGTCGCCGACGATCGGGTAGCCCGCAAAGGCGCAGTGGACGCGGATCTGGTGGGTGCGCCCGGTTTGCAGCGAGGCCTCCAGGAGGGAGAACAGGCCGAGGTTTTCCAGCAGCTTCAGCTCCGTGACCGCCGGGCGGCCCCGGAACCGGTCCCCCGGCTCGACCACGGTCATGCGCTTGCGGTCCGTGGGGTGCCGGCCGATGGGGACGTCCACCACAGCGTGCTGGAAACGGGGACGCCCCCAGACCAGGGCGAGGTACTGGCGGGTGGCGGTGCGCTTCTGTATCTGCCCCTGCAGGGCGTTGTGCGTCACGTCGTTCTTGGCAACCAGCAGGAGGCCCGTGGTGTCCTTATCCAGGCGGTGAACGATGCCCGGGCGCAGCTCCCCGCCCACGCCGGAAAGGTCTTCGCAGTGCGCCAGCAGGGCGTTGACCAGGGTGCCGCTTTCCGCGCCCGGCGCGGGGTGGACCACCATCCCTTTCGGCTTGTTGATCACCAGCAGATCCTGGTCCTCGTAGACGACATCCAGAGCGATCGTCTCCGGGAGGATGTGGGAAACTTTGGGCGCAGGAGCTTCGACCACCACCAGGTCGCCCGCCTGTGTCTTGTAGGAAGGCTTGGCGATCTCCCCGTTGACCTCGACGGCGTGCGTGCCGATAAACCGCTGGAGCTGCGACCGCGAAACGTCGCGCATACGGGCGGACAGGAAAACGTCGAGCCGCTGCCCCGCGTCCGCGTCACCCACGATGTAGATCTGCTCGTTCTGCATACCCTTAGCTGATCGAGGGCGTCACCGCCCGGGACGAGGCGGAATCCTGCCGCCGCGACCGGCGAGCGGACGCCACGTAGACCGCCGCCGCGCCCAGCGCGAGGAGCAGGCTTGCGATCTGGCCCTCGGTAAGCCCCCCCACCCCGGTCATTTCGGCGGTAACCCCGGCGCGCACGAACTCGATAAAGAAACGGTACACGCCGTACAAGACGATGTAGCCGAGCATCACCTGCCCGCGGAAGCGCCGCCTGGCTTCGACACGGGTGAGCAGCCCATAGATGGCCAGGCTGACGAGCGCCGCGTAGATCTGCGCCGGGTGGCTCGGCGGCGTAACCCCCGCCAGAACGCCCGGGTCGTGGAACCGCACGGCCCAGGGCAGGTCGCATACGGCCCCGTAACAGCAGCCGTTGAGAAAACAGCCGACCCGGCCCAGCGCATAGCCGAGCGGGAACGAGACGGCCGACAGGTCCGCCATGTCCGCCACGTTGATGCCCCGCGCGCGGCACACCAAGACCCCCGCGAGGATGCCGCCACCCAGCCCCCCGTAAAAGGTCATGCCGCCTTCCCAGATGTGAAAGACCTGCGTCGGGTCGGCCAGAAACGCGGACGGCGTGAGGAGGACGTACACCAGCCGCGCGCCGAGGACGCCGCCCAGAAGCCCCCACAGCCCGACATCCCAGACGTCCTCCCCCCGGATGCCGTAGTGGGGGGCCTGCGTCGCGGCGCGCCCCCGCGCCCCCCCGAAACCCAGCCAGAGCCCCCCCCCCCCCCACAGCACCAGAACCGGGGCCGGAGGAAAACATACCGGCACCCATACACAATTACAGAGGTATTACGCGGGCGCGGCGCCCCCCCCCCCCCCCCC
>JAUJNC010000092.1 GCA_030446525.1 Armatimonadaceae bacterium
CAGCGTCGCCGCTCCGGGCGTCTGAACCGGTTTCTCTGCGAGCGCCGCCGCTCGCGGAGGGTGCCCGACCGAAACAACGTCTCGTTTCTCATCCTCGTCCGTCGAAGGAGCAAACCAAACGCTATGCAAGGCACGCATCATTCCCCTCGATCCGGGTTCACCCCGGGTAAAAGCGAAGCTTTTACCCTGATCGAGCTGCTCGTCGTGATCGCCATAATAGCGATCCTCGCTGCCATCCTCTTTCCCGTCTTCGCCCAGGCGCGCGCCAAAGCGCGCCAGGCCGCCTGCATGAACAACCAGAAGCAGATCGGCCTGGGCCTGATGCAGTACGCGCAGGACTACGACGAGATGTTTCCCGGCAACAGCGGGCGCGTTGCCGGGAACGGATCGGGCATGGGCATCCAGACGCCGCCCACTTACGGCGCGGGCACCATCAATAGCGCCGTCAACCTGGTCCCGCGCGACATCCAGCCGTACCTCAAGAACTGGGACGTCTTTATCTGCCCGCAAGCCGTGCCGCGCACCACCGGATCGGTGGCGATCCAGCCGAAGAACGCCAACTCCTCGTATATCTACAATGGCATCGTCATGTTCCGCCCGATCGCCGCTATCTCCGAGCCGGCCAGCATCATCTTCCTGCGCGAGGAGCGGGATTACGTCCCGTACGCCTCGATGCGGCCGCAGCACCGATCCTTTACCGAGGGCGCCAGCCCCCCGATCCCACCGCCTTCCGGCGGCCTCTACAACAGCTTCAATATCGCCACGTTCGACAACATCCACAACGAAGGCGCCAACCTGCTGTACTGCGACGGGCACGTCAAGTGGTCGAAGAAGACCCGCATCAAGTTCGCCGACTTCGGCGCGGCAACCAGCGGCGCGAACAGCGTCAACCCGCCGGATAGAACACTCCACCTCACCGATAATGAGCTCGGCCTTACGTATCAGGCCGCCTTCTAGGGCGTTGGGGGTGGTCCATGCGCGCGCGGGGGCGGCGGGATGCCGCCCCCGCTTTCCGTCGAGGCATTCTTCCACTATACGTGGCGGGCCCCGCGGATTTCGCAGAACCGGTTCAGGAGAACAAGGTATGGCCAGGAAACGAGATCGGGAGACGTTGCTCTGCGCAGTCTGTCTGACAGCCATTGTGCTCCTCGGCGGCTACGCCAAAGCCGAGGAGAAAGCCGCTCCGCGGACGGCGCAGGCGCCTCCGCCGGTGGCTGCGCCCGTCGAACCGCCCGTCAAACTGATGGTTCCGGTCTGGTATGCGGGCGGCAAGGGCGCGCTGCGCGGCACCGGCGCCGGTACACTGACACTCACCGTCACCGACTACGCGGGCAAAAACGTGTGGATCGGTGAAGCCAAAGCGGGCGAAGGCGGCGCGGTCGCGGCGGAAGTGCCCGTCGGGGAGCCGGGCTACTACACGCTGAACATTGGAGGGGGTGCGAACGCGCTCAGGACCAGCTTCGCCGTCGTGCCCGCCTCTTCGCCGGGCGCGCCGGCGGTCAAAACGCCGGTCACCGGACCGGTCAAAGGCCGGCTGCTCCTTGGCGTCAACACGCACTTCGGGCAGCGCGACCTGCCCGAAGGCGGCCTTGAGGTGCTCAAGAAAATGGGCCTGGATGCGGTGCGCGATGAGATCGGCTGGGGGGCCAATGAAAAAGAAAAGGGTGTCTTCTCTTTCCTGGAGCGCCATAAGACCTACACGCGCCGGCTGAAAGAAGCGGGCATTCCGCTGCTGTGGTCGCACAGTTACGGCAACGTGCTCTACAACGAAGGCCGCTATCCCGACAATCCCGCCGCCGCCCAGGCGTATGGCCGCTACGCAGCGCAAGTCCTCAAACACTCCGGCGACAACATCCTGGCGGTGGAGATTCTCAACGAGCCGAACAAGCTGGACCCGGTCGCCGACTATCTGCCGATCCTCCGGAGCGCCCACCGCGCGATCCGCGGGGCCGGCTTCCGGCACGAGATCATCAGCGTGGGCGGCGCCGGGCCGGCGGGCGGCGGCATGAGCCCGGGCTTCGCCGCCAAGCTCTTCGAGGCCGGCGGCGCGAAGTACTGCGACTCGTTCAGCCAGCACCCCTACATGACGCCGTTCACGCCCGACCTGGGCTACGCCAAAGGCCGCGCCAACCTCGATTTCGCGCTGAATCAGGCGGGTAACGTGGTGAAGAAATATGACCTGAGCGGCAGCTGGATCACGGAGCAGGGCTGGCCCGCCCTGGAGCAAGGGCTCCATCGCACGGATGCCACCGAAAAGACGGCGCTCGGCACCAGAGCGATGGTCAGCGAAAGCAAACAGGCCGCCTTTACCGCGCGCACGCTGCTGGGCGCCTCGCGTTATCCGCACCTGAAAGGCATCTTCCTGTATGACTTCCAGGACGACGGCCCCGACCCGCTGCGACGCGAGCACCGCTTCGGCCTGGTGCGGCAAGACCTGACGCCCAAACCGGCCTACGTGGCGTTCGCCGTGGCGGCGCATTTCCTGAAAGAGAAGACCTTCGTGCGTCGCGTTGCCGCGCCGGATTCGCTGCTCACGGCCAACTTTTACAAAGACGGCAAGGGCGAGCTGTGGGCGGCGGTGTGGGCGCTGGAGACAACGCGAAGCGGCCTGCAGGCCGATAAAGCACCCGAACGCCATATGGATGTCGAAAATCGAGTTCCCTTCCGCGTGAAAGGCGGTTCGGGAGCCGTTTCCGGCTATGACTGGCAGGGCCGTCCGGTCAAGGCCGAAGCGCGAATGACGGCGACCGCGCTGCCGCTCTATCTGCGCGTCGGCAGCGGCAAGGACACGGTCGAGATCGAAAAGCAATGAGACCACCCCGTTTCCTTCTTGCTCTGGGCGTTCTGCTGCTGCTCGCGCCGGGCGGCCGCGGGTCGCGCGGCCAACCACAACAAGCGAACACGTCGGCGGCGGTCGTGACCTTCCAAACGCTGCTGGACGAGATGGTGGATCGCACCGCTCTGGCGCGGTGGCCCGCGCCGAGCTACTCCGGCAGGCAGTTCAGCAGCTACGATCGCCGGGTGCATGAGGACCGGAAACACTGGCACGCAAACAACGACAAGGGCCACTTCCTCCGCGTGGAGCAGCGCGAGGGCCGCCGGGAATCCGTGCTGATGGAGGTCGCCGGGCCGGGCGCGGTGGTTCGCATATGGTCCGCCAACCCGAAGGGCGTGCTGCGCGTCTATCTGGATAACGCCACACAGCCGGTGATCGAAAAACCGATGAAGGAGCTGCTGGAGGGAAACGCGCTGGTCGCTTCTCCGCTCGCCGCGGAGAAGGCCGCCGGCTACAACCTTTACCTGCCCATCCCCTACGCGGCGCACTGCAAGATCACCTGCGATGCCGGGCGCGATCTGTACTACGTCATCAACTATCGCGCCTATGAACCGGGGACGGTGGTCCGGCCCTTCACGATGGACGACCTCGCGACCGCCGGCGCCCGGCTGAACCAGGCGCAGCAGACGCTGCGTAATCTGCCGGCGGGCCCGGACGGCGTCGCGAAAACGCAGGCGGCGACACTGGCGCCCGGTCAGACCACGGAGGTCGTTTTTGAGAAGGGGCCGCAGGCGATCCGGCGGATCGCGGCGCGCGTTGAGGCGGAGGATCCGGAGCAGGCGCTGCGCTCGCTGGTGCTTCAGATAAAGTTCGACGGGCGGCAAACGGTCGGGGCGCCGCTCGGCGATTTCTTCGGCAGCGGCGTGGGCGTCAACCCCTTTCAGGACTGGTGGCGCACGGTCGAAAAAGACGGGCACATGACCTGCCGCTGGATCATGCCGTTCCGCGAGCGGTGCGTGATCACCGTGAAGAACTTTGGTCCGCGCCCGGCGCGCGTCCATCTGGAAGCGGCTGCCGGCGACTGGCAATGGGACGAGCGCTCGCTGTACTTCCATGCGAACTGGCGGCAGGAAGGCGGGATCCACACCCGCCCGCCGCTGGACTGGAACTTCATCACCCTGCAGGGGCAGGGCGTTTTCGTCGGCGACACGCTCGCGCTGGTAAACCCGGTCCACTCGTGGTGGGGCGAAGGCGACGAGAAGATCTACGTGGACGGCGAAGAGTTCCCCTCGCACGTCGGCACCGGCACGGAAGACTACTACGGCTACGCGTGGATGAACAACATGGTCTTTGACGCTCCCTTCCACGCGCAGCCGCGCAGTGACGGCTCGCAGGTCGGGCAGAACGCCTCGTTCCCGCGCTCGAACCGGGGCCACACGACCAACACGCGCACCCGCAGCCTCGATGCCATTCCTTTCAGCAAGAGCCTGCGCTTCGACATGGAGATCTGGCACTGGGCGTCGCTGAACAATCTGGTTTATGCCGCGACCACCTACTGGTACGCGCGGCCCGGCGCGACCGCCAACCTCGCCGCCAACCCCGGCCCCGCGATGCTCAACGTTTCCCCGGTGCCGCCGCTCTTCCAGATCGCGGGCGCCCTCGAATGCGAATCCATGGAGGTTGTCGCAAAGGCCAAGAGCGCGCAGGTACGGGTGCAGCCGCGCTGGGAATCGCCGCCGTGGAGCGAGGATCTGCAGCTTTCCGTCGTCGGCAAGAATATCGGCGACTTCGTCGAGCTGCGCTTTCCGGCGCCGGGAAACGCGCCGCACCGGCTCGCCCTGCACGCCACAAAGAACGCGGCGTACGGCGTCGTCCGCTGTTCTGTCGACGGCAAACCGGCCGGCGGGAAAATCGACCTGTTCCATGGCAAAGCGCCGGGCCGTGAGGTGACGGGTCCGATCGATCTGGGTGTTTTCGCGCCGGTCGACGGTCACTACACCCTGCGCGTCGAAGTGGTGGAACCGGAGGAGAAGCGTCCCCTGCGTCCGAACTTCGGCCTCGATGCCATCACGCTAACGCCGGTCCGATGAGACCGGACTCCGAATCAGGAAAATGACCAAATACATGCAATTGCGCCGGGCACGCCTTGTCTTCGCGGTCCTGCTGGCGTTCGCTTCCCACGCGCCGGCTCCGTCCGCACCCCTGCCACCCCGGCACCCCTCGCTGCCGGGGCCGGTGCTGCCCGACGGTCTGGGCGTCAACATCCACTTCACGGATCCCCGACCCGGCGAGATGAAGATGCTGGCTGCCGCCGGATTCCGCTGGATCCGCATGGATTTCGGCTGGGGCCGCACCGAGCGCGAGCGGGGCGTTTACGACTTTTCCGCCTACGACCGGCTGCTCGCCGCGCTCGACGAACACAAAATCAAGCCGGTCTTCATCCTCGACTACGGCAACAAGCTCTACAGCCCCGTTTCCCCGGCGACGGAGGAACCGCGCGCAGCGTTCGCGCGCTGGGCCGCCGCCGCCGTGTCGCGCTTCAAAGGGCGCGGCATCCTGTGGGAGATGTGGAACGAGCCGAACATCGGCTTCTGGAGGCCCAAGCCGAACGTGGACGACTACGTCAAGCTGGCGCTGGCAGCCGGCAGGGCGATCCGCGCCGCCGCGCCGGACGAAGCCTACATTGGCCCGGCTCTGGCCTTCATGGACCTCGGTTTTCTGGAAGCCTGTTTCAAAGCCGGTCTGCTCGAATATTGGGATGCCGTTTCCGTGCACCCTTACCGCCAGCAGCCGCCCGAAACCGTCGCCGCCGATTACGAAAAGCTGCGCGCCCTCATCGCGCGCCATGCGCCGCCGGGGAAAAACGTCCCGATCCTTTCCGGCGAATGGGGCTACACTTCGCAGGCCAAAGAGCGCAGCGAAGACGTGCAGGGCCGCTACCTGCCGCGCATGTGGCTGACCAACATCATGAGCGGCGTGCCGCTCTCGATCTGGTATGACTGGCACGACGACGGCCCCAACCCGGAAGAGCGGGAGCATCGCTTCGGCGCCGTGCGCTTTCCGTATTTCGAGGGGCGCGAGCCGGTCTATGACCTCAAGCCCGCCTACCTCGCGGCGCAAACCTTCACCCGTTTTTTCGATGGCTACCGCTTCGAGCGCCGTTTGCCGGTCGGCACGCCGGACGACTTCGTTTTGCTCTTCAAAAAAGGTGATGCAATGCGTCTGGCCGTGTGGACGGCGGCGGCTGAGCCGCGCGTCGTGACGCTGCCCCTGGCGGGACGCGTCGAGGCCGTCGGGCATCTGGGCATGTCGCTGCCGGCGATGGAGGCGACTCGCGAAGGACTGGCGCTCACGCTCACCCCGTCCCCGCTGTATTAACGCAATTCGCAGACGAAGCAGGCGACGAAAGGAACAATTGTGGCGGATTGACGCCGGGTCTTTCAAGGCCCGCAGTTAAGCGGAAGCCCTGCACAGTTTGCCAAGTAGCTCGCGAAAGAGAAACCATGCCGACACCCAACATCCTTTATATCCATTCCCACGACACCGGGCGTTATGTCCAGCCCTACGGCTACGGCGTCGCGACGCCGTGCATCCAGCGTTTGGCGGCAGAGGGCGTGCTGTTCCGGCAGGCATTCTGCGCCGCGCCGACGTGCTCCCCGTCGCGCGCCGCGCTCCTGACCGGCCAGAGCGCGCACTCCAGCGGCATGCTGGGGCTGGCGCATCGCGGCTGGAAGCTCCACGACTACGGGCAGCACATCCTCCACACGCTGAAAAAGATCGGCTATCATACGGCATTGGCCGGCATCCAGCACATCGCCGCCGGTCCGGACGCCGTGGGCCACCATCGGCTATGACCAGCACCTGCCGACGCCAAACCCGCGCGCCCGCAGCGTCGCCCCCGCCGCCGCCGCGTTTCTCGGCGGCGCGCCCCCGCAGCCGTTTTTCCTGTCGGTGGGCTTTGTGGAAACGCACACCCTGCCCGGTGACTCGCTCTTCGACTGCGGGCCCGGCGATCCGCGCCATGTGCGTCCGCCCGCGCCGCTGCCGGACACTGCCCAAACGCGGCAGGACTTCGCCGATTTCCAGAACTCCGCCCGCGCCCTCGACGACGGCATCGGCGTGGTGCTGGAGGCGCTGGAAAAGAACGGCCTGTCCGAAAACACGCTGGTCATCTGCACCACGGACCACGGCCTGCCGCTGCCCGCCATGAAGTGCAACCTCACCGACCACGGCCTCGGCGTGATGCTCATCCTGCGCGGCCCCGCAGGCGACGGTCGCCCCGGCGGTTTTAGTGGCGGCCGGGTCGTGGACGGCATGGTTTCGCAGATCGACGTCTTCCCGACGCTGTGCGAGCTGCTCGATCTGGAAAGACCAGCGTGGCTGCAGGGTAAATCCATGATGCCCCTCGTGCGCGGCGACGCCGAGGAGATCAACGACGCGATTTTCGCCGAAGTGACGCACCACGCGGCGTATCAGCCGCAGCGCGCGGTGCGCACGCAGCGCTGGAAATACATCCGGCAGTTCGAGGAGCGGGGCCGTCCGGTGATGCCCAACGTGGACGATAGCCCCAGTAAAACCCTGTGGGTGCAGCACGGCTGGCGCGAGCGCCCCGTGGCCGCGGAGCAGCTGTACGACCTGATCTTCGATCCCGGCGAAGTTTGCAATGTGGCGGACGATCCCGCGCTCAGCGGGGTGCGCGACGCGCTGCGCGCGCGGCTCGACCAGTGGATGCGCGACACGGGCGATCCCATCCTGCGCGGCCCGGTGCCGGTGCCACCGGGCACCGCAACCAAAGACCCGGATGACCTTTCACCAAAAAGGTCAGGACATGACTGAACCCGAGTCTTGCTTTGGACCGCGTGTACAGGCGGGAGGGCTGGGGGCGCTGGCGCCGTGGCCCGGCGGTTACGACGGCTCTGGAGACGAACCCGCGTGTGGAGATTGTGTGACCTGGGGACTGACTTCCTCCCGCCAGGCGTCCGCCGGGCCCCAGGGGGCCAGGGCGACGGTGGCGTAGGGGTTGAAGATCATGTCGTCCTCGCGGGCGGCGAAGCGCCACATCCGGTCCACCAGGTCGCGCTTGATCTCCTGGTAGTCGGGGTGTTCCTGGAGGTTGACCATCTCGTGCGGGTCGCTGCGAAGGTCGTACAGCTCGTCGAAGTCGAAGCCGTTATAGACGTACTTGAACTCGTCCGTCGTGACGCTGCGCTGCGTGTAGTACAGCTCGACGCCGTTGAACTGCGTGTGGACGGCGTCGGGCCAGTCCGGCGGCGACTCGTCCCGCAGGAAGGGGGCGAGGCTGCGCCCGGACAGGTTCTCCGCCGGGGGGGTCTGGCCCAGCTCGAGGAACGTGGGCCCGAAGTCGGCGAGGGTGACGAAGGCGTCCACCTCGCGGCCGGGAGCGGCGATGCCGGCGGGCCACCGCGCGATCGCGGGGATGTGGTAGGCCTCGCGGAAAGCGGGGACCCCCTTGCAGTACAAACCGTGCGCGCCGCAATACTCGCCATGATCGCTCATGCGCAGCACGAGCGTGTTGTCGGCCTGCCCGGTCGCCTCCAGCGCCTGGAGCACCTCGCCGAACAGGGCGTCTTCCAGGGTGCAATAGGCCCAGTAGTGCCGGATCGAGTCGCGCACTTCGTCCTCGGATAGCTGCCCCCAGTACTGCGCCCGCATCCGCTGGTACACGCGCGGCTTGTCCCGGAGGTCGTCCCCGAAGCTGGGCGGCAGCGGGATCGCCTCGGGGTCGTACAGGTTCACGAAGCGCTCGGGAACGGCGAACGGGTCGTGGGGCCCGTTGGGCCCCACATAAAGGCACCAGGGCGCGTCCTGCTGCGCCAGCCGGGGCAGCGCCTCCCGTGCGGACTGGACCACCTTGTAGTCGGAAAGCTCCTCGTAGCCTTTGGGCCCCTCGGTCGGGTAGGAGCGGTACAGCTGGTAGTGCCCCCAGCCGGGGCGCAGAATCTGCCCCGGCTTGCGCGGCGCGTCCGGCTCACCCCGCCGGGCCTGCTCTTTCCAGTGCTCGGGGGAGCGGTGCATGAAGCTGCCTTTGCCGGCCGTAACCCGCAGATCCTCCCACCCACGATCGGAGGGGTTCTCGGCGTCGGAGACGTGCCATTTGCCCGCGTAGGCCAGGTTGTAGCCCGCCCCCCGCAGCGCCTCGCTCCAGGTGGCCACGCCGGGGTTCAGCGCCTTGTGGATGGCCGTCGGCGTGCTGACGTTGTTGTAGATGCCGTGCCGGCTGGGGTACAGGCCGGTCAGGAACGTCGCCCGCGACGGGCAGCAGTGGGCCGTGGGGCAGAACGCGCGGCGGAATAGCACGCCCTCGCGCGCGAGCCGCGCCGCGTTGGGCGTGAGGCACGGGTGGTCCGGGCGCAGTACGTCTGCCTGCTCCTGGTCGGACATAAAGATGAGGATGTTGGGTCGCACGGCACACAGGTTCGCGATGCCGCGGAACTTTTCCTCCAGCGGTCCGTCGAAAAGAAGGGAAAAGCAGACGGTTCTCGGGCGCCCGTCACGAAACGGCGGGGACGACCCGTTTATAACATCAGAAACGCCTCCTTACCAGAAGGGACACACAATGAAGCGAACACTCTTTGCCGCGAAGGGCGTGCTCGCCGCGGCCTCGGCGGCGGTTGTCACGGCCTGGGCCGCCGGGGGGCAGATCGCCGCGCGCGGCGCGGAGTCGCCCGACCGGCCGCAGCGGCGCCAGCCGGCGGGCCAGACCGGCGACGCCTTCGTCAGCCCGCGGGTGCCGCACCCGGGCGCGGACCAGATCTACTGGGTGCCCACCTTCGCCCAGGCGGAGCGGATGGCCCGAGTGACGGGCCGCCCCATCTTTGTCGTGGCGGAACTCAACTCCTGGGACGGCTACTGACCGGGGATGGTGTACGAAGAGAATCGTGAATTCTCCGCCGACCTGCACGGGATGGTAAAACCCTTAGTCGATCATTTCATCGGTGTCCGGCTTGACTACTGGCAGATGTATGAGGGGGAGCGCCCGATAAAACCCGGGCCGTTTTTACGGAAGATCGGGTACACGCAGCTGGAGCCCGGCACGCAGGTCATTCTAAGCCCGTCCGGTAAGCTCATCACCCAAGGTTATCGTTCGTGGAAGAACGGCAACGGCTTCACGGCGCAGGAGCCAGCGCGACATCGCGGCGAAACACCCCGGCGACCGCGCCCGGAAGAGCCTGCTGCGCTGCGCTTGTGCCTGGTTTATGATCGACCCGGAGTCCTACTGGCAGGATATCGGGGCAAGGAGCCTTCCGTTCCGATCCCGGACCTCGAAAACCGCAGGGCCGAGTTCCTGTTCCGCCGAGGGCGCGCTCACCGAAGCCTGCACGATCCGCCGGCCACTCCTTCGTGTCGATGGCGACGCGGCCGCAACGCTCGAGGGGTATCAAGAGTTTCTTTCCCGCCACCTGCGCCAGTTCTGGTGGCAGCGAGGCGACCCGAACGGGCCCGCCCGCCTCGTCGTTCTCGATTCCAACAACATCGACGAAAGCGCCAAGCCGACCGAGCTGACCGGGAGCTGCCCCGTAGGGAGGGTCCCCGCCGTCCTGGCGACGATCGACCTGAGCAAGGGCGCCGATCTGGCCAGGATCAGCCCGGTCCTCGACGAAGCCTGGCGCCGGTACATGACGAGGCGCCCGAGTAACGCCGACAACCTGACGTTCGGCCAGGATCGTATTCCGGAGTTCAAGCAGGTGGACGCGACGATCCGCCGGCTGGCCAAGGAAGGCAAGCTGCTCGCCCCCGGCGGGCGCAAGCTGTACCGCGGCGGGGGTGCTCAGGCGAGCGCACGGTAGCGAAAACACGTCCCCTGCGAGAGCAGGGAGGGCCGGCCCGCACCCGAGCGGGCCGGCCCTTGTTATTTAATCATGTGCGGATGGGTAACATCCGAGAATGGGGGGCGCCGCCCCCCCACAAGACTATCCCCAGGAAGAACCATGCAGAAAAAGAATAACGACAAGGCGGCAGGCAAGAAGGCCGAAGAGCGGACCGCCGACGCCGCCGAGGAAGCGCCCGCCGCGGCTAGTTTCGACGACCTCGGGCTGGCCGAGCCGGTCGCCCGCGCCGTCGCCGAAGCCGGCTTCGAAACGCCGACGCCGATCCAGGCGCGCGCCATACCGATCCTGCTGGCCGGCCGTGACCTGATCGGCCAGGCGCAGACGGGGACGGGCAAGACGGCCGCGTTCGCCCTGCCGCTGATCCAGCGCGCGGACCCGTCCCGCGCCGAAACGCAGGCCCTGGTCCTGGCGCCCACGCGCGAGCTGGCCGTGCAGGTCGCCGGCGGGATCCACGCGCTGGCCAAGCACACGGGCCTGCGGGTCGTGCCCGTGTACGGCGGCCAGCCCATCGACCGGCAGTTCCGCGCCCTGCGGGCGGGCGCGCACATCGTGGTCGGCACGCCGGGGCGCCTGCAGGATCACATGCGGCGCGGCTCGCTCAATCTGCAGGCGGTGACCATGTGCGTGCTGGACGAGGCCGACGAGATGCTGGCGCTGGGGTTCCTCGAGGACATGGAGGCGATCCTGGCCGAGCTGCCGCCGGAGCGCCAGCTGGCCCTTTTCTCGGCGACGATGCCGCCGCGCATCGCCGCCCTCGCCAGGAAGTTCCTCCGCGACCCGGAGCATGTCGCCATCGAGACCAGGCGGCGGACCGTGGAGACAACCAACCAGACGTACTACGAGGTCCCTCACGGCAAGAAGCTGGACGCGCTGGCGCGCGTGCTGGATATGGAGACACCCGGCCCGACCATCGTCTTCTGTCGCACCCGCCAGGAGACCGACGATCTGGCCGAGGCGCTGCGCCTGCGCGGCTACAGCGCCGATGCGCTGCACGGCGACATGAGCCAGGCGGAACGCGACCGCGTGATGCGCCGCTTCCGCGAGGGGCAGTCCGACCTGCTGGTGGCCACCGACGTCGCCGCGCGCGGCCTGGACATCGAGACGGTCACGCACGTCATCAACTACAACATCCCCTGGGACGTGGAGCAGTACATCCACCGCATCGGGCGCACCGGCCGGGCCGGGCGGACGGGCGACGCGATCACCCTGGTCGAGGGGCGGGAGCGGCGGCAGCTGCAGATGATCGAGCGGATGATCGGCGCGCCCATCAAGCCCGCGCGCATCCCCACCGCCGCCGACATCGCCGCGCGCCGGCGCGAGATGTTCAAGGGGACCCTGCGGGAAACGCTGCAAGCGGCCGCCTTCGACGGGCACCTGGCGACCGTGGAGGAGCTTTCCGAACAGTACGATCCCTCCGAGATCGCCGCCGCCGCCCTCCAGATATTGTGGCAAAACTCGGTGGGCGCGCCCTCCGAGGTGGCGCAGGAGATCGCGGCGGATGGGGAGCAGCCGGAGGCGGGCATGGCCCGCCTGTTTGTGGGTCTGGGGCGGCAGGACGGCCTGCGGCCCGGGGACCTGGTCGGGGCGATCACGGGCGAGGTCGGCCTCCCCGGCCGCGCCATCGGCGCCATCGACATCCTGGACCGCGCCGCCTTCGTCGAGGTGCCCGCCGACGCCGCCGGCGCCGTGATCGAGGCGCTCCGCCACACCAAGTTGCGCGGCCGCCGCGTCAAGGTGGACGCGGCCCGCCCGGCGGATTTGGCGCGGAGATAGAGAAACCACCCGCTCACGCACGTTTCTTAATCCCGGCAGCCCCTTGACTGCTCCGTCCAGATCCGCTATAACCGGCAGACGGGGGTGACCTCCCGAGGTCACCCCCGTCTGCCGGTTGGGGAGTAGAAACATGAAGATGGTGGTGTTTCCTTCCGTGAAGGAAGAGGCGTTTCGGCGCATCCGCGCCGCGGCAGGCGCGATGCAGGCCGTCAACGCGGCATCCAACGAGGAAGCGCGGCGGGAGATCGCCGATGCCGACGCCTTTTTCGGGAGGATCACGCCGGAGCTGCTGGGGGCGGCGCAGAAGCTGCGCTGGGTCCAGGCGCCGATGGCCGGGCTGGAGCGTTTCGTCTTCCCGGAGCTGGCCCAGAGCGACGTGACGCTGACGAACATGCGCGGCGTGTACAACGACCACATCGCCGACCACGCCTTCGGCTTCGTCCTCCTGTTCGCGCGCGGCTTCCACGTGAGCCTGCGCCGTCAGCTGCGACGGGAGTGGGATCCGGACGTGCCCGTCATCCATCTGGCCGATTGCACGCTGGGCGTGATCGGGCTGGGCGGCATCGGCGAAGAGGTGGCCCGGCGCGGGAAGACCAGCGGGATGCGCGTGCTGGCCACGGACCCGCGCCGGACCGACAAGCCGTCGTTCGTGGACGAGCTGTGGGGCGCCGACCGTCTGGACGCCCTCCTCGCCGACAGCGACTGCGGCGTCATCTGCGCGCCGCGCACCCCCGCGACGAGAAGATGATCCGCCTGCCGCAGGCTGAGCCGCATGAAGTCCACGGCCTACCTGATCAACATCGGCCGGGGCGTCATCGTGGACCTGGCCGACCTCACCCGGGCGCTGCAGGAGGGGCGGATCGCCGGGGCCGGCCTGGACGTGTTCGAGACCGAGGCCGCTGCCCGCCGACCACCCGCTCTGGGACCTGCCGGGCGTCGCCACCACGCCGCACACCGCCGGCAACGCCCCCGCGCGCACGAGCGGCGGCTCCAGGTGCTTCTGGAAAACACGCGGCGCTTCGTCGCCGGCGAGCTGCTCGTCAACGTCGTGGACAAGCAGCAGTGGTTCTGATCTCCGCTTCCCACAGATCAGAAGGAAAACAGCAGCGAGAGGTAGAAAGAAGGCTGGCATGCGCGCAGGTTCGTACAAGCCGAACCTGCCCGGCCACTGGTTGTTCTCACCCGCGCCGTGGCTGGACACGTGGCACCATGCTCAGCAAAAAGGAGACAATGATGTTCAAGGCGAGAAGCGTGATCTTCATCGCGTGGGCTGCCGCGTTGGCAAGCTTGCTGATGGCTGAGCCGGTACGGGCTCAGAGACTGGTCCGCGACATCAACACCACCACCGCCGGTTCCGATCCCGTGAACCTGACCGCCGCGGGCGGCACGCTGTTCTTCACCGCCCTGGATCCCGAGACCGGGGTGGAGCTTTACAAGACGGACGGCACGCCCGAAGGCACGGTCTTGGTCCGTGACATTGTTCCGGGTCCCCTCGGCTCGTCGCCCGCCAACCTGACCGCCGCGGGCGACACGCTGTTTTTCACCGCCACGACGCCGGCGGCCGGCCGCGAGCTGTGGAAGAGCGACGGGACGACGGAGGGCACGGTGCCGGTCGCCGACATCAACCCGGGCAGCGGTGGTTCCAACCCCACGAACTTGACCGCCGTGGGCGGCACGCTGTTCTTCGCCGCCGCGGAGCCGGCGACGGGAAC
Organism: Armatimonadaceae bacterium; assembly: GCA_030446525.1. Next base: position 14,112 of record JAUJNC010000092.1, read on the forward strand.
GGAGCTGTACCGCAGCGACGGAACGGCCGAGAGCACCGCGCTGGTCGCCGACATCTATGCAGGCCCCATCGGTTCGAGCCCCGCGAACTTGACCGCCGTGGGCGGCACGCTGTTCTTTTCCGCTTTCAACCCGGCGACCGGGTCTGAGTTGTGGAGGAGCGACGGGTCGGGTGAAAGCACCGCCTTGGTCCGGGACATTAATCCCGGCCCTTTAAGCTCGTCGCCCGCGAACCTGGCCGCGGTCGGCGACACGCTGTTCTTCGCGGCCACCGATCTGGCGACCGGCCGCGAGCTGTATCGCAGCGACGGGACGGGCGAAAGCACCCTGCTGGTCCAGGATATCGCCCCGGGCAGCGACAGCTCGTCGCCCGCCAGCCTGACCGCCGTGGGCGGCACGCTGTTCTTCGCCGCCACCACCCGGCCAACCGGAACAGAGCTGTATCGCAGCGACGGGACGGGCGAAGGCACGATCCTGGTCCGCGACATCAGCCCGGGCCTCTCCGGTTCGTCGCCCGCCAACCTGACCGCCGTGGGCGACACGCTGTTCTTCGTCGCCACCAATCCGGTGACCGGACGGGAGCTGTGGAAGAGCGACGGAACGGCCGGAGGAACCGTGCTGGTCCGGGATATCAATCCTAATCCGGGCCCCATAGCTTCGCCCCCCGCGAACCTGACCGCGGTGGGCGGCGCGCTGTTCTTTACCGCCGCCACTCAGGCAAACGGAACGGAGCTTTGGAGAAGCGACGGGACGACCGCAGGGACCGTGCTGGTCGCCGACATCTTCCCGGGTCCCACGAACTCGAATCCCGCCAGCTTGATCGACGTGGGCGGGACGCTGTTCTTCACCGCCATCGAACCGGCGGTGGGGCGCGAGTTGTTCCGCAGTGACGGGACGGCCGAAGGCACGGCCCTGGTCGAGGACATCAATGCCAGTACGCAAAACGCGAACCCCGCGCTCTTGACCGGCGGGGGCGGCACGCTGTTCTTCCAGGGCACGGAGCCGGCGACCGGCACGGAGCTGTGGCGGAGCGACGGGACGACGGAAGGCACGGCCCTGGTCCGCGACATCAACCCGGGCAGCGGCAGCTCGACCCCGGCGAACCTGATCACGGCGGGCGACACGCTGTTCTTCACCGCCGCCACTCCGCAGACCGGGGTGGAGCTGTGGCGGAGCGACGGGACGACGGAAGGCACTGTGCTGGTCCGCGACATCAACCCCGGCCCCTCCGCTTCGTCGCCCGCCAACCTGATCGTCGTGGGCGACACGCTGTTCTTTACCGCCGAGGTCCCCGGGACCGGGCGTGAGCTGTGGCGGAGCGACGGGACGACGGAAGGCACCGTGCTGGTCCGCGACATCAGCCCGGGCAGCGGCAGCTCGTTCCCCGCCAGCCTGACGGCCGTGGGCGGGACGCTGTTCTTCGCCGCCACAAGCCCGGGGGTCGGGGCGGAGCTATGGCGCAGCGACGGGACCCAAGAGGGGACCCTGCTGGTCGCCGACCTCGCCGTGGGCAGCGCGAGCTCGGGTCCCGCCGGTCTGACCGCGGTGGGCGGGACGCTGTTCTTTACGGCCGCGGCTGCGGCAGCCAATACGAGCTCGGCAACCGGGCGCGAGCTGTGGCGGAGCGACGGGACGGCCGAAGGGACCGTGCTGGTCGCCGACATCAACCCGGGGTTCGCGAGTTCAAGCCCCACAAGCCTGACGGACGTGGGCGGGACGCTGTTCTTCGCCGCCACAAGCCCGGGGGTCGGGGCGGAATTATGGCGCAGCGACGGGACGGCCGAAGGGACCGTACTGGTCGCCGACATCAACCCGGGCAGTGAAAGCTCGCTTCCCGCCAGCCTGGCGGCGGTCGGCGGGACGCTGTTCTTCACGGCCACGGCTGCGGAGACGGGGCGCGAGCTGTGGAAGAGCGACGGGGCGCCCGAAGGGACCGTGCTGCTCCGGGATATCAACCCGGGTGGGGGGGCTTCAAACCCCGCGAGCCTGACCGCGGTGGGCGGCACGCTGTTCTTCACCGCCCTTGAGCCGGCAACAGGAACAGAGTTATGGCGGAGCGACGGAACGATGGTAGGGACCGCCCTGGTCGCCGACATCAATGCAGGCCCCGCGAGTTCGCTGCCCGCGGGTCTGACCACGGCGGGCGGGAGACTGTTCTTCGCGGCCACGTCTGCGGAAACCGGGCGCGAGCTGTGGGTCCTCGACCCGGACGAGACACCGGCAGGTGATGCCAACCTCGGCGGCTACCGCCCCCACCCCATCCCGTGATGGGAACACCCCGGGCGTCCTTCCCTGGGACGCCCGGGGCCGGACACCGGGCTACCGGCGAGCGTCACCGCGCGGCGCTGCCAAACCGTTCGCCGGGATGTCGGGCAGGCCCTGCGGCAAGTCAGCGCCCTCCTCGGCCGGAGGGTCAGGGACGGCCACATACTTGATCGTCGTGTAGTCTCCGCTGCCTAAAGACGTATAGCTGGAGCCCGACCACCCGGCCACGTACACGTTGCCCGCGGCGTCCACTGCGAGGGCGCGGGCCCTATCTTCACGGTTGTTGGGCCCGTCGTAGCGGGCCACCCAAAGCTCGTTTCCCTCGGCATCGTACTTGACGGTGGCATAGTCGAGGCCCGCGCCGGGCCCGGCAGAGGTCCCGGTCACGTACACACCGCCCGTGCCGTCGAGGGCAAGTGCGGTGGCGCTGTCACCACCGTCGCCCGGGCCGTTGTAACGGGCAACCCAGAGCTCGTTGCCCTCCGCGTCATACTTGACCGTCGCATAATCCGGGTTAGAGGGACTTGTGCGGGACGCATCAGAACTTCCGGTCACGTACGCATTGCCGTCGGCGTCGAGGGCGAGGGCTGTGGCGCTATCGCTGCCGCCCGCCGGCCCGTTGTAGCGCCGGATCCAGAGCTGGTTGCCCAGGGCGTCGTACTTGATCGTGACGTAGTCGTAGAGCCCGGGTCCCCCGGGCGTCACGCTCGAGCGTCCGGTCACGTACACATTGCCCGCGCCGTCGAGGGTAAGGGCACGGGCTTCGTCATTACCGTCGAGCGTCCCGCCGTAGCGCCGCGCCCACAGCTCGTTGCCCAGGGCGTCGTACTTGACCGTCGCGTAGTCATGGGCGACAAAGTGAGAGAGCTGCCTGCCGAAGGCGTACCCGGTCACGTACACGTTGCCCGCGCCGTCCACCGCGATGGCGGTGGCACTATCCGATGTGCTGGAGCTGCCTTGCCCGGCGAAGCGGGCGGCCCACATCTCGTTGCCATCCGCGTCGTACTTGACCGTGGCGTAATCGTAGATACGTCCGGACCCGAGGGATTGCCCGGTCACGTACACGTTGCCCGATTCATCAAGGGCAAGGGCAGTGGCGCCATCGGCGCCGTTGCTCGGCCCGTTGTAGCGCGCGACCCAGAGTTCGTTGCCGTAAGCGTCGTACTTGATCGTCGCGTAATCCGAGCCCGTGCCCGACGGCGAGGCTCCGCCCGAAGACCGCCCGGTCACGTACACGTTGCCCGCGTTGTCTACCACGAGGGCAGTGGCCGCATCACTGCCACCAACCGGCCCGTCGTAGCGCGCGACCCAGAGCTGGTTGCCCTGGGCGTCATACTTGATCGTCGCGTAGTCCTCACTGGCGCCGTATCCGGGAGACGCCCCGGTCACGTATACATTGCCGTCGCTGTCCACCACAAGGCGACGGACATCATCCCTGCCGTTACCCAATCCGTTGTAGCGCGCCACCCAGGCAGTCGACGGCTCGGCCAGGGCGGGAAGGCCAGGCCCCCCTAATTCCAGGACGCAAGCCAAAACAAGGAGAAAGACAGACCGCTTGCTCCACTGCATGCTTTGATTCCTTTCGCACCTTTATCGGTGCAATCCGTTAAACGGCGCCACGACGGTGGCGCCGAAGCTGGCATAGCCCTTTTGGGCAGGGGAGAGGATCATCGGTCGGTGTGTGCGGCCGGCGCACACGCGAGCATAACGTTCCTTGGACAGTTGTCTTTATCCTCCCGCTGTGAATGTCCCTGTAGAACGGCCGAGCTCAGGGGCGCGAAGAACCCGGTAACAGAGGGAAGGGAGCCGCCGCGAAGCGCAGCCACAGAACCGGTTGCTTTTCCGTCGCCAGCGAAACGGACCCGCTTTTTGCTGCGCTTCGCTGCCACTCCTGCTTCGGCCTAGCCCGATTCCCCGATCTGGAACGTTCGCTCGGTGAGCGCGATCAGCGCGTCCAGCGCCTCCAGCTGCTCCTGCGGCGGTGCAAGAGAAAACGTCTCCACAAGCGCCCAGCGCGCCGCCTCCATGGGGCCGATCTCCTCGCTGGCGCTCCGGAGCGCCGCCCCGGCGGAGACGGCAAGCGCACTGCGGTCCTGCAGTTCGCCCAGATCAAACTTCCCGACGGCGAGGCGGACCACGGCCCGATGAAGCAGGCAGTCGCGCTCGGGCGCGTACAGCGCCGACCAGAGGCGGTGGCGGTGGTACACCCACCATGGCAGCGGCCGATCCAGCGCCTCCAGTCCGCTGGGGTAAACCGCCAGAACGGCGTCCAGCCAGTCCGAAAAGAGCAGCAGCAGGCGGCGGAACGCGGCGGCGATGGCCGCAAGCTGCGGACCGCCCGCCGCTCCGACGCCGGCCGCCGCGCGGAAGAGCCGGTGCGCGCCGGGCGCGCCGACGCTCTGGCAGGCCACCCGAAGCGCCGGGTCCATCTCCTTGGAGCTGATGAGGCGGTGGTCCGCCTCCAGCCAGATCAGGGCGAGCGCCTCGATGGCCAATTCGACATGCTCCGCGGCGAGGACTTCCTCGCCGGCTGCGAACGCGCCGGAGGCTTCCTGCCGGAGCTTGCGCGCCCGCCGCCACAGCAGGGGACGCCGGGGCTCCACGACCTCGGGCCGGAAGCGATGTTCCCGCATGAACTCCCGGAACGCCTGGAGGCGCCCGCCCGGGTCGTGCACCGGCTCCATGCCGGCCAAGCCGTCGAGGAGCCAGGTCGGGTCGCGCACCCACTCCCCGCCGGCCGTTTCGACGAAGCTCTGGGGATAGCCGTCCCGCAATCCCTGCAAGAGCGGCCAGCGGTTGCGGTGCTTGTGGACGACGATGCCGCCGCGGATGCGCCACTCGACGCCCCATTCGCGGCCGGTATCCGGTACGACGGTCACGTCCAGATCGCTGCTGGGCCACAGCCGCCCGGAGCCAAGGGAGCCGTCCACGGCCGTGGCGGCGATTCCGCCCGCCTGCAGCGCCTCGTTTAGCTCCTCCTGTGCCAGGGCATACAGGCGCTCGCGGGTTTGTTCGGGCCTTTCACTGATGGGAAGCATGGGAACTCCTTTGCCGTTGCGACATCACATCCCACGAAAGCTTTACAGGCTTTTTAGCCCCCTTCCCGTGCGAAGAGGATCTGGGCGAGGGCAACCAGGGCGGCCGTTTCCGTGCGCAGGATGCGCGGCCCCAGCGAGACGGGCACGCCCCCCGCCCCGGCGAACGCGGCGACCTCCTCGTCGGTAAGCCCGCCTTCGGGTCCGACCAATACGAGCACGCGCGTTGCGGACGCGGAGACGGCGGCGAGCGCGCGGGCGAGGGGGAGCGAGGCCGCCTCGTGCGCGATCAGGGCGGCGTCGAAGGTCGTGAGCCGCCCGGCCAGCTCCGGGGCGGACGCGGCCCAATCCACGGCGGGCAGCCTGGCCCGCCCGGACTGCTCGGCCGCCCCTTTGACG
>JAUJNC010000093.1 GCA_030446525.1 Armatimonadaceae bacterium
GGCAAGCGCGTCAGCCACACCGGTATCTACCTGGGCAACGGCTACTTTATCCATGCCTCCTCGAACCAGAAAAAAGTCGGTGTTGATTCCCTCCTGAAGCCCAACTACTACCGGTCGCTGGTCGGTGCGCGCCGTTAAGCCTTTCTCTTTCTGCTCTCGCAAAAGCGCCCTGCCACGCGGCAGGGCGCTTTGTTTTTTGCCACAAAACGCTTCCCGCCGCCGTATAAACCGTAGTTACCCACGGTAAAAAACTGAGAAACCGGAGACACGTTTTCTTGCAATCCGCCTTTGTCTGGCGTCGCCGCGCCGAGCAGTATGTAAAGCAAGGCCGCTACGCCGAGGCCGCCGATGCCTACCGGCGCGAAGCCGCTATCCGCCGCCGGGAAGGGGACTTGAACGGCGCGAAGGTCGAAGAGGGGAAGGCGGATCGATGGTCGTCGGAAATCCGCCTTTTCGCCCATCTTCCCGGCTCCTCGCCCACCGCTGCCCCTGCCCGCCTTGCCTGGTGGGAGCCGCCGCATGGCTGCTACCTGGGCGCGTTCCTCGACCGGGACGAGCGGCTGGGGGAACCGTTCCGGGACGAGAACGGGCAGAGCCACCGCGATCCGGCGGCCTTCGCGCGCCTGACCGGCAAGAAGCTCGCTTCGGTCTTCTGCTACCTCGCCTACGGCCGGCGTTTCCCGTCGCGGTGGGTGGCGCGGCTGAGGGCGCAGGGCGTCGCGCCCTACATCGCGTGGGAGCCGAACCGGGGGCTGGACGCCGTCCAGGACGACGCGTACCTGCGGGGCTTCGCCGACGATGCCGCCCGCGCCGGCTGCCCCGTCTTGCGCTTCGCTTCCGAGATGAACGGCGACTGGACACGCTATGGCGGCGACCCGCTGCGCTACAAGACCAAGTGGGCATCGTCCGGGGCGTGATGGCGCGGCGCGCGCCGAACGTGGCGATGGTCTGGTGTGCGAACGCCATCCCCCGGAAGCCCATCCCCCCTTCTACCCTGGGACGCCTGGGTGGACTGGGTCGGCGTCAACTTCTACAGCGTCCCCGTTCTACGACAACAACCCGTCTCGAGCGGGGAGTGGGCCAACCCTGCCGACATGCTCGCCACGTCTACGACCTGTACGCCGCGCGCAAACCCCTGATGATCTGCGAATGGGGCGCGTCGCACCGGGCCGCCGCGGACGGGCGCGACCGCTCGAGTGGGCGGCCCTCAACCGCGCAAACCTGCAGCCGCCGCCCTGCCGCGCCTGTACCCGCGCGTCAAGCTGGTTGACATCTTCGACAACGACAACGTACAATACGCACAGCCCGGGCGCCAGCTCAACAACTATTCGGTGACCGACTCCGCGCGGGTGCGCGACGCCTACGCCCACGCGGTCGCGCCGGACTATTTCCTGTCCGACATCCCCCCGCGCGATGTGCCGCCCACGCCCATCCGTCCCCTGGCGGATGGCCTGGTGACAGGGCGGGGTATAGTGAAGGTGTCCGCGTGGGCGCGGTGCTACGTGGCGCGCCCGACCGTGAGCTACGCGCTCGACGGCCGCGAGGTGTTCCGGTCGGGCACGCCCGGCCCGTACGCCGCCGACCTGGATCTGGGCCGACCGGGCGCGCACCGGCTCGTCGCCACCGTGCGCGACGACAGGGGGCGCGTGGCCGCCCGTCAAGAGCGGCGAATCATCGTGCGGTGAAACCGAGCACAGCCGCCGCGAAAGGAACGAGAAACGATGCCCTCAGGCTTTGGAGGCCAGTCCCAGTCGCGCTGGGGTGACAACACGCTGAACGCGCAGGAATACATGCGCGACCTGCTGCTGACCGACACCCAGGGCACGCCGTGCTCCACGGCGCAGGCGCGCAAGGCCGGGATGCTCGTCCTGGCGTTCTTTAAAACCACCTGCCCCACCTGCCAACTCGCCTTCCCCTACCTGCAGAAGCTCGCCGCCGCCTACTCCGACGGGGGCAAGGTGACCGTCTGGGGCGTTTCCCAGGACGACACCGATCCCACGCAGGCCTTCGCCGAGAAGTTCGGGATCACCTTCCCGCTGCTCCTGGACCGCGAGCTGTGGCACTCCATGATCTACGGCGTCGTCAGCGTCCCGACCCTCTACCTCGCCGACGACAGCGGGCTGGTCCTCAAAAAGGTCGTCGGCTGGGACCGCCGGGCCATGAACGAGATCTCCGAGCGCATCGCCGCCTTCCTGGAGCGCGCCCCGGTTACGATCGTCGACGAGAACGACCCGGCCCCCGCCACCAAGCCCGGCTGAGGCTCCAAGCGCCCGGCGTAGTTTGCGCCGGAAAGGCTGCACGGATGAATCGTCGTGGGTTTCTCGAAATTTCCGCCGCGGGCATGATGGCCCTTCCGGAAATAGCAAAGAGCATCCAGAGCATGGACACCAGGCCCAACATCGTCTATATTCTGGCCGATGACCTCGGCTACGGCGACCTCGGCTGCTGCAACCCGGATTCCAAGATCCCCACGCCCCGCATCGACTCGCTGGCGGCGGCGGGCGTGCGCTTCACGGACGCCCACAGCAACTCCGCCGTCTGCACGCCCACGCGCTACGGCATCCTGACCGGCCGGTATTGCTGGCGGAGCTCCCTGAGGAGGGGCGTGCTCTTCGGCTACGACGAGCCGCTGATCGAGGCCGGCCGGATGACCGTCGCGTCGTTCCTGCGGCAGCAGGGCTACGCCACCGCCTGCGTCGGCAAGTGGCACCTGGGCCTGGGCTGGCAGCGCAAGAACGCCGGCCCCGGAGCCGAGAAGCCTGCCGAGTCGAGCGTCGATTTCGCGAAGCCGCTCGCCGGCGGGCCGCACACGGCCGGCTTCGATTACTCGTACACCGTCCCCGCCTCGCTCGATATGGATCCCTATGTCTACATCGAGAACGGCAGGGTGGCCGAGCTGCCGACGGCGCGGGCCGAGGACTCGCCGCGCCCGGCCTACTGGCGCGGCGGGCTGCGCGCGCCGGGCTTCCGGCACGAGACCTGCCTGCGGGAGCTTACCGACAAGGCCGAGGCCTACCTCGACCGGCGGGGCAAGGACAAGGGGCAGCCGTTCTTCCTTTACTTCCCGCTGACGTCGCCGCACACGCCGCACGTGCCGCGCGAGGAGTTCCGCGGCAAGAGCCGGGCGGGCGTCTACGGCGACTTCGTGGTCGAGACCGATTGGAGCGTCGGGCGGATCCTGGACGCCCTGGAGCGCAACGGCCTGGCGGAGAACACGCTGGTGATCCTGACCAGCGACAACGGCTGCCACAGCGAGCCGCTCGGGCTGGAGGAACGCTACGGCCACCGGGGCAACCACATCTACCGCGGGCAGAAGTCCGACGCCTGGGACGGCGGCCACCGCATCCCCTTCCTCGCCCGCTGGCCCGGGAAGATCAGGGCCGGCAGCGCCTGCGATCAGACCATCTGCCTGACCGACCTGCTGGCCACCTGCGCCGCGATCCTGGGCAAGCGTCTGCCCGACACCGCCGGCGAGGACAGTTATGACATCCTGCCGCTGCTGCGGGGCGCCACGAAGGAGCCCGTCCGCGAGGCGACGGTGCACCACTCGATGACCGGCGAGTTCGCCATCCGCCAGGGGCCGTGGAAGCTGGTGCTGTGCCGCGGCTCGGGCGGGTGGAGCCTCAAGGAAAAGGACGTGCCCGCCGACGCCCCGCCCGCGCAGCTCTACCACATGGGCGACGACCCGGGCGAGCGGAAGAACCTCCACGACGCGCACCCGGACGTCGTGGCCCGGCTAAAGAGTCTGCTCGAAAAGTACCAGCGCGAAGGCCGGAGCGCTCCGCCCGATCCGTAAGGAACGCGGCGCAGCCCGCCCCTACTCCGCAGAGCCGGGGCGCCCTCGACCTTCTGCGCGAAGAACTTGTTGATCATCGGCGGCAGGAGATTTCCAGACCCAGGCCGGTAGGTACGGTGACGGAGTCGTAGCGCCCATCGGCCCGAACCGTCTCGATATAGGTTCCCAGGTCGCCGGCGTGGGAAACGACGTTGTCGGCGACCACCAGGCCGCCGGGGCGGACGTTGTCCTTGAACCGCTCCCAGGCCGCGAGGTAGATCTCCTTTTCCGGGTCGAGGAAGACCAGGTCCCACGGGCCGGGGAGGGTGGGCAGTAGCTCCAGCGCGTCGCCGAGATGCTGCGTCACAACGTCCGTCAGGCCGCCGCGCGCCAGATTCGCCGCCGCCGCCTCGTACTTGGCCGGCAGAAGCTCCACGGTCGTGACGTGCCCGCCGGTCTCCCGCGCCGCGAGCGCCAGATGCACGGTCGAGTAGCCGACGGACGTGCCGATCTCCAGGATGCGCCGGGCGCCTGCGGCCTTGGCGAGCAGGTGCAGCAGGCGCGCCGAGTCCTTGTGCAGCGAGCGGGGCCGCAGCCACTTGTCGTCCACCTCTTGCCTCGCCCGCGCGTCGTTCGCCTCCATGTCGGCCAGCAACGTGGCGGCAATCTCGTCCATTCTCATGATTCGTGGTTTCCTTTAGCCGACCACGTTCTGCGGCTTGCCGGCGAGGAAGGCTTGTAGGTTCGCGACGCTGGCGTCCAGGAGGCGTTGGCGCGATTCGCGGGACGCCCACGCCAGGTGCGGGGTGAGGAGGCAGTGGGGGGCCTGGAGCAGGGGGTTGTCCGCGCCCGGCGGCTCGGCGCTGAGCACGTCGGCGGCGTACCCGGCGATGCGCCCGTCCCCCAGCGCCGAAGCGAGCGCCGCCTCGTCCACGAGGGGCCCGCGCGCGGTGTTGACGAGAAAGGCGGTCGGTTTCATGCGCGCGAGTCGCTCGGCGTTTATCATGCCGCGTGTCTGCGGCGTGAGCGGGCAGTGCAGGCTGATGACGTCCGCCACCCCGAAGGCATCCTCGAAGGGGACGGGTTCGTAGGGGCCGGAGCCGGAGACGGGGCTGCCCGGCGGCTCGGCGGCCAGCACGCGCATCCCCAGCGCCCCACCGATCTCGGCCACCTTGCCGCCGATCGCGCCCGGCCCGACGATGACCAGGGTCTTCTGGGCGAGCTCGACCAGCGGGTGGTTCCAGAAGCTCCAGATGCCGGCCCGGGTCCACGCGCCCGCGCGCACCGCGGCCGAGTGCTCGCCGACGTGGTGGGTCAGCTCCAGCAGGAGGGCGATGGTCGTCTGCGCGGCGGACGGGGCGGCGTAGCCGGGGACGTTGCAGACCGTGACACCCCGCTCGCGGGCGGCGTCGAGATCGATGATGTCGTAGCCCGTGGCGAGCACGCTGACGAGCCGCAGATGCGGCGCGGCCGTGAAGGCGTCGCGGCCCAGGCGCACCTTGTTCGTGTAGACCACCTCGGCATCGGCGATGCGGCTGCCCACCTCCTCGGGCGCGGTGGACTCCTGCAGGGTCAGCTCGCCCTGGGCAGCGAGCGGTCCCCAGTCGAGATCGCCCGGGTTCAACGGCACACTGTCGAGGACGACGATCTTCATCGCTCCACCTTCCGATCATGAGTTCAAGAGCCGTCGGAAACCTTCTTGCTCGAAGTGGCGGTCGGTTGTCAGAGCGTCCGCCATGCCGCGTTCGCGCATAAGCACAAAGCTGACCGCGTCGCAAAGCGAGTAAGCCTTGTCAAGGCGGCTTTGCAAAAGGGTTAAGGCATCTCGGTGAAGTTGCCTGTCCACCCAAATGATCGTAAGATCCGGATCGTCCAGCAATGCCGCGGAGAAGCCCAGCGCCAGAGGACGGGGCAAGTCACGCGCGTGCGCGAGCGCCACCAGCTCGTCCAGGACATAGCTGTGCGTTAGCCTGCGAGTGGAAGCTTCGAAGAAGGTGACGGCATGTTCGTGCCGGCTGTCACTGTCGTCAAGGCAACAGAACAAACCCGACGTGTCGAGCAGCACTATGACTGTTCCTCATGGGTACTGCCGTACTCCCGTGCAAGGTCTGCATCAATGCGTTCGTTGTCGGCGGAATTCGGGTTGCCACTGTGGAAGCTGCCGAAAAAGCTGCGTACCCGCTCTCGTGCCGCCTGCTTCTCGTCCTCGGTTATCTCGGACTTCGGCTTCGTGCGCGGCGCGATCGTTTGTCCGTTGCTCACGCCAAAGCGCTGGCGAAGCAGGTCCACCACGGTGGTCCCGCTTGCGTCAGCAGCTTGCTTCACCGCGTTGTAAACCTCGTCCGGTAGTTCCAACATCTGGCTCATTGTTCATGCCTCTATGGCCCCGATGACGGCCTGGACGAACTCGTCCGTCGTGGCCGTGCCTCCCAGGTCGCGGGTGACGTGTTTGCCTTCACCGAAGACCGAGAAGATGGCTTTTTCCACGCGGTCGGCGGCGTCCGGCTCACCCAGATGGCGCAGCATCATGATGGCCGACATCAGCACGGCGGTCGGGTTGGCCAGGCCCTTGCCCGCGATGTCCGGCGCGCTGCCGTGCACGGCCTCGTAGACCACGGCGTCCGCGCCGACGTTGGCCGAGCCGGTGACGCCCAGGCCGCCGACCAGGCCCGAGACCAGGTCGGAGATGATGTCGCCGTACAGGTTCTCCATCACCATGACCTCGAAGCGATGCGGCCGGGTGACGAGCTGCATGCAGGTGTTGTCGACGATCATCTCCTCGTACTCGATCTCCTGGAACTCGCGCGCGACGCGCCTGCAGCAGTCCAGGAACAGGCCGTCTGACAGCTTCATGATGGTGGCCGTGGGGACCGCCGTCACTTTTGTGCGGTCGTGCGCGCGCGCGTACTCGAAGGCGTAGCGCGCGATCCGCAGGGACGCCGTCTCGGTGATGACCTTGAGCGACTCGACCACGCCGGGCACGACCACGTGCTCGATGCCCGAGTACAGGTCCTCCGAGTTTTCGCGGACGACAACGATGTCGACGTTCGGGAACGGGGTCTTGATCCCCGGCAGGGAGCGGGCGGGGCGCACGTTGGCGTACAAACCCAGGCGCTTGCGCAGGGTGACGTTGGGCGAGGTGAAGCCGGCGCCGACCGGCGTGGTGATCGGCCCCTTGAGCCCGACCCGGTTCTTGATGACGGAGTTCAGCACCTCGTCGGGCAGCGTCGTGCCGTACTTGGTCATCACCTCGGCGCCGGCGTCCCGTGTCTCCCAGACGAACGAGAGGCCCGTGGCCTCCAGCACCTTGACGGCGGCGTCGATCACCTCCGGCCCGATGCCGTCGCCGGGGATGAGGGTAATGGTATAGGCGGTCACGCGAAAACACCTCGGAAAACGATCTTGTAGGGGCAGGATCTGCCCTGCCCGGCAAAGGAAATACCAGGGGTATTGTAGCCGAAACGGGGCGAGGGGTCAAGTTGACCGCGGGCGCAGCGGCCGCACAGAGGAGGTTCCGAGGCGGTTGTGGAACAAGGGCGTCAGGCAAAACCTGTTGGAGGACGCACGTTTGGACTTCCCTGTATTCCCGATGCGCCAGGTGCACCTGGATTTTCATACCTCACCCGACATCCCCGACGTGGGCGCGGACTGGGATGCGGAGCATTTCGTCCGCACGCTGAAGGAGGCGCGCGTGAACTCGATCACCGTGTTCGCCAAGTGCCACCACGGGATGAACTATTACCCGACCAAGATCGGGCCCGTCCACCCGTCCCTCAAGTTCGACCTGCTGGGCGAGCAGATCGAGGCGTGCCACCGCGCGGGGGGATCCGCTGCCCGATCTACCTGACCGTCGTCTGGGACGTGTCGGCGGCCGAGCGGCATCCGGAGTGGCGGCAGGTGGGCAAGGACGGCAAGCAGATCGGGCCCGGCCCCCTCGAGCCGGGCTGGCCCTGGATGTGCGTCATACGGCCCTGCGACGGTACTGATCGCGCAGACCGAGGACCTGATGGGCTCTACGACTGCGACGGCTTCTTCTACGACATCCTGATGTATCACGGCGACGGCTGCTGCACCAACTGCCTGCCCCAGATCCGCCGGGCGAGGATGGACCCCGAGAACCCGCTGCACCGCCGGGGCACAACAACGCCGTCGCCCGCCGCTTCATGGAGTGCGTGCCGGAGGTGGTCCGCGCGAAGCTGCTCAACGCCGGCATCTTCTACAACTCGCGCTGGGGGCTGCACTTCGCGGGACGAGGCCCGGTACTACTCGCAGGTCGAGATCGAGTCGCTGCCGACCAGGGGCTGGGGCTACGGCTTTTACCCGCTCTGGTCGCGCTACGGGCGCACGTTCGGGCTGCCGATGCTCGGGATGACGGGGCCGCTTCCACCGTTCCTGGGGCCGACTGGGGGGCCTCGGGCACCCCGACGCCCTGCGCTGGGAGTGCGGCGGCATCCTGGCGACGGGCGGCGCCGTCTCGGTCGGCGACCACTCGCAACCCGCGCGGCCGGCTGAACGAGGCCGTCTACGACGTGATCGGCGAGGCCTTCCGCGACGTCGAAGCGGTCGAGGATACTGCACCGGGGCCCGGGCCGTCCTGGTCGGGCTGCTCGTCCCCGGAACCCCGACGCCGACAAGGCCAACGCGGACGCCAAGGCCGGCAACGTCGAGGGCGCGGCCAAGATGCTCCTCAGCCTGCACCACCAGTTCGACGTCCTCACCGACAGAAACCTGCCCGACTTCCGCCGGTACGAGGTGCTGGTCCTCGCCGACCGCGCCGTCGCCACGCCGGAGACCGCCCGGCGGCTGCGCGAATACGTCGCCGGCGGGGGCAAGCTGCTCCTCTCCCACGAGGCGCTGTCGGCGAGGACGGCAGCTTCCTGCTCGCCGACGAGATGGGCGTCGACTACGCCGGGCCGGCCGCCTGCGTCCCCGACTATTTCCAGATAACCGGCTCGGCCCTCCACACCACGGTCACGCGCCCCGGCTTCGCCTACTCGCTCTACGAGGGCCCTCGCCGCGCGCGTCGCCCCGCGCGCGGGCACCGAGGTCCTCGCCGACGCGTACGAGACCTACTTCAACCGCACCGGCGAGCACTTCTCTTCCCACGGGTTCACGCCCGTCAAGGACAAGGCCGCCTACCCGGCCGTCACGCGCCGCGGCGACGTCATCTACCTCTACGGCCTGTCTTCGCCGCCTACCAGAAGTACGGCAACCTCACCTTCCGCGCGCTCGTCGGCCGCTGCCTCGACCTGCTGCTGCCCGAACCGCTCGTCGAGACCGACGCCCCCGCCACCTGTGAGGTGTCGGTGATGCGGCAGGGGATCCGCAGTCGGCGTCCGACCCGCAGTCGGCGTCCGACCGTCGAGATCGTCCACTTCGTCGCACCACGCGCCGGGCGGCGCGCGCCGGGCCACGTCGAGGTGCTGAGACGCCCGTGCCGCTGCGCGACGTGACCCTGCGCCTGCGCCGGCCCTGGGGCGCGACAAGGTGTATCTGGCCCGCGCCGGCGATTCGTTGCCGTTCACCGTCGAGGCGGGCGTCGTCTCGGTCACCATCCCGCGCATCGACACGCACGAGGCAGTCATCTTCGAGGGCGGCGACGCGGATAACAGATGAAAGGAGCGCCACGATGACACCGGAGATAGACAGGCCCCACGTGACCACGTTCGTCGGTCAGGTCTGCGTGGAGGCGGAGACCCAGGCGGAGGCCGAGGAGACGGCGGTGAGCTGGGCCATGCGCAAGCTCACCGAGTCGGTGATTGTGACCCCCGACACGGCGGTCGTGCACCCCTGCGAGCGCGGGCAGTTCGCGGTCCCGCTCACCGGGACCATCAACTTCATCGGCCCGTCCCAGGCGGCGGTGGACGAGAAGGTGCGGACCCTGCTGGAGACCGTCCGAGACGAAGGGCCGAGCCTGGGGGTGACCATGGGCCCATTCCGCATCCTCCCGCACACCGACGCGGACGAGCCGAAATCCCCCGAAGAGTGGCTGGTGTGATGTACGTCGCCGACAGAAACGGGCTCGACCGCCTGGCCGGGCGGCTGCGCGAAGAGCTCGCCCGCGACGCGCGCCTCGCCCTGGACACCGAGTTCATCCGCGAGCGCACCTATACGCCGGTCCTGGAGATCGTGCAGGTGGCCGCCGCGGGCGGCGAGTTCGTGGCCCTCGTGGACGTGCCCGCCGTTGGGGATGGCCTCGGCCCCCTCGGCGAGCTTCTGCTCGATCCGTCGATCCTTAAGATAGTTCATTCCGGCGCGCAGGACATGGAGATCCTCCATGCGCGGCTCGGCGCGGCCCCCGCGCCGGTGTATGACACACAGGTGGCGGCGTCGTTCGCGGGATTCGGGACGCAGGTCGGTTACGGGGCGCTGGTGCAGGCGCTCCTGGGCTTCTCGCTTTCCAAGGAGGAGGGCTTCGCCGACTGGTCCCGCCGCCCGCTCACGCCGGCCATGATCGCCTCTGCCGAGAACGACGTCCGCTACCTCCCTGCCCTCCACGCCCGGCTGACGGACCTGCTGGCGGAGCGCGGCCGCACCGCCTGGGCGGAGGAGCAGATGCGGCGCATCCTGGGCGCCGCCCTGGAAGAGATCGCCCCCCGCGACCTTTGGCGGCGCGTCGGCGGGCGCTCCCCGCTCGACCCCAAAGCGCTGGCGATCCTGCGGGAGCTGGCCTTGTGGCGCGACGAGGAGGCGCGGCGGCGTGACAAGCCCCGGCGCACCGTCCTCAAGGACGAGGCCCTCGTGGAGATCGCCCGCCGCGCCCCCAAGACCGTGACCGCCGTGCTCGCGCTCCGGGGCGTCCCCCAGAGCCTGACCCCGGCGACCGCCGAGGCGCTGGCCGAGCGGGTGCGCCGGGGGCTCGCCGTCCCCCCGGAGGAGCGCCCGCGCGTGGAATCCCCCCCGCCGCTCGACGACCAGGGCGCGGCCCTGGTGGAGCTGCTTTCCGCCGTGGTGCGCGCCCGCGCCGCCGAGGAGAGCCTGCCCCCGTCACTGCTCGCCACGCAGGACGACCTGCGCGCCCTGGCCGCGAGCCGCGACCGCCTGGATTTCAGCACGCCGCTCTTCTCCGGCTGGCGCGGCGAGCTGATCGGGGGCGCCCTGCGCGACGTGCTCGCCGGCCGCCTCGCCATCGCCTGGGATATCGAACAAGACCGGCTCGCCTTAACAAATCCGCAGGCATGATCCGTTTTTACTGCTCAGGAAAGCAAGCGTTATAATGGAACGGTTGAGCCTAGCAGGCCGTGAACCGCAGCGGTTATCTGTTCCGACAGGAATCCGGTTCCGCGTCGTCCGGTAGCCGACTCCGGTGCGGGTATAATGAGGCCATGGTCACGGAGGAACAGGCGCGCGCCCTGCTCGCGGAGATGGACGCGGCGCTCGCCGCGGCGAAGGATCGGGATGCCGCCGTCGCGGCGGCGATGCGCCTGATTGCCGAACGGCTGCCCCACTACCAATGGGTCGGCGTATACGTGCTGGACGGCGGCATGCTCAACCTGGGCCCGTATGTGGGCGCCCACACCGAGCACACGCTCATCCCCGTGGGCCGGGGCGTGTGCGGCACGGCGGTGGCCGAAAAGCGTAACCAGATCGTCGAGGACGTGCGGACGCTCGATAATTACCTCGCCTGCTCGGTCGAAACCCGCTCGGAGATCGTGGTGCTGATCCGCGACGGGCAGACGGGTCAGATATTGGCGCAGATCGATGCCGACGGTCACGAGGTCGGCGCCTTCGACGCCTCGGATGAGGCGCTTCTGGAGCAGGTCGCAATCCGGATCGCGCCGCTTTTGACGGAAGAGGCCACATGAGCCGCCGCGACGGCGAAACAGTGATCGGGCGCATCGTGTCGCTGCAGGTCGGCACGCCGCGCGTCGCGACGACGAAGACGGGCCGCGTGTGGGAGAGCGCCATCGTGAAGGGGGAGGTCGGGGGCCGCGTCGCGCTGTCCCGCACGAACCTCGCCGGCGATGAGCAGGCGGACAAGCGGCACCACGGCGGCCCCGACAAGGCGGTCTGCTGCTACGCGGCCGAGCATTATCCCGACTGGCGGGATCTGCTCGGGATGCCGATGCCCCACGGCGCGTTCGGCGAGAACTTCACGCTGGAAGGCTTGACTGAGGACGTCGTCTGCATCGGCGACGTCTTCGCGATCGAGCCCTCCCCGGACGGGTGGTCCGCCCCGGACCGGGGGTCCGCCCCGGACCCAGGGCGAGTAATGCCCTCGTTCAGGTCAGCCAGGCCCATGGCCCTGCGCCTGCTTGTTTCCCTGCTACAGGACCGCCCCGGCCTGCCGCCGGATTGGAAGGCGGGCCGCACCATTTCATGCCTGCGCGTGCTGCAGGAGGCAGTCGGCGCCGGCGACGCCCTGACCCTCTGGGGACGCCACCAGCTGGATTCCTGCTGCGCGCCAACGCCGTGATGGCGACGACCGGGACCGGGACGGGGACCACAGGCTCGCCTGACCTCACTCGCCCTGTCAGCCGAATGAAGCACATCCTGCGCCGCAGGCTTCAAGTGAAGGGGCGCCGCGACCCTATGGTGTCTCCAAGATCCCCCCGGGAACCGACCCCTGCCGGCGATCCCCGCCCCTACAGTGTCGAGAGGAGACGGGGCACTCGTAACGCGCGCCATGATCGTTTATGGGGACGCCTGTTATGAAGAGGCCCTGGGCGCGCTGCTGGCGCAGACTCCCGGGAGCGCCTCGCCGCGTGCCGGCGGGCCGCGGGACCGCGGGCCCGGCCCTGGACGACCTGCGCACCCTCCTGATCCCGGCGGTCAGCTGGAGCGAGCGGCACAAGACGATCCGCCGGGCCGCCTGCCGACGAACGAGGGCGGCCGGCTCCGAACGTCACGGATCACGCCGCCACGCCGCCTTCTACGCCCGTTGGTCGTAGGGCTGGCGGGTATTCCCGCCCCCGCCGCGGAGGCGCCAGGCGCCCTCGCCCTCATGGCGCGCGCCCTGGACGGCGTCCAGGGCACATGAAGGCGCGGCTCACCGGTGAAGCTGCCCGAGGGCTTCGCCTTTTACGCCCTGTATCCCGAGCAGTACGTCGCCGCGGCCCTGCGCTGGATGGCGGACCACCGGGCGGCGTCCCGCCGCGTCGTCGTCGTGGGCATCCGCAGCATCGGGACGACGCTGTTGGCCGTCGTGGCTGCGGCCCTGCGGGCGGGCGGCTGGGAGGCGCACCGCCGGACGGTGCGCCCGTCGGGCCACCCCTTCGCGCGGCAGGCGGACATCCGCGCCGAAGCGCTGGAAGGGGCGACCTGGGGGCTGGTGGTGGACGAAGGGCCCGGGCTTTCCGGGTCGTCCCTGGCGGCGGCGGCCGAGGCGCTCGCCGCCGCCGGGCTGGACCCCGCCCGCATCAGCTTCCTGCCGGGTCATGCCGGTGAGCCGGGCGGCGCCGCGTCCGGGGGCGTGCGCGCCTGGTGGTCCCGGGCGCCCCGCTACGTGACCCCGTCCGGCGACCTCCGCTGGGAGGGGCGCTCGCTCCCCGAGAACCTGGCCGCGCGGACACTCGATCTGTGGGGCGTCCCCGGCCCGGTTCCACAGATCGAAGACCTGGGCGGCGGGCTCTGGCGCAACCTTGTCTACCCTCACCCCGCCCGGTGGCCGGCCGTCTGCGCGCCGTTCGAGCGGCCCAAGTACCGTTGCGCCGGGCCGGGCGGGGCAGCCGTCCTTTGGAAGTTTGCCGGACTGGCCGGCGCGCCGGGCGGCGCGGGTAGTCTGGCCGAGGCGGCCCGGGCGCGGCTGGCGGAGCGGGCCCAGGCCGGGTGGACGCCGGCCCCCCTCGGCGTCGCCCTTGGTTTCGTCGCCACGCCCTGGGCCGAGGGCGCCCCGCTGACCTGCAACGGGGCCGACCCGGCCGTGCTGGCGCACATCGGGCGCTACCTGGTTGCCGTGGCCGGCCCGCCCCTGCCTGCCGGGGAGCAGGACGCGGCCCTGGGGCGCCTGCGGGAGATGCTCTATTGGAACACCTGGGAAGCCTTGGGAGAGGCCGCGGCGGCGCGCACGCGGCCCTGGGGCGAGGCGGCCGCGCACTCGGGCCAGGAGGGGGCGCCGCGCACCTACGGCGACGGGCGTCTGGCCCCGCACGAATGGCTGCGCACCCGGTCCGGGCAGCTTCTGAAGGTCGACGCCGCCGGGCACGACGCCGATCACACGATCATCGGGCGGCAGCCGCTGGCCTGGGACGTCGCGGGGGCGCTGGTCGAGTGGGGTCTGGACGAGGGGGCCGCGGCCCCCTTGCTGGCCGCCTACCAGGCGGCAGGGGGCCCGGCCCTCCGCCCCGCCCCGCTGCGCTTTTATCGCATGGCATACGCCGCTTTCCGCACAGGGCAATGCGCGCTTTGCGCCGACATGCTCGCCCACGATCCGGACGAACAGGCCCGGCTCCGGCGCGCCTGGGCGCGGTACCGGAATGAACTGGCGGGGCTGCTGGAAGATGATGACAGGTCGGCTGCCCGCATGGGTTAGGCCGTGCTTTCGATTGAGGCCCTGTCACTCTGCCGCCATCTTACGTTCCGCGACATCCAGCCCGGACCGGTTCAGGCCGGATCGCTTATCGAACCGGCCCCGGTGGACGCCGTTCCTCCGACCGTCCCGCCGCCGCTGGCGCCGCCGCTCGTGGCCGCACCACCGGAACCGGTTGCGGCGCCGCCGGCCGGGCTCGTGCCGCCGAAACTGCCCTGTTCGCCTGCCGCGCCGCCGGTTGCCGATCCGGCCCCGACGCCGGCGCCGCCGACCGGGTCGGTGGTGGCGTCCGTGCCGCCCACCGTTCCGGCGCCGGTGACGCCGCTCGCGCCGGCCGTGGTACCGGTCTCGCCCGGGGCGCCGCCGCTGCCGATGGCGCCGGTGCCCGCGATGCCGCCCGCGCCCATCACGCTGGAGGCGCCCGTGCCGACGCTGCCGGGGTTGACGAAGCCGCGCGGCACGTCCTGGGGGCCACCCGTCGCTATGCCGGCGTCGCCCGCGCCGAGGTCGCCGACGCCCGGGTTGTTCGCGCCGGGGTTGCCCGAGGCGCTGGGGTCGATGCTGCCGGCGGCGCCCGCGTTGAGGACGCTCTGGTTGGCCGGGACCGTCACGTCGTCCGGGTTGTTGTCGGCGTCATTGGGGTTGAAATCTGTTACTGGTCCGTCTGCTGCCATGATGCGGGTTGTCCTTTCGCCTGTCAGGGGCATCGTACCCGGGCGCGGTGAAGCCGAAACGAGACGGACACGAGTCAGCCGGCGTTCCGGGCGGCGGGTTTCCGAGGGGGGCGATTCTGGGTACCTGTGCCACGCTGCGACCCCCACGCAGGAGGAGATTTTCGCGCGTGCCAACCCTTTCCCCGATCCGGGTCGCCCCCGGTGGGCGTTACTTCGAGACGTTCGACGGCGACCCTTTTTTGTTCATCGGACCCAACGACGCCGTCACGTGGTCCGGTCTTGCCGGCCTGTACCGCCGCCGCGATCTTGAGGGCGTCGACCGGTACCTCGAAAGCCTGGCGGCAAGCGGCGTCACCATCGTGCGCCTGATGCTCGAATACGCGCACCAGGAGCACCGGTACTTCGAGCGCCCCGTCGGGCGCTTCAACCCCGCCATGGTGCGGCTGTGGGACGACCTCTTCGCGCGTTGCGAGCGGTGGGGTTTGCGCGTGCTGCTGGCGCCCTGGGACAACTTCTGGATGGCGCGGCGCTGGCATCGCCATCCCTACAACGAGCGGAACGGCGGCCCGGCCACAGAGCCCGGGTCGTTTTTCACGGACGAGGCGGTCATCCAGGCGACGATGGCGCGCCTGCGCTTCGTTGTGCAGCAGTGGGGCGGGAGCGGCGTCCTGGCGGCGTGGGACCTGTTCAACGAGATACACCCTTATTGGGGCGGCACGCCCGGCGAGCAGGGTTCGGTGATCACGCGCCTTTCGGAGGCGGTGCGGTCGGCCGAGCAGAAGGCGTGGGGCTTCACGCGCCCGCAGACGGTCTCGGTATTCGGGCCGGACCCGGGCGCCAGCTACGAGGACCTCATCTTCCGCCATCCCTGCCTGGATTTCGCGACCACACACATCTATCAGGGCGCCATCGATCACCCGCAGGACACCGTCGCGCCCGCCGTCGCCATGGCGCGCTGGGTGCGGCACGCCCTGGATCGGGTGCCGCCCGGGCGGCCCTTCACCGACACGGAGCATGGTCCGATCCACCTGTTCAACGACCGCCGCCGGGTGCTCCCCGACCCTTTCGATGACGAGTACGAGCGGCACCTGATGTGGGCGCACCTTGCCTCGGGCGGCGCGGGGAGCGGGATGCGCTGGCCGGCGCGCCGCCCGCACGTGCTCACGGCCGGGATGAATCGGGCTCTGGCCGGCTTGGCGGCCTTCACCAAGCTGCTGTCCTGGCGTCACTTCGCCCCGCGCGATGCGGCGGCAGACGTGCGGGTCGGCGCCCCCGGCGTTCTCGCCTTCGCCTGCCGGGATGACCGGCAGGCGATCGTCTGGCTGCTGCGCGACAAACCGGAGCCGGGCCACACCGGTCCGCTGCCGCAGCGCGCGCCGCTGCAGAACGTTGCGCTCACCCTGGGCGGCCTTGCACCCGGCAGCTGCTGCGTCCAGCCGTGGGATACGCGGGAAGGCCGTGCGCGGGAGTGCGTGCACACGGAGGTGACGGAAGACGGCCTGCTGCGGACCACCTTGCCGGAGCTGACGAACGACCTGGCACTGGCGGTGCGTATCAACCCCTGAGGCCGGTTCCACCGGAACCGCTCGCGCCCTGAAACCCCGGGGGCTTGCGGGTATAATGGCGGTGCAGTTCATGCGAAGAAGGATGACACCCCGCCATGAGTATCGCAAACCGCCTGAGCGCGGCGCGTCATCGCCAACTGGTCGGCCGGGCCGCGGAGCTCGCCCTGTTCCGGTCCGCGGTCGATGCGTCGGAGCTGCCGTTCTACGTGCTGTACGTCTTCGGCCCGGGCGGCGTGGGGACGACGACGCTGCTGCGCGCGTTCGCCGCGCACGGCGGCGAGAACGGGATGGCGGTGATCTCCGTCGACGGCCGCGCGGTCGAACCGACGCCCGAGGCTTTCCTGAACGCGCTCCGGCAGGCCATGGGCCTCGGCCCCTCGGAAGCCCCGCTCCAAACCCTCGCCGCGGGCGGCCCCCGGCGCGTCCTCCTGATAGACACCTATGAGGTGCTGGAGCCGCTCGACGGGTGGCTGCGCGACGTCTTCGTGCCGCAGCTCGCCGAAGACACCCTGGTCGTCCTGGCGGGCCGCCAGCCGCCTTCGCCCGGCTGGCGCGCCGACCCCGGGCTGCAGGCGATGACGCGCGTGCTGTCCCTGCGCAACTTCAGCCCCGACGAGAGCCGGGCGTACCTGCACAACCGGGCGGTGCCCGCCGCGCAGCATCCGGCGGTGCTGGACTTCACGCACGGCCACCCGCTCGCCCTTTCCCTTGTCGCGGACGTGTTCGCCCAGCGGGGCGACGCCCGTTTCGAGCCCGAGGAGGCGCCGGACGTGATCGAGGCGCTGCTGGAGCGCTTCGTGCAGCAGGTGCCGGGCCCGGCCCACCGCGCGGCCCTGGAAACCTGCGCCGTGGTCCGCCTGACCACCGAGCCCCTGCTGGCGCACCTGCTGGACATCCCGGAGGGCCGGGGGGACGCGCGCGACCTGTTCGAATGGCTGCGCGGGCTGTCCTTTATCGAGACGGCGCGCCGGGGCGTGTTCCCGCACGACCTGGCGCGCGAAGCCCTGCTCGCCGACTTGCGCTGGCGCAACCCCGACC
>JAUJNC010000094.1 GCA_030446525.1 Armatimonadaceae bacterium
CACAGGCGCCTTTCATCGAGGAAGCCCGGCACGACGGGCGCCTGTTCATACACCAGCCCTACGGGCTGTACTCCGAAGAGAACCACGAAGCATGGCGCCGCCTGTACGCCCGCCAGGGAGAGTACTGGCATCGGTACGCGAACGAGCACTTCCTGCGCGGCATTGGCAGCCTCTGCCTGGACCACCGGCGCGTCCCGCGGCTCGAGGACGTCAACCGGTTCCTCTGCCCGCTGACGGGCTTCAAAGCCAGAGCGGTCAGCGGTTACATCCCCGCATTTTTGTTCTTCGACTGCCTCCGCAACCGCGAATTCCCCACCACCATCACGATCCGCGACGCGGGTCATCTGGACTACCTGCCCGAGCCGGACATCTTCCACGACATCGCGGGCCACGTGCCCATGCACACGGACCCCGCCTTCGCCGACACGCTCGTCCGGTTCGGGGACTGCGCGCACACGGCCGCCGAGATCGTCGCAGGCATCAGGGAGGAAGCGGAGCAGGTGCGGCGTCTCACGAGCGTCATAAAGGCGATGGCCCGCTTCTTCTGGTTCACCATCGAGTTCGGGTTGATGCAGAGCAGGGACGGCTTGAAGGTGTATGGCAGCGGGCTTCTGAGTTCCCACGGGGAGATCGAGCATGCCGTCGAGGCGCCCGAAGTCCAGCGCTATCCCATCCAGCTTGAATGGGTGATCAACCAGCCTTTCGAGATCGACCACTACCAGCCGCTGCTGTTCATCGTCCGATCGTTCAGCCACCTTTTCGACCTGGTCGGCGATCTCGATTCCTGGATGCGCGACGGCAAGCTAAACAACGTCGCGCCCGGCGAACCACACACCGGTGAGGGAGACATCAAGAGCTTCCTCCACGCTTCGGCGGGCAAACAAGAGGGGGGCTTTTGAGGTGGCAATCGTTGAGGTCTTGATACCCCAGATGGGCGAGGGCCTGCACGAGGTGCGCATCGTCGGCTTTCAGAAACAGCCGGGCGACGCTGTCAAGCGGGATGAGCCGCTTTACAGCATGGAGACCGACAAAGCGGCCATGGAGGTGGAGTCGCCCTTCGAGGGCGTTCTCCAAGAGTGGCTTGCCCAGGAAGGCGCGATCCTCGCCATCGGCGCGCCGATCGCCCGCATCGAAACCCCGCCCGCCGTAGCCGCCGAACCGCCGCCGATCGACGGGACGGGGACCGGGCTGGTCCCCGCGCCCCCCGGCGCCGGGACATCGGCGCCGGACCCGGGAACGCGGGAAGCGCACATCCCTCCGCGGACCCGGGCGTACTGCCGCGAGCGGGGCGTCTGCGACGAGGAGATGCGCCGGATCCCGGCCGCTGCGGGCAAGCTGATGCCCGGGGACGTCGACGCGTATCTGGCGACAAAGGCGGCGGGCATCGGGGGCGGGGGAGCGTTCGCCGATCGGCCCCTGTCCGCGCAGCACCGGACCCTGATCTACCGGCTGAGGCGCAGCGCCGAGATCGTGATACCCGGCGTCGCCAAGCGGCCCATGGAGTGGAGCGGCATCCGGCGCCACGCCGATGCACTTCGCGAGCGCGGGTTGTCGCTCCAACCCTCCGCCTTCCAGACCTTCGCCTACTGCGTCGCGCAGGCGGTCAAAGAGCACCCCAAGTTCCGCTCGACGCTCCTCGGGGAGGAGACGGTGCGCGAACACGCCCACGTGAACCTGGGGATCGCCGTCGGCGGGCGCGACGGCCGGCTGGCCACCGCCGTCGTCCGTGACGCGGATTCCCTCCCTTTCGAGACCTTCGTGCGCACGGCCCAGGCACAGATCCGGCGCGCGCGCGGCGGCGAGGACCAGGCGGACCCGTCCGTGCAGCTGCATCTGACCTACATGGGCTCCTACGAGATCGTGGACGCCGTGCCGGTTCTGGTGGCGCCCGCCGTGGCCATCCTGTTCATCGGCTCCCCCTACATCCAGAACGGCGCGTCCCTCGTCAACCTGGTGCTCACGTTCGATCATCGGCTGATCCAGGGGGTGGAGGCGGCCCTTTTCCTGGGCTCCGTCGTCCACAAGGCACACCAGGTCGAAGAGCTCAACTTCTCCGCATAGATATCGGAGCCACAAGGGAGACCGATGAAGATCCTTGTTCCCGTCAAGCGCGTCCCCGACCCCTATCGGCGCGTGCGTTTGACCCCGGACGGCCGGGTAGACCCGGGCGACATCCGGTGGGTCATCAACCCGTTCGACGAGGTGGCGCTGGAAGAGGCGGTGCGCCTGCGCGAAGGCGGCGCGCCGGTGGAGATCGTGGCGGTCGGCATTGGCGGGGCGGCCGGGGAGGAGCAGCTGCGGACGGCGCTGGCCCGGGGGGCGGACCGCGCCCTGCTTGTCGTGGACGACGATCCCGCCGACCCGGGTGTCATCAGCCACCTGCTCGCCGCCGTTTGCCGCCGCGAGAACCCCGGCCTGGTCCTGATGGGCAGGCAGGCCAGCGATGACGACCTGGGCCAGACCGGCCCGCGGCTCGCCGCCCTGCTGGGCCTGCCGCAGGCGACCTTCGTCTCCAAGATCGAGCTGGCGCCCGACGGGATCCGCGCCCGTGTGACCCGCGAGGTGGACGCCGGGCGCGAAACGCTCCTGGTGACGCTCCCCGCCGTGGTCACCACCGACCTGGGCCTCAATGAGCCGCGCACCCTGGCCCTGCCGGCCATCCTCAAGGCGCGCACCAAGCCGCTGGAGCGCATCGGCGCCGCGGAACTCGGCCCGCGGCCGCCCGCCGGTATGAGCGTGCTCAAATTGGAAACGCCGCCGCCGCGCAAGGCGGGCCGGAACGTGGGCAGCGTGGACGAATTGATAGCCGCGCTCCGCGACGAAGCGCGGGTGATTTGAAAGCCCGGCAGAATAACAAGGGCAGGAACACCCCTGGACAGGGTACGCAGCGAAAGAGGGAAAGAGGCATGGCAAACCTCCTCGTACTGGCGGAGACGGACGGCGCGCGCGTGCTGCCCGGCACGCTCCCGGCGATCACCTTCGCGCAGATGTTCGCCCGGGAGACAGGCGGCGGTTTCGACGTCCTCCTGGCGGGCGGGCCCGACTTGGCGGGCGCCGCCGACGCGTGGCGCCCCTACGGCGCGCGGCGCGTTCTGGTGGCCGCCGCGCCGGAATTGGCGCACCCGACCGCCGACCGTATGGCCGCCGCCTGTGTCCAGGCCATGCGGCAGACGGGAACGGCTTGGCTTGCCGGCCCCGCCTCTTCTTTCGGCCACGACATCCTGCCGCGGATCGCCGGGATCCTGGATCTGCCCATGCTTTCGGACGTGCTCGGCGTGGAAACGGCAGACGGCCGCCTCCTTTTCCGCCGCCCGATGTACGCGGGGAGTATCATCGCCACGGTCGAGATCGCGGGCCGGGTACCCTCCGGGTGCGGTGTCTTCAGCGTGCGCGGCGCGGCGTTCGGCAGACCCGAGCCGGTCGGCGGCGAAAGCGCCGTGGAGAGGATAAACATCGGCGCCGCGTCGCTGCCGCAGGGAGCGACCTGGATCGCTCTGGAGGCGGCGGAGCAGAAACGACCGGAGCTGACGACCGCGCGCGTCGTCGTCGCCGGGGGGCGCGGTTTGCGGGACGCGGAAACCTTCGAGCGGCTGCTGGGCCCGCTGGCGGATACACTGGGCGGCGCGGTCGGCGCGGCGGGCGGGGCGGTGAACGCCGGCATCGCGCCCGGCGAGCTGCAGATCGGCCAGACCGGCAAGGTCGTCACGCCCGATCTTTATATCGCGGCGGGCATTTCGGGCAGCGACCAGCACCTGGCGGGCATGAGAGGGTCGAAAGTAATCGTCGCGATCAACACCGACCCGGACGCGCCCCTCTTCCAGGTCGCCGACTACGGTCTCGTCGCCGATCTCCACCAGGCGCTGCCCGAGATGACGGAGAAGTTGGGACGGGGACGCCCAGAGAGGAAAAGAGAGGGCCGCCGTTAAAGATGACTGCGTGAGAGGGGGACCGATTGATGAAAGCCCGCTATAGCGTCATTGATACCGACATCCACTCGACCATCGACGCCCGGCGCGTGGCGGAGTTTCTGCCCGAGCCCTGGCGCTCGCGCTACCAGAGCGGCAACCGCGGGCCCGGCCATCCCGGCTACTGGAACCCGAACGGGGTCATGCGCTCCGACGTAGTGCTGCCGGACGGCACGCGCGTCGAAAGCCGGCCGGACACCCTGGCCCGCCATCTCTTTGACGCCTACGGCATCGAGTACGGCATACTCAACGCGGGCAACCTCCACATCGGCCTGTCTCCGGAGCCGGACTATGCGGCGGCGGTCGTGGCGGCCGAGAACGACGTCCTCGCGGCCGACTGGCTGCCGGCGGATCCCCGCTTCCGCGCCTCGCTCACCGTCTCGCCCGCCGACCCGGAGCTGGCCGCGCGGGAGATCCACCGCCTGGGCGATTGCCCCGGCTTTGTCCAGGTGCTGATGCCCAGCGCCTCCCGCATCCCCTACGGTCAGCGCTTCTTCCATCCCATCTACGCCGCCGCCGCGGCGCACGGGCTGCCGGTCGCCATCCATCCCGGCTCCGAAGGGGTCGGCATCTCCGGCCAACCCGGCGCCGGCGGGTTCCCCAGCAGCTATCTGGAATGGCATACGGGCCTGGTCGGCAGCTACATCGCCCACCTCATCAGCCTGGTCACGGAAGGGGTCTTCGTCAAGTTCCCGGAACTGAAGTTTGTCCTGATCGAGGGGGGCGCCTGCTGGCTCCCGCCGCTGCTGTGGCGCCTCGACAAGAACTGGAAGGCGCTGCGGATGACCACGCCCTGGCTGCTGCGCCCGCCGAGCGAGATCGTCTTCGACCACGTCCTGCTGACGACGCAGCCCCTGGAGGAGCCGGACCGCCGGGAGCACTTCGAGAAGATGCTGGAGATGTTCCCCGCGGAGCGGATGCTGATGTTCTCCAGCGACTTCCCGCACTGGGACGGGGACGCGCCGGACTTCTGCGCCCGCGCCTTTCCCGCGGCGCTGCGTTCGCGCGTGATGAGTGAAAACGCCCGCCAGCTATATCGGCTGCCGGGGGCGATCGCCTGAACCCGCGTCCGTGGGACTGCCCACCTGCGCGCCGGAGGGGCAGGGGCGCATCGAGCCGCACAGGTTTGCGCTGTTCCGCTGCGTGGTATATACTCGGAGCGAAGGGGAGTAGCCATCCCGAAGTGTAGAGCGGAGCGGCAGGTCGTCAGTACGGGGCGCGTATCGCCCCCGGCCTGCCGTGAAACGTGCGAGACCTTCGATCCTGTCCGGCCTGATGCGGGACAGATCGGGGGTTTTTTTGTTGCCCATGGCATCCCCGGAGGAAAGGATGATGCCCCTTGGCCGTTCGCCATGACGCTCCCGGCAGCACGGCTGCCACCCAGCCCGCGCAAACACCCGCCACGCCGCCGGGCTGGCGGCGGGCGCAGATCGCGCTTATCGTCGGCGCCGTCCTGCTGACCCTGCCGGGCGTGCTGCTGCGACTCACCGGCGCGCACCCGGACCCGCGCCTCGCCGCCTTCGTGTTCGGGCTGTCCGTGGTCGGGTCCGCCTTTCTGCTCGCCTGGGCCGCCGAGGTGGCGCAGCGGGACATCCCCCGCGCGCTCTCCCTGACGATCCTGGCCTTCGTCGCCGTGCTGCCCGAGTACGCCGTGGACGCGTACCTGGCGTGGCGCGCCGCCGGCGACCCGACGCAGTACGGCCCGCTCGCGCTCGTAAACATGACCGGCGCGAACCGGCTGCTCATCGGCGTCGCCTGGCCGATGGTCGTGCTCATCTACTGCCTGCGGGCGCGCAAAATGGGCCGGCCGGCCGGGGGCGTCCCGATCGAGTCGGAGCAGGGCATCGAGGTCGGGTTCCTCACGCTCGCCACGCTCTACTCGTTCGTCATCCCGCTCAAGGGCACGCTGTCACTCGTCGACCTCGTGGTGCTCGTGACCATCTTCGGGTTCTACTGCGTCCGCGTGATGAAATCCGGGCACGTCGAGCCGGACCTGATCGGCCCGGCCAAGCTGCTGGGCGGTCTGTCCCGAACGCCGCGCCGGCTGGTAATCGGCCTGCTCTTCCTGGTCGCCGCGCTCGTCATCCTGCTCGTCGCCGAGCCGTTCGCCGAGTCGTTGATCGAGGCGGGCGTCACGCTGGGCCTGGACCGGCGCACGCTCGTCCAGTGGCTGGCGCCGCTCGCCTCCGAGGCGCCGGAGTTCATCATCACCGGCCTGTTCGCGTGGCGGCTCCTGGGCGCGGCGAGCCTGGGCGCGTTGGTCTCGTCCAAGGTCAACCAGTGGACGCTGCTGGTGTCGACGATCCCGCTCGTGTTCAACATCGCCTCGTGGCGGCTGGGGAAGACCGTGCCCGCCGCGCTCGTGCTCGACCGCGTGCAGCGCGAGGACCTGCTGCTCACCTCGGCGCAGTCGCTGTTCGCCGTGGCGGTCCTGCTCGGCCTGCACCTGTCGTGGCGCAACGCGCTGGCGTTGTTCGGGCTGTTCATCGTTCAGTTCTTCCTGCCGGACTCGCAGCGCTGGGTGATGATGGCGTACTTCGCTCTCAGCGCGCTCTTCTTCCTGCGCAACCTGCCGCAGATCACCGCGCTGCTGCGGCAGCTGCTGGACAGCGGGGGCAAGGAGGCGCCCCCCGCGCGGGGCCATTGAAGTCACGCAAGCATCTCCGGTGCAAAATCGCCCCAAAGTTGCCGACCATGGAAGGGGAAGGATGGTGCGCAACATGATCATGACAGACACGGACGGCCCGTGCCGTGCGGCGGTGGCGGACGCGGACAAAGAAGAGCAGGAAGCGGCGACGGCGCGGGTGTGCGACCTGCTGGCGCTCGCCGAAGAGGCGATGCCGCACCGCAAGGACGCCGCCGCGCGCTACCTGCAGCGCGCCGAACGCGCCGCCTGGCAGTCGGGCTACCTGTGGCTCCTGGATCTGGTGTGGCACCACTCGCCGGTCGGGCGTCAGCTGTTGGAGTAGCGGCAAGACAGCAACCGGTGACCTCTTCCCGACATCGCCGATTGAACTCACCAAGAACGGGCTATAACCCTGGTGGGCGACAGGCTTTCCGTGACAGGAAACGGCGCTACACCGCGTGAGAAGGGAAGGCGGATATGGCGGATACGGATTCCGGGGGCGTGGCTTCCGAACGTGATGCGGCGGTCGGGCAGGACCAGGGCACCGGCGCCAGCGACGCCGGCATCGTCGGCGACACCGGCAGCGACGTCATCGGCGGCGGGGAGGTCGCGGGTTCCGGCGAGAGCGGCGGCCGGGACGCCGCCCAGGATCCGGACCTCGAACCCATAAGGGGGGGGGACGTCTCGCAGACGCCGGCCGCCCAGGGCGGCACCCGCGGCGCCGGCACCGGGGCGGACGTGGGCACCGGTGGCGAGGTGGGAACCACCCAGCCCGGCAGCACCGCGGCGGGCGACCAGACCTGAAGACCAACGCCTGCCGTGTCGGGCAATAA
Organism: Armatimonadaceae bacterium; assembly: GCA_030446525.1. The sequence continues at coordinate 7,425 of JAUJNC010000094.1, forward strand.
ACAGGGGCGCGCCGGATGCCCTTATCTGGCGACTTCCCCGGTGCTCTTGTACACCGCGCTCAGGTCGCGCTTCCCGCGTTCGAGATAGGGGACGCCCTGCTCCATCCAGTCCGGGCGCGGCGCGCCGAGGAGGTAATGGTCGAAGAACTCGGCCAGGTGCACCGTCCAGTGCTTCTGGTTGTCGCGGTCGCGCAGGCCGTGATCCTCGCCGTTGTAGTTGAACAGGTAGGCCTCTTTGCCCAGGCGGCGCAGCGCGGTGAAGAACTCGATCCCCTGGTACCAGGGGACCGCGCCGTCCTGGTCGTTGTGCAGGCACAGGTACGGCGTGCTCACCTTTTCGACCCAGAAGATCGGCGAGTTCTCGATGTACTGGAGCGGCTGGTCCCACGGCGGGCCGCCGATGCGGCTCTGGGTCTTTTCGTACTGGAACGCGCGCGACGCCCCGCTGCCCCACCGGATCCCGCCGTACGCGCTGACCATGTTGACGACCGGCGCGCCCGCCTGCGCCGCCCGGAACAGGCCGGTCTTCGTGACCAGGTACGAGATCTGATACCCGCCCCAGCTGTGCCCCTGGATGCCGATCCGGCCGGTGTCGACGAACCCCATGTCCGCCACCTCCTGGATGGCGGGCAGCACGCACTTCAGGGCGCTCTCGCCGGGATAACCGGTCTCATACACGATGTCGGGCTGCAGCACGAGGTAGCCGTTGCTGACGTACCGCGTGATGTTGATGCTCGTGCCCGGCGCCGGCGGCGTGTAGCGGTGCAGCGCGTCGCTGCGCTCCTCGTAGATGTACACCAGCAGCGGGTACTTCTTGGACGGGTCGAAGTCGTCGGGCCGGGTCAGGATCGCGCGCAGCGGCTTCCCGTCCGCGCTCCGGAACGGGATCAGGTCCGAGCGCCCCCAGCGGTAGCGGGCCTGCTGGGGGTTGGCGTCCGAGACCTTGCGCATGTGGGCGAAGTTGGCGTCGCTGACCCACAGGTCGGGGAACTCCTAGAAGCGCTGGAGCGTGAACACCAGGGTGTCGGCGTTCTTGGCCTTGACCAGACCCCCGAACGCCTTGGGGAGCATCACGAGCTTGACCGGGTCGGGCATCCCGACAGACCCGGCCTCGGCGATGGGGGCCGCGCGATAATACCCGGTCTCTTTGCTGTTGTCGTCCCGCGTCGCCAGCAGCAGCGGTTTGGCACGCGGGATCGCCCTTTGCTCCGGGTCGAGCGGCTGGTAGCGGAAGATCAGGCCGCGGGTGCGCCCGACGCCCTTGGTCAGCAGCCGCGGGTCTGCGCCGTCCGGGCGCAACTCCCAGATGTCGTACCGGTCGTAGAGCAGGACGGACCGGTCGCCTTCGGTCCACCCGGCGATGCCGTAGGGCTGCGGCGCGTCCGGCGTGTCCCAGGTCTCGTCCTGGAACTTGACGCCCAGCTTTCCGGTCAGGTTCACCTTCCGGCCGTCGGCCGCGTGGTGCGCGTACCAGGCGTCGTCCCTGTCGTCCCAGTACAGCAGGTACTTGCCGCCCGGCGACAGCGAGGCGCCGAAGCGGGAGCGCTCCAGGATCTTCCGGCGCGAGCCGTCGCGCAGATCCACGACGAAGACGTCGCTGTAGCTGCCGTCCCAGGAGACCAGCTGGCGGTAGGCGAGGTTGGACGTCCCGACGGCGCGCTCCCCTTCCTTCCCCGGGCCGACGGAGGGCATGTCGGGCGCGGCGAGCGGCACCAGCCGGCGCTCCTTGACGTGCACCACGGCCCGGTAGCTGCGTTTTTTCTCGTCGTCGGCGCGGACCTTCTGCATCGACTGGAGCTCGGGGTCCTTCCAGTGCCAGATGTCCACCTTGACCGGCTCGGGCGCCCCCTTGGGCTCCGGCCTGGGCGCGGGCGCCGTGCCGAAGAACAGGCGGGCGCCGTCTTTGGACCACTCGACGGCGCCGTGCTCGCTGACCACCATGCCGGCGGGAAGGCCCGGCGTCTCGGCCCCCACGAGCGCCCTGCCCGCGGGGGCCGCCGGCGTCCAGTGATACAGCGTGAAGGTCTTCGCCCGGCCTTTGCCGTCGCCGCGGTCGCTGAGGAAGGCGAGCTGCGTGCCCTTTTCATCGAAGGTGAGGCTTTTGTGGTTTCCGCGGCCGGTGAGCAGGGCGCGCGTGGCGCCGTCCGCCGCCCGGCGGGCGAACGCGCCGTCGCGGGCGGGCGTCTTCGAGGACACGGCATAGGCCAGCCAGCTCCCGTCCCGGTTCCACGCGTACTCGGCGACCTCGGCGACGCTCGTCTGCGTCCCGGTCGCCAGCTCGCGCAGGATCAGGTCGGAGCCCGGTTCCTTTCTTCCCCCTTCTCCCAGCGGCCCCGCCGGCGCGCCCTCCTGGCCCGCGGCGGATCCTGCCCCCGGCTTTCGGGGCGCCGGTTCGAGCAGATACGCGACGAAGCGGCTCCCCTCCTCCGGGACCTGGAAGCTTTTCACGCGCTCCACGGTGACCACCGCGCCGCTGGACAGGTTCAAAATGCCCATGCCGCTTTTGGGCTGGTCTTCGGGCTTCTTCTTTGCCCTCTTCGCCTTGTCCCTGTCGGCCTTGGTGGGGGCGATCGCGAACACCACAAAAGAACCGTCCGCCGTGATGACCGGCGCCTTGCCGCGGGAATGCCGGTGCTCGGCGTTCGTTTCGAGGTTGCGCGCCACCAGTTCGCCGTCGCCGTCCTGCGGGGCCAGCGCGTACACGAGCCAGGTCCCGTCGCGCGAGATCTGTGTGCCCTGGATGGAGCGCCACGTATCGTAGACATCGTGCGTGATCGGCTTTTTGACCCCGGCCGTGGGTTCTGCCGGAACCGGGGCGACGAGAACCGCCGCTCCGAGCCACGCCCATAAAAGCGCCGTCGCCCATCTCACCGCTATCCCTGGCCGCCGCATGCTGTTTCTCCTCTCCGTACCTGCGCCTGCAGTTTCGACATCGCCCGCGGTACAACCTGCGCGGTTGACGCCGGTTCAATCAACGCTGATCTCTGCGCGCCGGGGTTCTTCCCCTTCGAGGATCTTTGCCGACTCGGCCTCCTCGGGGCGGATGCCCTGGGCGCGCAGAAACGGGCGGGGGGTGGGGGTCGTCAGCTTGGGGAACAGGTGGAACAGAACCACCTGCACGCTGGCGGCGATGGGGACGGACAGCAGCAAACCCCACAAGCCGAACAACTGGCCGCCCAGCGTGAGCGCGAAGACGGCGGCTACCGGGTGGAGCCCCACGCCGCCCCCGATCACGCGCGGGGTGACCACGTTGTCGAAGACCTGGTTCAGCAGCAGGACGAGGGCGACGGCGATGCCGCCGAAGCTCGCCCCGCCGGCGGCGAACGCCACCAGGAAGGTCACCAAAGCGGTCGCCAAGGCGCCGACATAGGGCACGGCGTACAGCAGGCCCGCGGCCGCGCCCACCAGCAGGGCGTAACGCGCCATGTGGGGGCGGACCAGCGCCAGCCCGTACAGGAGGAGGATCGTGGCCACGCCGTACAAAGCGCAGACGATCAGCAGCCCGCGCAGGTAGTCCGAGAAGACCCCGCCGATGTCCTGCGCCACCCGCCCCATCGGGCCGCGCGCGCGCTCGGGGAGCAGGTAGAACAGGCGCGCCCGCAGCCGGTCGATGTCGAGCAGCAGATAGAACGTGACGATCAGGGTCACGACCGCCTGCAAGGCGGTCGTGATCGAGCCGAGCAGGAAGGCGGTGATGCTGCCGGCGGAGCGGCGCACGAGCGCCGACACCTGCTCCGAGAACTGCGCGAACAAGGCGTTGAAGCTCGAGGGCAGTGTCAAGGTTCCGATGCGGCGGTGGCCCGCGAGGAACTCGTCGACGTAGGCCCGCGTCTTCTGGACGTACTGCGGCCCGTTCTCGGCCAGCTGGTTCGCTTGCGCGATCAGGACCGGGACGACGATCGCCCCGATCCCGACGAGCAGCAGCAAGAACGCGCCGAAAACGACCCCGACCGCCGCCGCGCGGCTCAGGCCCCGCCGCTCCAGGCGGTCCGCGATCGGGTCCAGCAAGAGCGCCAGGACCGTCGCGGCCACGAACGGCGTGATGACGGCGAGCACGGCCGCGGACAGTCGCCAGGCGGCGAGCGCGAGCAGCGCCAGCAGGGCAACCCCCAGCGCGCTAAAGAAGCCGGCCCGCAGCCACTCGTAGCGTGCGGCGGCACGTGGCCCCGGGGATGATTGTCGGATTGTCGTGTCGTCCAGCAAAAGGGTACCTCGACGGCGAGCACGCCCGCGCCCCCTCGCCAGGCGGCGCGCGCGAGGAGCGCCAGCAGCGCCACCCCCAGCGCGCGACAGAAGCCGGCCCGCAGCCACTCGTAGCGTGCGGCGGCTCGTGGCCCCGGGGATGATTGACGGAGTGTCGAGTCGTCCAGCAAAAGGGTACCTCGTCCTCGGGAGCGCCCGCGCACGGTCGGCTTCGTCGCGCCGGGCAGAACGAGCAAGAGAGCGCAGTCGTTCTTCCTGCTCGGCAGTTCATTCCAGTATACACCGTCGGATCACGCTTTTCTATACGTGCGCAAACTTCACGAGTGTTGCGGGGAGGCCCATGGCCTTCTGAGGAAAAAGAGGTACGCCAAGCAACAGGAACGGCCGGGGACGGCCGCGGTCTGGGCAGCGCACGCGGGGCTCCCCTCCTCGAGGGGAGCCCCGCCGCTTATAGCAGCCTCCGGTAAGGAGATTGGTTGGCGCTGCCTAGGTATCTGCGCCAAGGGTACACCCTTACCCGGGGAGGTAGCTTCCTTTATTGCAAGAATGGGGCCAGCCTGTGCCTGCCCCCGCCCGTGGAGGGGCTGGGGGCAAATCCGGACCCGTCCTGTAGCTCTCACGCCTATTATATAGGACGCGCCGGACCGGTTAAATACTGGTAATGATACCGGACTTCGCCCGCCCGCACGGTTCTCCCCGCGGCCGGCCCCTTTTCGCGATACTTACGGCGCCTCTTCCCAGAGATCAAGCCCCAGCAGCTTGCGGCCCAGCGGCGTCAGCTCGGTGATCTGGCCGGGCAGCTCCTCCAGCCGGAATTCAAGCGCGATGTTCTAGAGGTGCTGGGCTAGCCGCATTTCAGGTCAGCGGCGCGAGCAGGGCAGGCAGGTCCGCAACGGAGACGGCTTCGGGGTCAAGCGTCTGCAGTCCTTCGGCGTTTGCGGCGCGGAGGAAACGCTGATCCGAGGCCACGAGGACGCAGGCGGGAAGCCCAACGGTTCGGGAACGGGCGTAGCGCAGATACGCGGCCAGGATCGCGGCATCGGAGGCGTTCAGGTTGTGCCGATCATTCAGCGCGATGCCGTCCAGGATGTCGGCATCGTCCACCGTCAACAGGTCGAAGTCGGGGGTAGTGAGAACCTCTTGCTTTAATTTGAGACGAGCGTCGCTGAACTGGCGGAACGCCAGTACACCCTGATTGAGTTTCCGCCTGAGAATCGCAGAGGCTTCCGCATAGCTCAAAAATGTGGAAGCCATAGGCAAGGCGGGCGATACGGCGAACAGCGCGTTGACCGTATCACTGCCCGCCTCTTTGATATAGCGCTTGATCAGAGCACTGGCGTCCCACAAGAGTTGCGGCACGGGCTACTCCTTGTCCCAATCATCACCGTAGCGCATGCGCATCAATTCGCGAGAACCCACGCGATCCTCCGGGCGGATTCCGCTGTCCAGCATACTTTGATGCAACTCCTCGATAGTCATGGTCGGCTCGCCCACGATCCCCGCGGCCGCGTCTATCTCATTCATTTTCTCTATCATCGCCAGCCGGTGGGCGTCAAAGCCCTTCGTTGGCTGCTGTTTGCGTATTACTGCCATTGTCGTGCCTCCTCTCACCATGCGTTTGCCGGCAGTCAGGAACAGTGACACCGAGATTGGCGCGCAAGCCGTTGGTCAGTGCACCGCTGTTACGGCGTCTCCTCCCAGAGATCAAGCCCCAGCAGCTTGCGGCCCAGCGGCGTCAGCTCGGCGGTCTGGCCGTGCAGCTCCTCCAGGCGGCGCGGGTCGCCGGGGAAGGCATCGCCCCGGGGAGGGAGACGGTCGCGCCAGCGGTGGATGCGGTCCTGCCGCGCGTTCTCGTCGTTCCGGGCCGGGTTCATGGTGATGTACTGTGCCAGGCGGGGGCGCTTTGACGTGTTGTGCCCGTTGCCGTGCGCCAGCAGCCGGTTCCAGATCAGCAGGTCGCCCGCCCTGCCCGGGATCGGCGTCACCCGCATGCCGGGCGGCAGGCGGTCCAGGTCCGGCTTGCGCGGGTTGCGGTCCGGCGGCTGCGTCCTGATCCAGTCTTCCAGGACCCTATGGAAGCCGGGAACGCACTGGAAGCCGCCCATGTCCTCGGTGGTGTCGGTCAGGTACAGCACGCCCTGCACGCCGAAGGGCTGGGGCATTTTCGACGTATCCGTGTCCCAGTGGATGAAGCCCTTGTGGTCGTACTCGGGGTGCGCCGGGTGCGCCGGCGGCTTCATGTTGGCCCGGTCGAAGCTCACCCACAGATTTTGCGTGCCGTGGAGCTGCGCGAATGCCTCGTGCACGCGCGGGTGCTGGCGGTTGTCCCAGAGCGCCTGATGGTGGTACAGCTCGACCATGCCGCCCTTGCGGTGCGGCTCCCGGTACCAGTCCTCGGGGTCGCCGGGGTCCATCCCCAGGAACTCCCAGATCGCCGCGATGACCGCGTCGAGGTTCTCCTGCGGCACCGCGTCGGGCACCACGACATAGCCGTTTTCTTCAAAGAACTGCAGGTCCTGTGCGCTAAGAACAGGCATGATTATCTCCTCTCACAAGGTCCGAAGGTGGAAGCCGCCGTCGACGTTGAAGACCTCGCCCGTGGAGAACGGGAAATCGCCCCGCGCGATGGCCGCCACGGCGCGCCCGATGTCGGAGGGCTCCCCCCAGCGCCGGATCGGCCAGGCGCCCTCGGCGATCATCCGGTCGTATTTCTCCTTGACCGGGCCGGTCATGTCGGTGGCGATCACCCCGGGCCGTATCTCGTACACCCTGATCCCATACTCCGCCAGCCGCGCCGCGAACAGGGCGGTCATCATGGCGAGCCCCGCCTTGGCGACGCAGTAGTCGCCCCGGTTCACCGACGCCGTGTACGCCGAGATCGACGTGATGGTCACGATGCGCGGTCTCGGCGCGTCCGGGTCGTCTTCCGCCTGCCGGATCATCTGCCGGGCGACGCGCTGCGTCAGGAAGTACGGCCCCTTGAGGTTGACGCCCATTATCCGGTCGAACGACTCCTCGCCCGCGTCCAGGATGTCGGCGCGGACGTGGGGCGCGACCCCGGCGTTGTTCACCAGCAGGTCGATGCGGCCGTAGGCGTCGAGCGCCGCCCCTACCAGCCGCTCCCGGTCGCCGGGCAGGGACACGTCGGCCT
>JAUJNC010000095.1 GCA_030446525.1 Armatimonadaceae bacterium
TCAGCGCGCTCATCTCGCGCCGCCACAGCCTCCTCGCTTCGTCCAGGTCGCCCGTGTCCAGCCAGATCTGCGTGCCGAGCTGGTTCAGCCGGACGAGGGTGGGGTCACTCTCGAGGGTCGAGGCTGCCGTGTCCTTGTGGCCGGGCGCGTCCGTGCCGCGGGCGAGCTCTTCCAGCAGCGCCTCGCGGCGCGTTCTTTCCATCGTTGCGGTTGCCATCGTACCAACAGCTCCTTTCGTTGCTCCGCGCGGGCGGCTCCGGCCCGGGTCGCGTCCGGATTTTGCGGCGTGCACACCATTTTTCCCCGCACCCGTTGGGCGTAAACAGGCGCGCGAGTTTGCGACGCCGCGGCGGGGAGTGTCGGGGGAAACCCTGCCCTGTCCGGGTTTTCCCGCTGATAATACCAGGGAGGCAGGCGGTATAATAGCTAAACTGCCTGGTTACGCCGGGCGGCTTCCAGAAAGAGTAAGCCATGCAGGAAACCATGCCCCGAACCGACGCCGAAGCGGACCAAGCCGTGCCGGCGCTGCCGCCCTTGAAGGGGGCGGTCTGCGCGCAGTACGTCCGTTGCTCCAAGCCCTCCTGCCGTTGCCAGCGGGGGGAGTTACACGGCCCCTACTATTACCGCATCTGGCGGGAAGGCAAGCGCGTCCACAAGATGTACATCAAGCGGGCGGAGCTGGAGGCGGTTCGGGACGCGTGCGCGGCCCACGAGCAGTACAGCGAGATGCTCCGGAGCCTCCGGCACGAACGGGAGCGGCTGGCGCAGACGATCAACAAGCACTGGCGGGCGGCGACGCGGCTCCGGCAGAAAGCGGAGAAGGCGGGCGCCCCGGTTCGCCCCGGGCGGGGTGACGGACGGGTGGATGCCCGACAGCGCACGTAACGCGTCGGATACCATGGCCGAAGCGGTCCGGGCGCTCGGACACCCGCTCGCGGCGCGCGACCCGCTGGACCCGCTGATGGAGCGGATCGGGGACGCGCGGTACGTACTGCTGGGCGAGGCGTCGCACGGCACGTCCGAATACTACCTGTGGCGCGCCCGGATCAGCCGCCGGCTGATCGAGGAGAAAGGGTTCCGCTTCCTCGCCGTCGAGGGCGATTGGCCGCCCTGCTACCACGTCAACCGCTACGTCAAGGACTATGACGGCGCCGGCGACCGCGACGTGCTGCACGTTTTCGACCGCTGGCCGACGTGGATGTGGGCGAACTGGGAGGTCGTCGCCCTGGTCCGGTGGCTGCGCCGCCACAACGAGGGGCTGGACCGCGAGCGGAAGGTCGGCTTCTACGGCCTGGATCTGTACTCGCTGTGGGAATCGATGGCGGCCGTGTTCGAGCACCTGAGCGAGTCGCACCCGGACGCGGTGGAGTCGGCCCGGCGGGCGTTCAACTGCTTCGAGCCGTTCGGCCGGGATGAGCAACGGTACGCCTGGTCCACCCGCCTGACGCCCGCGGACTGTGAGGACGAGGTGGTGCAGGTGCTGCGCCAGCTGCGGAGCGCGCCCCCCCGCTTCCCGGACGACCCCGAGGCGCATTTCGATGCGGAGCAGAACGCGCTGGTCGCTGTCGAGGCGGAGCGCTACTACCGGACCATGGCGCGCGCCGACGGCGAGTCCTGGAACGTCCGCGACACCCACATGGCGGACACGCTCGACCGCCTCATGCAGCGCCACGGCCCCGACGCCAGGGCGATCGTGTGGGAGCACAACACGCACATCGGCGACGCGCGCGCCACGGACATGGCGGCGGCGGGGATGGTGAATGTGGGCCAACTGGTGCGCGAGCGCCACGAGGCCGAGGGCGTCGTGCTCGTGGGCTTCGGCAGCTACCAGGGCGACGTGATCGCCGGCGAGCGCTGGGGCGCGCCGATGCAGCGGATGCCCGTGCCGCCCGCGCGCCCGGGCAGTTGGGAGCACCTGCTGCACCGGGCGGGCGCCGCCGACAGGCTCCTCATCCTGCGGGACTTCGCCGGCCTGCGCGCCTTCCGGGAGCCCCGGCCTCACCGCGCCATCGGCGTGGTGTACAACCCCGCCGCCGAGCGTTACGGCAACTACGTCCCGACGGTGCTCCCCGAGCGGTACGATGCCTTCCTTTACCTGGATCGGACTCGCGCCCTGCACCCCCTCCACCACGAGCCGCACGGCGCGCCCGACCCGCCCGAAACCTTCCCCTGGGGCATGTAACCCCTGCGCAACGGCGCTGCCGCGCGCCGGGGCGACCCGCGCGGGCCACGGGAAGCCCTGGAGACCCGGGCAGGTTGGGAACGGACGCGATCCGGGTAGATAGGGTTGCCGGTAATCTATTAACCCCGGCACACTACCCTGAGGAACAAGTAGGAAGAGGAAGAAGAAGGAAATGGCACAAACCATAAACGTGGTTGGCCTGTTCACCAACGCGGGCAGAGCGTCCGCGGCGATCGAGGAGCTGACCCGTCACGGCTTCAGCCGCGGCGATGTCGAGACGATGACCGGCGGCCAGGGGGGTGACTTCCTGAGCCGGCTCACCGGTCTGGGCGCGCCCGAAGCCGACGCGCGGTTCTACGCGCAGGGCGTGCAGAGTGGCGGCACGCTGGTGACGGTCCGGACCACCGAGGACCGGGCCGCCGAGGCCCTCGCCATCCTCGACCGCTTCGAGGCGATGCGCATGGAAGACCAGGGCGTTTCGACCGCGGCCACGTCGCAAGCCGCCCAGACTGTGCAGGCCACGCAAACCGCGCAGGCGGGCGAGGTCGCGATCCCGATCGTCGAGGAGCAGCTTCAGGTCGGCAAGCGTCAGGTGCAGCGCGGCGGCGTGCGCATCTACCGCCGCGTCGAGGAGGTCCCAGTCACCCAACAGGTGCAGCTGCGCGAGGAAGAGGTGCATATCGAGCGGCGCGCGGTGAACCAGCCGGTGACGAACGCGGACGCGGCCTTCCAGGAGGGCGTGATCGAGGTGACCGAGACGGATGAAGTGCCCGTGGTCGCCAAGCAGGCCCGCGTGGTCGAGGAGGTCGTCGTCGATAAAGAGGCGGTCGAGCACACCGAAACCGTCAGCGACACCATCCGCCGCACCGACGTACAGGTCGAGGAGGTCCAGGGCGACGCGACCACGACAGGGCGCACGACGCGCTCGTAAACGCGCACAGGCGAAAGGACAGATAGATGGCAGAGGTTTACGCTCAAAAGAAAAAAGGGGTGCCGTGGTGGGCGTGGCTGCTCGGCGCCCTCGTGCTCGGCGGCATCATCTGGGCGATCGTGTCGGCGAGCCGACCCGATCCGGCGGCGGACGCCAACCCCGCCGCGAACGCCGCCCCCGGCGGCGCCACCGCGCCCGGACAGGCGGCGCCAGGAACGGCTCCGCAATAAACCCCGATAAACCCCGACTAGCCGGCTGCCGGCATATCTTTTTTGAAGGAACCGCTTCATGAGACGTTTGATTCCTTGGCTCCCGCTTATCGCCCTGACAGCGGCGGCGGTGCCCGCTGCTCCAGGCGCAAAACGGCGCGGGGGCGGGGCGGCCCCTCGGCGCGCCCCGCCGGCCGGACGGCGGCGGTGCGCAAGGAGCTGGAAAGCCGGTACGCCGAGTTCGTCCAGGCCTACCTCCGTAAGGATGTGCAGGCGCTGCCCAATTACATGACGTCTGACTTCCAGGCCAGGCAGCGGGAAGGCGGGACGGCGAACCGGCAGGAAACGATCGCCACGCTGCAGCGCGCCTTCGGCAGCGTAAACCAGGTCCGTAAATCCAACGTCACCGTGGAAAAGGTGTCCCTGCGCGGCAACGACGCGACCACGACCGCGCGCGTCCAGTTCGACGGCACGATCACCGACCGGAACGGCAAAGGCCACGCGCTCGTCGCCGATAACCAGTACCGGGACACCTGGACCCGGACGGCGGACGGCTGGAAGATCCGTCGATCGGAGCCGCTGCGGCTGCGCGTCACGCTGGACGGCAAGCCGCTGAACCGCCCCGGCCGCCCGGCGGGCCGGGCGGGCAGCCGCAAAACGGGGCAGTGAGCCGCGATGAGATTTAGCGCGTGTCTGACCGCGATGGCGGCGCTGGCGCTGCCGCCTTGGTGCTCGGCGCAGGAAAACCGTCCGGATTACTTCGTCGGGGCGGGCATAGCCCGGCGCTGGTGAGTTTCATTCGGAAAGAAACGTGATGGAAGGTATCGAGGAAACCATCCGCAACGCCGTGCAGTGGCTGCGGCTGGGCGTGGAGACCACGGGCGCGGTTATCGTCGGGATAGGCGTTTTGCTCGCCCTTTCCCTTTTCCTTCGCTCCGCGCTGGCCAAGCCGCCCACCAACTTCAACGCCATCCGGCTGGTTCTGGCCCGCTATCTGGCCCTGGCGCTGGAATTCCAGCTAGGAGCCGACATCCTTTCGACGGCGATCGCGCCCAGCTGGGACCAGATCGGCAAGCTGGCCGCCATCGCCGTCATTCGCACCGTACTGAACTACTTCCTGGGACGCGAGATAAAGGAAGAACAGGCGGCGGAACGCAACGAGGCGGCCGTGGTATCTCGCGCACGCGCCACGGCTTCGTAAGGGGTCTACTATGCCGATCTGGCTGGAGGCGGGGTTGTGGGGGCTTCTCCTGACACGCCGCTCCTATATTCCCGATACATACTCTGGCCCGCATCATTCATACTATAGCGTCTGACGAGGTCCGTACGCATTTTGGGGAGCCCGCGCCAGCCGGCGTGGCGCCTCCCGAAGTGCCGAGGGATCATCAACAGGAAGGAGAGGATCTATGACGAAAAAACACGTGGTTGCGCTTATGGCAGGAGGACTGCTGTTCGTGACAGCGGCGGGTTGCCGGAGCGGTCAGGACCAGGGCGGTACGACCGGCGGCACCACCGGCACGACGGGCGGCACCACGGGTACGACCGGCGGCACCACCGGCGCCACGGGCGGTACAACAGGCACTGGCACGACGGGGACCGGCGCCACGGGCACCGGCATGGATACCGGCACGACGGGAACCGGCGGCGGCATGGGCACCGGTACTACCGGCACCGGTGGAACCGGCACCACAGGCACCGGCGGAACCGGCACGGGCACCACGGGAACGGGCGGCGCGGGGACCGGCACCGGCGGCATGGGCACCGGTACTACCGGCACGGGCACCGGCGCCACGGGTACCGGCGGAACCGGCGGAACCGGAAGTGGCACGACAACGCCTCCGGGACCAGGCGGGCGCTAAAACACCGATCCTGCCTCGGGCAGGGAACAAGGAGAAACCAATGAAAGTGCAGTCACTGACGATCGCGGCGGCATCCGCCGCAATGTTCCTCGCGTACGGCACGCTCTGCCAGGCGCAAGGCTCCGGCGGTCAGGGGACGACCGGCAGCGGCACGGGGACCTCACAAGGCGGGCAGTCCGGGGGTGCCGGTGGCGCTGGCGGCGGCGCCGGCGGCGGCACGGGGACCTCGCGGCCAGGCGGTGGCGCTGGCGGCGGCGGCGGCGCTGGCGGCGGCGGCATGATGTCGGGCATGACCGGCGTCTCGGCGGCGGACCGGCCGATCATGATGTCGGCGATGAGAAGGCTGTCGAGTTCGGAGCGGCAAACGTTCACGAGCCTGTGGGGCCGCCTCTCGTCCTCTGAAAGGCAAGTGCTCGTGACGATGCTGCGCGGCGGCGCCGGCGGCGCCGGTGGCATGGGCGGCGGCGGCGGTAGCGGCGCCGGTGGCACGGGCGGTGGCGCTGGCGGCACGGGCGGCGGCGCCGGTGGCACGGGCGGTGGCGCTGGCGGCACGGGCGGCGGCGCCGGTGGCACGGGCGGTGGCGCCGGTGGCACGGGCGGCGGCGCTGGCGGCACGGGCGGTGGCGCCGGTGGCATCGGGCGGTGCTGGTAGCACGGGCGGCGGCGCCATGGCGGCACCTCCACCACACCCTGATCTGCCCCAGTTTGGCCCAAGCCCGCTGGGGGCGGAGTTCGGCTCCGCGCCCAGCGGGCTTGGGCCGCTTTAGGGGGCGTGGTGCGGGCGCCGGAAAATGGCCGCCCGGTATCCGGGTACAATAAGGAGAAACTACTCTTCCCTTAGTGGCGCAGACCCGGCATCGCGCCGGTCGGCAACGGGGGTCACCGCGGGGACGGGCGTGGAACCGATGGACGAACTTCACCGCAAGATAGAGGACGTACAGGCGCGCGTGGCGGTTCTGCAGCAGCACGCGGACGCCGCGCCGCCCCCCAGGACCAGGACGTGCTTCCCCGCGCCTTCGAGGAGGCTCAGACCATGCTCGAAGAGCTGCGCGTCGCCGAAGAGGAGATGCACCAGCAGAATGAAGAGCTGGTTCTGGCGCGTGACGCCCTCGAGTCGGAGCGTCAGCGGTACCGGGAGCTGTTCGAGTTCGCGCCCGACGCCTACCTGGTGACCAGCCCGGACGGCGTGATCCAGGAGGTCAACCGGGCGACCTCCTCGCTGCTCGGGATCGAGCCGCGGCTGCTCGTGGGCAAACCGTTCGTGACATTCGTGGCCCCCGAAGAGCGACTCACCTTCCTGGCCGAGCTGCAGCGGCTGCGGGGAGCGCTCCGCATCCAGGACTGGGACATCCTTCTGAGGCCGCGCCGCGCCGCGGCGCCGCTCGCCGCCGCGCTGACGGCGGAAGTCGTGCAGGGCCGGGATCGGGAGCCGGTGGCCCTGCGCTGGCTGATACGCGACGTCAGCGGCCGCCGGCGCGCGGAGGAAGAGCGTTACCGGCTGCTGGTGGAGGATATGACCGATTACGCCATCTTCCTCCTGGACGCCGGCAACCGGATCACCTTTTGGAACAGCGGCGCCGAGCGCCTCTTCGGCTACACGGCCGCCGAGATGATCGGCCAGCCGTCCGCACTCATCTTCACGCCGGAGGACCGGGAGCACGGCGTGCCGGAGCAGGAGATGCGTACCGCCCTCACCCAGGGCCGGGCGGACGACGAGCGCTGGCACGTGCGCAAAGACGGCTCGCGCTTTTTCGCCAGCGGCGTCCTGACGGCGCTGCGTAACGGGGCCCCGCCCGGGCACATCCGCTCGTTCGCCAAGGTGCTGCGCGACCTGACCCAGCGCAAGCGGGCGGAGATCCAGCAGGAGGCAACGCTCAAGACGGTCGAAAAGGCGCGCGAGGATCTGGAGCGGCGCGTTCACGAGCGGACCGCCGCCCTGACAAAGGCGAACCAGGCGCTGCAGGCCGAAGTGCTCGAGCGCAAACAGAGTGAGGCGGCGCGCCAGGCGCTGCTCCGGCAGCTCGTCACCGCCCAGGAAGAGGAGCGACGGCGCATCTCGCGCGAGCTGCACGACCAGACCGGGCAGCACCTGACCGCGCTGACGCTGGGCCTGAAGACGCTGGAAGACTCGTGGCTCGACGGGTCGCCGCCGCCGCCGCGCCTTTTGCCGCGTTTGCAGCAGATCGCCGAGGAGCTCGCGCGCGAGGTGCACGAGCTTTCGGTGGAGCTGCGGCCCACCGCCCTCGACGACATGGGCCTGCGCACCGCCGTGATGAACTACGCGGAGGACTGGGGCGAGCGCCACCGCATAGCCGTCGACTTCCACAGCCGGGGGATGGGATCCGAGCGCTTCCCCTCGGCCATCGAGACGACCATCTACCGGATCGTGCAGGAGGCCCTGAACAACGTGCTCAAGCACGCGCAGGCGACGCGGGCTTCGATCATTTTGGAGCGCCACGGCCAGCAGGTGCGCGCCATCGTGGAAGACAACGGCGTCGGTTTCGACACCGAGGCGGCGGCCGAGGCGGCAAGCGCTTCCGGCGTCGCGCGGCGGCTCGGCCTGCTGGGGATGAAGGAGCGCGCCTCCCTCGTCGGCGGCGACCTCCGCGTCGAATCCTCACCCGGCGAAGGGACGACGGTGTTTCTGCGGATCCCGCTGCCCCAAGCGGGCGCGCCGGGAGGCAAGCTGTGAGCCAGACGAACCAGACGAAACTGCGCATCCTTTTGGCCGACGATCATGCGGTCGTGCGCGAGGGGATCAAGACGCTGATCAACGCCCAGGCCGACATGCAGGTGATCGAGGAAGCGAGCGACGGCCGCGACGCCCTCCAGAAAGCCAGCAGCTGCACGCCCGACGTGATCGTGATGGACGTGTCCATGCCCAACCTGAGCGGCAGCCAGGCCACCGCGCAGCTCAAGCAGTCCTGCCCCCACGTCAAGGTGCTCGCGCTCAGCATGCACGAGGACAAGTCCTACCTGCGAGAACTGCTGGAATCCGGCGCGTCGGGCTACGTCTTGAAGCGGTCCGCGGCCGAGGATCTGATCCGGGCGATCCGCATCGTGGCCGCGGGCGGCGTGTACCTGGACCCGGCGCTGGCCGGCAAGATCGTCGGCGGCTTCGTCCGCAACCAGTCCCTCAAGGGCGAGATCGAGGGGTCGGACCTGAGCGAGCGCGAGGCCGAGGTGGTGCGCTTGATCGCCCAGGGCTACAGCAACAAGGAGATCGCCGCGCAGCTGGCCCTCAGCGTGAAGACGGTCGAGACGTACAAAGCCCGCTCGATGGAGAAGCTCGGCCTGGTCAGCCGCGTCGACATCGTGCGCTACGCGCTGCAGCGCGGCTGGCTGCAGACGACGTAGTGGCGCCCCTTACCTTCTTTGTACCGGCGCCTCCCCTCGCCGTCCGTGATTTTCCCGACACGGCGCACCGCTTTCCCCGGCGGCTAAGTCAGGCCCGCCCCGCTACACTGAGGAGGGAGGTGCGGCGTATGGCACGACTCTTGCCCTCTCCGACAGGAAAAACCCACCGGCGCGCTGGATCGGCGCGCCGCCAGAAAGAAGCGAATGACGCCTAAGATTCGCCAGTTTTTCGCCATACCGGCGCCCGCGCGCGCCGTGCCGCCGGACGCTTCGTGCGTGCCGTCGCCGGGCAGCGACGCGGCCAGACAGCAGGAGTGCTGCTGCCCGGTGCTCGACAACTGCCACGGTCAGGGGTTTATCCTGCGGGGCCGCGTGGCCTTCGTCATCAACCGGGACTGCTCGCTGCACGCCCCGGCGTGGGAAGATCACCAGGCTGTGTAAGCGCCTCGCCGCGTCGGCCTCGGAGGTGCTGAACGTGTTTCGCTGCTTATCGGCGGCCTTTCTTGCCCTGCTCTTCGTCGCCCCCGCGTCGGCCTGCCCGGTCTGCGACAGCGAGACGGGCAAGCAGGTAAAAGCCGGGATTTTGGGCGGCGATTTCGGCTTCAACCTCCTGGCCACGTTGCTCCCCCTTCGCGATCTTCCTGGGGATCACCGCCGCCATCTACTACGGGTTCTGAGAAGCGGATCGCCGTTCTCCCGGAAGTCAAGACGAAAACCCGCAGAAGGGACAGGACATGAGCCCTGAGGTAAACCGCCGTCCTGATCGCCGCAGGTACGCTGCTCGGGATCGGGATGGGGGGTTCGTCGATGGCATCCTCTTCCATCAGATACTGCAGATCCACAACATGCTCTCGGCGAAGCTGCCCCGCACCACCCTGGTGAATGCGGAGATCAACATGTTCTGGGACGGCCTTTTCCATGCCTTCACCTGGACCATGACCGTGATCGGCCTCGCCCTGCTATGGCGCGCGGGACAGATGGCAGAAGTTCCCTGGTCCACCCGGACGTTCGTCGGCTCCCTGACCCTGGGCTGGGGCATCTTCAACCTTGTCGAGGGGATCATCGATCACCACATCCTCCAGGTGCATCATGTGGTCGAAACCCCGGGGCATCTGGTCTGGGATATCGCGTTCCTCCTCTCCGGGGCCATCCTCATCCTGGTCGGGGGGAGCGTGATACGCCGCGGCAGCCGGGATGAGCCGACAACGCACCCGTCGCCCGCATCCGCGAGGACCACCGCCGTGCGGTGAAACGGGCCCCGGGCCGGCGCTAGAGCGGATCGGTGGCCCGCAGGACGACATTCAGCAGGCCGGGGAAGCGGGCTTCTAAATCCTCACATCGCAGCGAATTGCGGTAGGAGGTCCCCTCCGGCCTCATGCGGATGATGCCCATCTCGCGCAGCACCTTAAAGTGATGCGACGCCGTCGACTTCGTGACCGGCACCTCGAGCGACCCGCAGGTCCGCTCCTCGCCCGTAGCCAGCGAACGGACGATACACAGACGGACGGGGTCACTCAGGGCGTATAAAACCCCGGTCAGCGGGATGTCTTCCCTTTTCGGATGATGCAGCGGTCTCACACTTGACATTATCCCACACATTCATGGTATAGTCGATATGTTCGTTAAGCGTCAAACAAAGGAACAAACACGGACACATCGGCAACAAACGGGAGGTATACGAAGATGAGTCAAGCAACTGCCGTCACGACGGCGACGTTCGATCAGGAAGTGCTCCGCTCCGAAGAGCCGGTGCTGGTAGACTTCTGGGCGCCGTGGTGCGGCCCGTGCCGCCGCGTGGCGCCCGAACTGGACGCCGTGGCCACGCAGCTGAGCGGCCAGGCCAAGGTGCGGAAGCTGGACGTGGACCAGGAGCCGGACATAGCGGCGCGCTACGAGGTGCGGAGCATCCCTACCCTGATCATCTTCAAGGATGGCAAGGCCGTGGACCAGATCCTCGGCGCCGCCCCGCGCAACGTGATCGCCGAAAAGCTGCGAGCACACGTCTGAAGAGCGAACGGCGTCCGCCCCGTGCGCTTGCGCTACGCCGGGTCGGGCTCCCAGTCGAGGGTGGGCAGCGGCTGCTTGGGCGGGCTGTCGAGCCGGGGGATGGAGCGGAGCAGGCCCCGGGTGTAGGGGTGGGCCGGGTTGGCGAAGAGCTCGTCCACGGGCTTGTCTTCCACGATGCGGCCGCGGTGCATGACGAGGACGCGGTCGCACATCTCCGCCACCAGACCCAAATTGTGCGTGATCAGCAGCAGCGCCATCCCCCGCTGGGCGCGCAACTCCTTCAACAGGTCCAGGATGCGGGCCTGGATGGTGACGTCCAGGGCCGTGGTCGGCTCGTCGGCGATCAGGATCTCGGGGCTGCAGGACAGGGCGATCGCGATCATGACGCGCTGGCGCATCCCGCCGCTCATCTGGTGCGGGTAGGCGTCGATGCGCCGCTCGGGGTCGGGGATGCCCACGGCCGCGAGCGCGGCCACGGCCGCCCTTCTCGCCTCCTGCCCGCGCAGGTTCTGGTGCAGGCTGACGGCCTCCAGGATGTGATCGCCCACGGTGTACAGGGGATCCAGGCTGGTCATCGGCTCCTGGAAGATCATGGCTATATCGTTGCCGCGGACGTCGCGCATCTGCGCCTCGGTCAGGGTCAGGAGGTCGCGGCCTTTGAACCGGACCTGGCCCTCCACGATCCGGCCCGGGCGGCTGACCAGCCGCAGGATCGAGAGCGCCGTGACCGACTTGCCGCTCCCGGACTCGCCGACGATGCCCAGGGTCTCGCCCGGCGCGAGGTCGAAGGAGATGCCGTCCACGGCCTTGACCACGCCGTCGTCGGTGTGGAACTGGGTGTGCAGGTCGCGGACGTAAAGGAGCGGTTCAACCATAAACAACCGTTATCTTGATTTGGGATCGAGCGCGTCCCGGAGGCCGTCGCCCAGGAAGTTGAAGGCGAGGGTCGTGATGAAGATCAGGAAGCCGGGCGCCAGGATCCAGGTGCGCTGTTCGAGCGTGGACAGGTTCTGGGCCGCCGACAGCATGTTCCCCCAGCTAGGCATCGGGTCACGGATGCCCAGCCCCAGGAACGACAGCCCCGCCTCGGCCAGGATGTAGCCGGGGATCGAGAGCGTGGCCGCCACGATGGCATAGGTGAACGTGGACGGGACGATGTGGCGGGCGATGATCTTGAAGTCCGACACCCCCAGCGCGCGGGCCGCCTCGACGTACTCCCGCTCCCGGACCGACAGGACCATGCCGCGGATCACGCGCGCCATCCCCGCCCAGCCCACGAACGAGAGGATGGCGATGATCAGGACGTAGACCAGGGCGGGCGGCAGGGTCGGCGGGAGCGTGGCCGCGAGCGCGAGCAGCAGATAAAACTGCGGCACGCTGATCATCACCTCGCACAGGCGCATGATGATGTCGTCGGTGCGCCCGCCGTAGAAGCCGCTCGCGCCGCCCACCAGGAGACCCAGCGTAAAGGTGATCGCGATCCCGATCAGGCCCACGGACAGCGAGATCTGGGCGGCGTACAAGAGGCGGCTCAGGTAGTCGCGCCCGAACTGGTCCGTGCCCAGCAGGTAGACGCGCTGGCCGCCCGCCACCCCGAACAGGTGCCGGTCGGTCGGGATCAGCCAGAACAGCCGGTACGGCTCGCCCTGGACGAAAAAGCGCAGGGGGCGGGGCTGCGACGGGTCGTCGACGAAGATCCTTTCCCGGTACTCGTTGAAGGTCTGCTTCGCCCCGTACACCGTGGGCCAGGGCGTCAGATACACGCGCATCGGCGGGCGGAAGGACGCGTCCGGATCCTGCGTGGCATACCCGTAAGGCGCGACGAAGGGCGCGAGCAGGGCGACGCCGTACAGCAGGAGCAGCAAAACCCCGCCGGCGACGGCGAGCCGGTTCTTCCGCAGCCGGCGCCAGGCGAGCTGGCCCGGGGAAAGCGAGAGCGGCGGGGGGGCCAGGCGGGCAGCCCGCCCCGTCAGCAGCTGCCGGCCCGCGCGCGCATCAGCCGCCTCGCGGCCGCCCCCGTTATCCGCGCCGCCCGGGGGCACGCGCCCGGGATCGAGCGCGGGGGCCGCCACCAGGTGCCCCGCGTCGCCCGCCACCGGGGCGGCGGTCCGCGTCTCCGGGCCGGCCACCTGCCGGGCGGCGCCTCGCGCGCGCGGGCCGGGCTCCGGGGCAAGCTCTCCGCGGCTACGGTCAGGGTCGGTACGCATGGGAAGATGGTCCGTTCAGGAGAGAACTTGATGCGCGGGTCGGTGACCGCAGCAGCAGGTCCGCGATCAGTTGCCCACGATCAGCAGGAGAGCCCCATCAGGAACGCCCCATCGCGACGAAGAGATCCTGCGCCTGCACCGCCGTCAGGAGCAGGCGGCCCAGGCCCGGCCATTTCATCACCGCCTCCACGAGGGCGGCCCTGCTCAGCAGGCCGGCGATCTCGTAGCCGAAGATGGTGATCAGCGGGTTGATCGCGTTGCGCAGGGCGTGCTTGATGATGACGACCTCGTTGGAGGCCGTGGCGCGCGCGGCCAGGATGTAGTTCTCGCCCAGCACGTCGAGCAGGTTGCCCTGCATCTGCCGCATGATCCCGGCGACGCCGCGCGTGCCCAGCACCAGCGTCGGCAGGATGAGGTGATAGCCCACGTCGGCCACCCTCTGCCACGGTGACAGGTCGGCGTAGTTCGCGCTCTGCATGTGCCCCCGATCGGGAACCAGCCGGTGCGGTGCGCCAGGAGCAGGGCGAGCAGGGCGACGAAGAAGCCGGGCAGCGAGATCCCCGTGAACGCCAGGAACGCGGTGACCCGGTCGATCGTCCCGTTCTTGTGCGTGGCCGCGTAGACCCCCATCGGCACGGCCACCGCCCAGGAAAAGACCATCGACGTGAGCGACAGCAGCAGAGTGGCCCCTACGTACTGCCCGATCAGGTCGAACATCGGGAGCTTGTAGGTGAACGAGTAGCCGAAGTTCCCGTCACGGCGTTCTTGAGCCACAGCAGGTACTGTGGACCAGCCAGGGCTGATCCAGCCCGAAATCACCCGCAGGCGCGCGATCGTCTCGGGGCTGATCTGCGGGTTCTGCTCCATCTGCGTCAGGTAGTCGCCCGGCGCCACCATCACGCCGAACGAGATGAACGTGATGCCCAGCAGCAGGGGGGATCGTTTGCAGCAGTCGCCGCAGGACAAAGCGCAGCATTCTAGACAAAACCCCAGGGTTTTCCGTAGGAATGTCAGGGCGCGCGCGTGGCGCTCGCCGTGTCGAAAGCTCTTCCAGGTTCCAGGTGACGCCCGGAGCGACGACGGCTTGACGTTGCCGAAGCGGTTACGCAGGGCGGGTGAGCGAGTCGGCGACGACCGTGAAAATGAACGGCTGCTGCTCGCCCACGATATGCTGCCACCGGTCGTAGATCGCCTTGCGCTTGGTGGGGTCCAAATTCTGCGCGCCCTGCACCCAGAGCCTGTCGATCTCGGCCTCCCAGTCCGAGCCGGGCCGGGTCTGGTTGGGCCACCACTGGTGGGACGGGCCGGAAGAGCGCCAGATGTTGCTGCCGTTGTGCGGCTCCGGCCCGCCGGTCGGAAGCCCAGCACGATCGCCTGCCAGTCGTAGGGTGGCGTGTTCACGCGCGGCGGATCAGGTCGTTGAAGTTGACCGGCGTGAACCGCGCCCAGCCCGACTTCAGGTCGTCGGCGACGATGGTCGCGATGGCTTTGCGCGTACTGTTCTCGGTGTTGCCGATGTTGAACTCGACCTCTTGCCCTGGTACCCAGCGTGCCGTTCTTGTTGAAGTCTCTGAGGCCGATTCCGCCAGCAGCGCCTTCGCCTTTTCGGGGTTGTACTTCGAACTTGGGGACGTCCGGGTGCTGTAGAACGCCGTGTTGGCGGGCGAGACCGGGCCGTAGGACGGTTTCCAGCCAGACCCAGGAAGATGTCGTTCGACATCCTTCGCGGTTCACGGCGTGGGAAACGGCGCGGCGGAAGCGCACGTCCCGGAACAGGTAGATCAGGTTCTTGTCCACTCTGGAGTTCGGGTTCAGGTTGAACCCGAGGTAGCTGAACCCCAGCCCGGGCCGCGGTTGAGCACGCTGTAGTTGCCGGCCGACTCCCTCGATGGTAGTAACCCGGCGCCTGCACCGCCAGGACGTCGGTCACGTTGCTGCGGAAGTTGAGCGTGGTCGCGTTCAGGTCCGGGACGTAGCGGTCCAGGTACGGGAGCGGCTTGCCGTCCTCGCTTTGGTTTCGAAGCGCGGGGTTGCGCTGGTAGACCACGCGCTGCCCGGGGGCGTACTCGGCGATGACATACGGCCCGCTGCTGACGAGCTTCGGTGACCGGGGTGTTGACCCCCAGGCGGCGTTGAACGCGCCGGCCTTGTAGGCGGCCTGAGAAGCCGGGGGCGACCTGGAAGGAAAGATGTCCGCGGCCGGGGTGCGGGCAGCTGGCAGCCGGAACTCGACCGTGCGGGCGTCCACCTTGCGGTACCCGAAAGGCTCGCGCGTGACGGCCCTGTCCGTCGATACAACATCCACCATCATCCTCGCGCATGATGGTCTGTATTTGGGGTCGAAGATGACGCCCAGGGTGAAGATGACGTCGTCCGCCGTGAGCGGCCGGCCGTCGCTCCAGGTCAGTCCTTCCCGCAGGGTGTAGGCCGTGTAGGGTCAGCCCGTCCGGGCTGACCTGGGGCAGGTCCGCGAGGCGCGGCCTGAACTTCAGGGTGTAGGCGTTGCGCTGGTCCAGCGGTTGTAGAGCGGGCCGACTTCACGGCTGAGGAGGACGTCTCCGAGGACACCCAAAGGTTGAACGTCTTGGGATCGGAGATGCTGGCGTCCGCGATCGCCCGCGGTAGGCCGGGACGCCGGTTCCTGGCTCGTGTTCAGCCAATTGCAGCCTCGGCGCCGGCGCCGTTGTTCGCCCCGGTGGACGACGGCCGCCCCGGGCACCCGGCAAGCACGAAGCCGGAAACGCCGATGGCAAAAGTCGAAAACTGGCTTTATCATTGCTATCCTGCTGACAAAATTGCCTGCGATCTTCAGCGGCGCGCCCTGGACGCGGCGCGGGCGCCTGCTGCTCGGTCCAGTGGCACGCGGCCAGATGGGGGCCGGCTCAGGCGGGGCGCGTAGTCCACCAGGGGCGCATGGTCGTTTTGCAGGATCTCCATCGGGACGGGCAGCGGCGTAGGGACAGCCCGCACCCTGCGGCGCGGCGCTTGCCTCGGCCGCGGCCTTCGCGCCGCGCCCTGGCGCGCGGCGCGCCCGTCGCGGATCGGGCACGGGCATCGGCGGCGAGGAGCACCGCGTGTAGGGCTGGACGAGCGGACGAGCGGCGGGGAGGGACAGCG